>MEMN01000242.1:26455-27168 GCA_001767945.1 Alphaproteobacteria bacterium RIFCSPHIGHO2_12_FULL_66_14 | reverse complement strand
CCATTCGTGTGTTTCCGCTATGCCGGTGCCCGAAAGATTGCACCAACAGTCACTGCGGAACGCTGACCCGGTGGAAGCATCAAAACCTCCGTGTCTGACGTGGACGCAACAACTCAACGCCCGGCGTGCGGCGCTGTCAATATCGACCGGCGGTCGGTGCCAATTAAGGCATGTAGGAACCGCCGTTGACGTGCAGCACCTGGCCCGTGGTTGCGCTCGAATCATCCGATGCGAGATAGACGGCGGTGCGGGCGATCTGGTCCGGCGTCAGGAGCTTGCCGCCGAGCGGAATGTTCATGCGCGCCATCTCGACCAGTTCGGCGTCGGTGTTGCCGTAGCGTGGCTGGGCGGTATCGGTGGTCCCGGGCGCTATGGCGTTCACGCGGATGTTGTATGGTGCCAGTTCCAGCGCCATCGCGCGCGTCATCGAAACGACGCCGCCCTTGCTGGCGCTGTAGTGCACGCCGCGCACGGCGCCTCGGACGGACTGCGAGGAGAGGTTGATCACAGCGCCGCCCGTCTTGCCGGCGGCGATCAACGCCTTGGCCATGGCGATGGTGGCGAAGCAGCCGGCCTTCAGGTTGATGTCGAGCACGTAATCCCAGTCGCTCTCGCGCATCTCCAGCAGCGGTACCCGGGGATAGACTCCGGCATTGTTGACCAGGATGTCGGGGGCACCGAGTTCGCGGACGGTCTCGCCCACCATGGCCTCG
>MEMN01000242.1:25214-26330 GCA_001767945.1 Alphaproteobacteria bacterium RIFCSPHIGHO2_12_FULL_66_14 | reverse complement strand
CTCCTCGGCCAGCGCCACCGCGATGGCGGCACCAATGCCCTGCTGCGCGCCCGTCACGAGCGCCACTTTCCCTGCCAGTTTCATGCGAAAATTCCCTCTCCGACGGCCATTTTGCCCGATCCCGGTGAGCTTGCACGGACTGGGCCGCGTCGCTATAAGCGCCGTTCCTTCGGGTGACCTGGCCAATAAGGGCATTGCCTCGGCTGCTTCGTAAGGACTTTTCGGCTTTCGGGCCGGGACCCGCGCTCCGGCGCTAACCCTTTGAAAAGGAACAAAAATGCCCAAGATGAAGACCAAGAGCGGGGCCAAGAAGCGTTTTCGCTTCACGGCCACCGGCAAAGTGAAGCATGGCGTCGTGGGCAAGCGTCACGGCATGAGCAAGCGGGGCAACCGCTTCCTGCGCCAGGCGACCGGGATGGTCATCGTGTCCGAGCCGGACACAAGAATCATCAAGCGCAACTTCTTTCCGTACGAGAGGTAGCCCATGGCACGCGTCAAGCGGGGCGTGGCTGCACACGCTCGTCACAAGAAGGTTCTCAAGCTCGCCAAGGGCTATCGCGGCCGCGCCAAGGCGGCGTTCCGCGTCGGCATCGAGAAGGTCGAGAAGGGCCTGCAATATGCCTACCGCGACCGCCGCAACAAGAAGCGCGCGTTCCGCGGTCTGTGGATCCAGCGCATCAACGCCGCGACCCGCGAGCATGGCCTCACCTACTCGCAGTTCATGAACGGCATCCTCAAGGCCGGGATCGAGGTCGACCGCAAGGTCATGGCCGATCTCGCCGTGCGGGAGCCGGCGGCGTTCAAGGCTTTGGTCGATCAGGCGCAAGCGGCTCTTAAGTAGGCCCGCCCTCAAGTAAGTTCGCGGCGCCGTACGACGGCGCAACGGGCAGCGACGGCAAAGAGGGAGCCTGGACCGCAGGCTCCCTTTTTCGTGTTCGGTTCGGAGAGAGCGACGGATGAGTGACCTTTCGACCATACGCAGCGAGGCGCTGGGCGCCGTGCAGGATGCAGCCGATCTGGCCGCGCTCGAAGTCGCGCGCGTGGCCGTGCTCGGCAAGAAGGGCAGCGTCACCGGCCTGATGAAGACCCTGGGCGGAATGGCGCCCGAGCAGCGCA
>MEMN01000242.1:24974-25088 GCA_001767945.1 Alphaproteobacteria bacterium RIFCSPHIGHO2_12_FULL_66_14 | reverse complement strand
TGCCGGCGCGGCCGGAAGGCCAGGGTACGTTGCACCCGATCGGCCAGGTGATGGACGAGCTCGCGGCGATCTTCGGCGAGATGGGCTTCACCTGGGCCGACGGTCCCGACATCG
>MEMN01000242.1:22865-24711 GCA_001767945.1 Alphaproteobacteria bacterium RIFCSPHIGHO2_12_FULL_66_14 | reverse complement strand
GTCGAGGGGCTGGTGATCGACCGCACGACGCACATGGGCCACCTCAAGGGCTGCCTCTACGACTTCTGCCGTGCCTATTTCGAGGTCGACGAGCTGCCGATCCGCTTCCGGCCCTCCTACTTCCCCTTCACCGAGCCGTCGGCCGAGGTCGACATCGGCTGTTCGTGGAAGGACGGCGAGCTCCGGATCGGCGCCGGCGATTCGTGGCTGGAGATCCTGGGCTGCGGCATGGTGCATCCGCGGGCGATCGCCAATTGCGGCCTCGATCCCGCGATCTACCAGGGCTTCGCCTTCGGCATGGGCATCGACCGCATCGCCATGCTGAAATACGGCATCCCCGACCTGCGCAGCTTCTTCGACTCCGACCTGCGATGGCTGCGCCACTACGGCTTCTCGGCGCTCGAGATGCCCTCGCTGACGGGAGGGCTCGGGCGATGAAGTTCACGCTTTCCTGGCTCAGGGAGCATCTCGACACCAAGGCGACGATCGCCGAGGTGCGCGATGCGCTCACCATGCTCGGCCTCGAGGTCGAGGGCATCGCCAATCCGGCCGAGTCGCTGAAGGGCTTCGTGGTCGGCTATGTCGTCGAGGCGATCCAGCATCCCAACGCCGACCGGCTGCGCGTCTGCAAGGTCGATACGGGCGCCGGCATCGTTCAGGTCGTATGCGGTGCGCCCAACGCGCGCACCGGCATGAAGGGGATCTTCGCCCCGACCGGCAGCTACATTCCCGGCACCGACATGCTGCTGAAGGCGAGCAAGATCCGCGGCGAGGACTCGAACGGCATGCTCTGCTCCTCGCGCGAATTGCAGCTGGGCGACGACCATAGCGGCATCATCGACCTGCCGGCCGACGCCACGACCGGCGCGCCGGCGGCCGAGGCACTCGGTCTCGACGATGCGGTGATCGAGATCAAGGTGACGCCCAACCGCGGCGATTGCCTAGGCGTGCACGGCATTGCCCGCGATCTCGCGGCGGCAGGACTCGGCACGCTGAAGCCGCCGAAGGCGGACAGGATCAAGGGCGGCTATCCGAGCCCGATCAAGTGGACGCACGGCTACGAGGCCAGGCCCGACAGCCCCTGCCCCATTGTGGTAGGCCGGCATTTCCGCAACATCAAGAACGGCCCCTCGCCCGACTGGCTGCAGCGCCGCCTGAAGGCGATCGGGCTCAGACCGATCTCGGCCCTGGTCGACATCACCAACCTCGTGACCTTCGACCTCAACCGGCCGCTGCACGTGTTCGACGCGAAGAAGCTCAGCGGCGACCTGGTGATGCGCCAGGCGCGCGAGGGCGAGCAGGTTCTGGCGCTCGACGGCAAGACCTACACGCTCGATCCGACGATGGCCGTGATCGCCGATTCCAAGGGCGTGCACGGCATCGGCGGCATCATGGGCGGCGAGGACACCGGCGTGCGCGACGACACGACGGAAGTCTTCCTCGAGGTTGCCTACTTCGACCCCATCCGCACCGCAGCGTCGGGCCGCAAGCTCGGCGTCCAGTCCGACGCGCGCTACCGCTTCGAGCGCGGCGTCGATCCGGAGTCGGTGCACTGGGGCGCCGAAGTGGCGGCTCGCCTGATCCTGGAGTTGTGCGGCGGCGAGACCAGTGAGATTGTCTTCAGCGGCGTCATGCCGGTCTGGGAACGCACCTTCGACCTGCGCAAGGACCGCGTGAAGGGCCTGACCGGCATCGATGTGCCAACCGAGGAAACCGCCGAAATCCTCGGCAAGCTGGGCTTCGTCGTCAGCGGGACCGGCCCATGGTCGGCCGGCGTGCCGTCGTGGCGCCCCGACATCGTGGGCGAGGCCGATCTCGTGGAAGAAGTGACCCGCGTGTGGGGCTT
>MEMN01000242.1:19288-22847 GCA_001767945.1 Alphaproteobacteria bacterium RIFCSPHIGHO2_12_FULL_66_14 | reverse complement strand
AAGCCGGTGCGCGATCCGATGCAGCGCCGCGTGCCGCAGGCGCGCCGTGCGCTGGGCGCGCGCGGCATGAACGAGGTCGTTACCTGGTCGTTCCTGCCACGCAAGAAGGCGGAACGTTTCGGCGGCGGTCAACCCGACCTGCGACTCCTGAACTCGATCGATGCCACGCTCGACACCATGCGGCCGTCGGTCCTGCCCAACCTGATCGAGGCGGCGACACGCAACGAAGCGCGCGGCCTCAGCGATCCAGCGCTGTTCGAGGTCGGCCCGCAGTACAAGGACGCGACGCCCACCGGCCAGCGCACCGTGGCCGCGGGGCTCCGCCACAACATGGCTGTGCCGCGCAATTGGGCCGGGCCCACTCGCACGGTCGACGCCTTCGACGCCAAGGCCGATGCACTGGCGGTTCTGGCCGGCATCGGCGCGCCGGTCGACAACATGTCTGCGCAAGCCGGTGCGCCGGATTGGTATCACCCCGGCCGTTCCGGAGCGATCAAGCTCGGCGACCGCGTGATGGCGCACTTCGGCGAACTGCATCCCGAGATCGCCGCCGCCGCCGACCTCAAGACCGTCGCGGTCTTCGAGGTCTTCCTCGACGCCCCACCGCCGCCCAAGGCGAAAGCCACCAAGGCACGGCCGAAGCTCGTGCTCTCGCCCTTCCAGCCGGTCGAGCGCGACTTCGCCTTCCTTGTCGATGCCGCAGTCGAGGCCGAGAAGATCGCCCGCGCCGCGCGCAACGCCGACAAGGCGCTGATCGCGGGCGCGCGGGTGTTCGATCTCTACGCCGGCAAGGGCGTGCCCGAAGGCAAGAAATCCATCGCCATCGCCGTCACCCTGCAGCCGGTCGAGCGCACGCTGACCGACGCGGAGATCGAGGCGGTGTCGGCCAAGATCGTCGCGGCTGTCGCAAAGGCAACCGGCGCCGTGTTGCGTGGTTAGAGTGAAATGACCGACCTGTCGTTGATCCGCAATTTCTCGATCATCGCCCATATCGACCACGGCAAGAGCACTTTGGCCGACCGGCTGCTGATGGCCTGTGGCGCGGTCACCGAGCGCGAGTTCCACGACCAGATGCTCGATTCGATGGATATCGAGCGTGAGCGCGGCATCACCATCAAGGCGCAGACCGTGCGCCTCAACTACAAGGCCAAGGACGGCAAGACCTACGTGCTCAACCTGATGGACACGCCCGGCCACGTCGACTTCGCCTACGAGGTGAGCCGTTCGCTCGCCGCCTGCGAGGGCTCGCTGCTGGTGGTCGATGCCAGCCAGGGTGTCGAGGCGCAGACGCTGGCCAACGCCTATCACGCGATCGACGCAAACCACGAGATCATCCCGGTCCTGAACAAGGTCGACCTGCCCTCGGCCGATCCCGAGCGGGTGTGCAAGGAGATCGAGGACGTGATCGGCATCGACACGTCCGAGGCCGTCATGGTCTCGGCCAAGACCGGCCTCGGCATCGACGACCTGCTCGAAGCCATGGTAAAGCGCCTGCCGGCGCCCAAGGGTAGCCGCGAGGCACCGCTGAAGGCCCTGCTGGTCGACAGCTGGTACGACCCGTATCTCGGCGTCGTCACGCTGGTGCGCGTGCAGGACGGTGTGCTGCGCCGGGGCATGAAGATCCGCATGATGGCGGCCGCCGCGGCGTACGACCTCGACAAGGTCGGCATCTTCGCGCCCAAGGCCACCGACGTGGCGGAGCTCGGTCCGGGCGAGATCGGCTTCATCATCGCCGGCATCAAAACCATCGCCGACTGCAAGGTGGGTGACACAATCACCGACGACCGCAAGCCCGCGACCGAGATGCTGGCCGGTTTCAAGCCCAGCGTCCCGGTGGTGTTCTGCGGCCTGTTCCCGGCCGATGCCGCCGAGTTCGAAACGCTGCGCGAGTCGCTCTCCAAGCTTCGCCTCAACGACTCCTCCTTCCATTTCGAGGCCGAGACCAGCGCGGCGCTGGGCTTCGGCTTCCGCTGCGGTTTCCTCGGCCTGCTCCATCTCGAGATCGTGCAGGAGCGGTTGGAGCGCGAGTTCAACCTCGACCTCGTCACCACCGCCCCGTCCGTCGTCTACAAGGTCAAGATGACCGACGGCACGGAGATGGAGCTGCACAATCCGGCCGACTATCCCGACCCCATGCATATCGAGACCATGCAGGAGCCGTGGATCAAGGCCACGATCATCACGCCCGACGAGCATCTCGGCTCCGTGCTGACCCTCTGCCAGGACCGGCGCGGCCAGCAGATCGAACTCACCTATGCCGGCACGCGCGCCATGGCGATCTATCGCCTGCCGCTGAACGAGGTGGTGTTCGACTTCTACGACCGGCTGAAGTCGGTGACCCGCGGCTATGCCAGCTTCGACTACGAGATGGACGGCTACGAGGAGAGCGAGCTGGTGAAGCTTTCCATCCTGGTGAACGCCGAGCCGGTCGATGCGCTGTCGATGATCGTGCACAAGAACGCCGCCGAGAGCCGCGGCCGTGCGCTCTGCGAGCGGCTAAAAGACCTGATCCCGCGCCAGCTGTTCAAGATCGCCATCCAGGCGGCGATCGGTGGCCGCGTTGTCGCCCGCGAGACCATCAGCCCGATGCGCAAGGACGTGCTGGCCAAGTGCTACGGCGGCGACATCAGCCGCAAGAAGAAGCTCCTGGAGAAGCAGAAGAAGGGCAAGAAGCGGATGCGGCAGATCGGCGAGGTCGAAATCCCGCAGTCGGCCTTCATCGCGGCCCTGAAGATGGACAGCCGCTAGACGGCCTTAGAGGCCGCGACTGCGCCGGCGCCGGGGCGGCCTGGAGCCGATGACGAAGCCCTGTTCGGTGCCTTGGCCGCCCCGCCCGCCCAGCCACAAGAGAACGAAACCCAGGGCCAGGAACGCCGCCAGGGCCGGAATCATAAGGACCGGCCGCACCAACCAATTCCACAGCGATATCGACAGATGGCGCTGGATCGCGGACTGGGCATCGCCCAGCGAACCGACGTCGAGGTGCGACCAGAGGTCCCCCAGCCCCAGCAGGTGGAATGTCCCTTCCGTCCACCAAGCCAGGCAATCATGCACCACCGCTGCCACAGCCATGGCCAGCAGCAGCCACCCCAAAACGCGAAACACCACCATCGATCCCCCAAATGGCGGCCGGCACCCTAGCCAAGACGGCGGGCCGGGGGAAGATGCCGCTGCCCCTTGTCCGCTGCCCCTTGTCCGCTGCCCCTTGTCCGTTGCTCTGGCCAACTGCCGCGCTATAAGAGCGGCCGACCGCGCCTCCCGGACAGGTGGCCGAGCGGTTTAAGGCACACGCTTGGAAAGCGTGCGTGGTGTAACAGCCACCGCGGGTTCGAATCCCGCCCTGTCCGCCAGCGAGGCGCCCCTTACAGCCGCGGCATGCATCACATGAAGAAGCTGATGAACGACCCGCGCGCCGTGGTCCGCGAAATGCTCGAAGGCCAGGTCGGCCTCAACGCCGGGCAAGTGCTGCTCGAGGGCGAGAACGTGGTGCTGCGCGCCGGCTTGCCGCCGCCGGACGCCCGGCAGGTCGCTCTCGTATCGGGCGGCGGCAGCGGACACG
>MEMN01000242.1:9241-19238 GCA_001767945.1 Alphaproteobacteria bacterium RIFCSPHIGHO2_12_FULL_66_14 | reverse complement strand
CGATCCGCGCCGTCTCCGGTCCGGCCGGCGTGCTGTTGATCGTCAAGAACTACACCGGCGATCGCCTCAACTTCGGCCTTGCCGCCGAGCTCGCGCGCGCCGAAGGCATTGCTGTCGAAACGGTCGTGGTGGCCGACGACGTGGCGCTGCGCGACACGGTCGAGCCGGCGCGGCGCCGCGGCATCGCCGGCACCGTGCTGGTGCACAAGGTGGCAGGCGCCGCCTCGGCTGCCGGTCTCGACCTCGCGGGCGTGGCCGCCGAGGCGCGCGCGGCGGCGGCGATGCTGGGGACCATGGGCGTGGCGCTCGGCGCCTGCACGGTACCGGGCGGTGGCGCAGGCTTCACTTTGGCCGCCGACGAGATGGAGCTGGGTCTCGGCATCCACGGCGAGGCCGGGACGCGGCGCGCGAAGCTCGCGCCCGCCGACCAGGTGGTGGACGAGCTTCTGGCGACGATCCTGGCCGACCTTGCGCCGTCGCCCGGCGCCCGTGTCGCGCTGCTGGTGAACGGCCTGGGTGGCACGCCGGCGATGGAACTGGCGATCGTGGCGCGCCAGGCGCTGTCCGTCTTGCGCGCACGCGGCTTCCATGTGGCACGCGCCTGGTCGGGCAATCTGCTGACGGCGCTCGAGATGCCCGGGGTGTCGCTCAGCCTCCTCGTGCTCGACGACGCGCGGCTCGCGCGGCTGGATGCGCCGACGGAGGCGCTGGCCTGGCCGGGCAGTGGCCGCCTGGCCGAGGCGCGGGCCGTTCGAACGGTTACAGCAGCGCCGGCGGTGGCGGCACCCGCTCTTTCGCCGACGCCGGCCGGCGAGACCGTGCGTCGTGCAGCGTTGAGAATCGCCGATGCCCTGAGCGGAGCGGAGCGGCAACTGACGGAACTGGATGCGGCTGCCGGCGATGGCGACCTGGGATTGAGCATGGCGCGCGCCGCCGATGCCGTCCGCGCCCTGCCAGAATCGGCCTGGGCCACGCCTCCCGTCGCCCTGAGGCAGATGGCAACCGTTTTGGGCCGGGCCATGGGTGGCAGTTCGGGCCCGTTCTATGCGACGGCCCTGATGCGCGCCGCACGGGATCTGCCCGATAATCCGAAGCCTGGCGATTGGGCGAAGGCGTTCGCTTCGGCTGTGGCCGCGATCACGGAACTGGGCGGCGCACAGGCCGGCGACCGCACCATGCTGGATGCCCTGCTGCCCGCCGCCACGACCTTCAGAGCGGCCCTCGATGCCGGCACAGGCGCCGCGGCGGCCTGGCAGAGCGCCATTCAGGCGGCAAGCGACGGCGCGTCAGCGACCGCACGGATGTATCCGCGCCTCGGCCGCGCCGCCTATCTCGGCGAGCGCGTGCTCGGTATCCCTGACGGCGGTGCCGTGGCAGCCGCCATCTGGCTGGCCGAGATCGGCTCGCCACCACGATCGTGAACTCGGCTTGCTTCTGCCGTCTTGCCTACCCACCACCGAGATAGAGCTGCTTCACGATCTCGTTCGACCGCAGCTCGGCCACGGTCTTGCCTTCGAAAGGCGATCGCCCCATGCACGATACCGCCGGTCGCGGTGACGGCGGCAAGGCCGGCACCGTCGGCGATCTCCGCCCTCGCGCGACATCGGCGTCACGGCGATCGATATCGATTTCGGTCGCCGCCCGGACGCCACCGCGATGATCGTGGAATCGTGCCGGTTCAGAGGTGCGGTGATCGATAGGATCCGAGCGGCGAGGCGTTCCGGGTGTCGGCGACTGCGGGCATGATCTCGCTGGCGAAAGTTCTGAGCGACTCGACGTTGGCCGCCGGATCGACCAGCAGGACATTCTCGACGCCGCCCGCCTGGAGCTTGGCGAGCCGCGCCACGATCTCGGCCGGCGTGCCGAGCAGCGGCGCGTCGTCGTGCTCGGGCGGCGCCGACGTGCCGCCGCCGCGGGCGAGGTCGCCGATGGTGCGCACGACACGGGCGCGGGTCTCGTAGGCCGCTTTTAGCTCGGCCTCGTTACGCACGATCTGCAACGCGCGCGTGACGCCGACCATGGCCGGATGGTAGGCGCGGCCGATCGCCCGGCATTCCTCGCGGAACAGCGCGACGCGCTCGACCGTGAGGGCGATCGAACCCAGCTGATCGAGCAGCAGGTTATAACCCTCGCGCGCGGCGCGGCGGATGGAATCGGGGCTGCCGGCCGCCAGCCACAGCGGCGGATGCGGCACCTGCAGCGGCTGTGGCTCGACCACGATGTCGTCATAGCGCCAGCGCTTGCCGTGGTGCGAAAAGCGGCCGGCGCTGGTCCAGGCCTTGCGGATCACCTCGATCGCCTCGTCGAAGCGCTCCGTCGCCTCGCCCATCGGAATATGAAAGCCCGCAAACTCCCCGGCCCGGTAGCCCTTGCCGACACCGAAATCGAGGCGGCCATCCGACAGAAGATCGACCGTGGCGGCCTGCTCGGCCAGCAGGACGGGATTGTGCCACGGCAGCACGATCACGGCGGTGCCGAGCCGCATGGTACGGGTGCGGGCGGCGAGATAGGCGAGCAGCGTCAGTGACGCCGAGATCTGGCCGGCCCCGGTAAAATGGTGCTCGACGAGGAAAATGCTGCGAAATCCGAGACGTTCGGCTTCGCTCACATAAGCGATGAAATCGCCATAGGCATGGCTGTCGGCAGCGCCATCGCTCCGCTTCGTCCGCGCCCCGCCGAACAGACCGAACTGCATCCAGAACCCCGCCGCTATCCTGCCGCCGCAACTTGAGGATATCCGAGACGCGGGCTAGGATCGCGCAAAAGATACAATCAAAAGATATCCAAGGGAGGGTCAAGTCATGCTCATCGAGCGTCGTACCTTCAACAAGCTGGCCGTGGCCGGCGCCGCCGCGACTGTCGCCGGCCCGGTCAATGCCCAGGCCAAACCATTCACCATCGGCTTCAGCATGAGCCTGAGCGGCCCGCTGGCGCCCAATGGCAAGGCCGCGCTGCTGGCGATGCAGATATGGGAAGAGGACATCAACGCCAAGGGCGGCCTGCTCGGTCGGCCGGTGAAGCTGGTCTACTATGACGATCAGTCGAATCCCTCGACGGTGCCGGGCCTGTACACCAAGTTCCTGGACGTCGACAAGGTAGACATCATCGCCAGCAGCTACGCCACGAACATGATCGCGCCGGCGATGCCGATCGTCATGCAGCACGACCGGACGTTCTTTTCGTTGCTCGGGCTCGCAGTGAACAGCGAGTTCCACTACAAGCGCTATTTCTCCATGACGCCAACCGGCGGACCGCGGCCCAAGGAGTCATTCGCCGAGGGGTTCTTCGAGGTGGCAGCCGCGCAGAACCCCAAGCCGCAGACCGTGGCCATATGCGGCGCCGACGCCGAGTTTCCACGCAACGCCATGGACGGCGCGCGCTCCGTGATGAAGAAGCTGGGGCTCAAGGTCGTCTACGACAAGACCTATCCGCCGACGACGGCCGACTATACGCCGATCATGCGCGCCATAGCCGCCACAAACCCCGACATCTTCCTCGCCTGCTCCTATCCGGCCGACTCGGTCGGCATCATCCGGGCGAGCCATGAGATCGGCTTCAAGCCCAAGGTATTCGGCGGCGGCATGGTCGGCCTGCAGGCGACGGCGATCAAGACGCAGCTCGGGCCGCTGCTCAACGGCATCGTGGTCTATGACTTCTGGCTGCCATGGGCAGGCTTCGCCTCGGACGAGGGTCGCGCTTTCGTGAAGAAGTACCAGACGAAATCGGCGGCCGCCGGTGTCGACCTGCTGGGCTACTACCTGCCGCCCTTTGCCTACGCGCGCATGCAGGTGATCGAACAAGCGGTGAAGGCGACCGGCGGAACCAACGACGAGAAGCTCGCCGAATATGCCCGCAAGACCACCTTCAAGACCGTGGTCGGCGACGTCGCCTTCAACGACCAGGGTGAATGGGCCACGGCGCAGGTCATGGCCGTGCAGTTCCAGGGTATCTCGGGCAACGGCGTCGAGCAGTTCACGAATCCTAAGACCGAGGTGATCCTGTGGCCGACCAAGTACAAGACCGGCAACATCATCTATCCCTACGCGCCGACCAAATGACGCGCCATCGGCGGGTCATCGCGGGCGTAGTAGCCTACGCCCTGTAGCAAAACGAGGGATCTTTAGCGAAGCCTGAGGATCCTTCGGATTCGCCTCAGGATGACAATGTGCCTGCAAGGCCCATTGTCAGGTGCCGAGATAGAATTCCCGGATAAGCTCATTGTTGTTCAGCGCCTCCGCCGATTCCCCGGCGAAGGCGATTTGGCCGTGCACGATGACGTAGCCGCGGTCGGCGATGCGGATGGCCTGCGTGAAATTCTGTTCGGCCATCAGGACGGTCAGGTTGTAGCTGTCTTTCAGCTCCTTGATCTTATCGATCGTCCGTCGGACCAGCAGCGGCGCCAAGCCGACCGATGGCTCGTCGACCAACAGAATGCGCGGCGCCGACATCAGCGCCCGCGCCAGCGCCAGCATCTGCTGCTCGCCGCCGCTCATGCTGCCGGCGAGCTGGCGGGCACGCTCCTTGAGGACCGGAAAGGTCTCGAAGCAGAAATCGAGATTGCGGTGGATCGCCGAGCGTGCCGCTGGCCGGAAGGCGCCGAGCAGCAGGTTCTCGGTCACGGTCTGCTTGGGAAACAGCCGTCTCCCTTCCGGCACGAAGGCGATGCCGAGATCGACGATCTCCTCCGTCGAGCGCCCGATCAGTTCGTGCGCCGTGCCGTCGATCACGGCCGATATGCTGCCGGCCGAGGGTCGCACGATGCCCATGATGGATTTCATCAGGGTCGACTTGCCGTTGCCGTTGGTGCCCAGTAGCGCCACAGTCTCGCCGGCGCCGACGCTCAGCGACACGTCGTGCAGCACGTGCACCGAGCCGTAGCCGGCGTTCACGTTGGCCACGGTAAGGCTATTCGCCAAGGTATGCCCTCACCACTTCGGCGTCGCGCACGACATCCTTGGGCGCGCCGTCGGCGATCTTCTTCCCAGCCACCAGGACGGCCAGCCGCTGGGAGAATTCCATTACCGCCCGCATGATGTGCTCGATCATGATCACGGTGACGCCTTGTCCATTCAGCCGGATCAGCAAGGCGATGATCTCGTCGACCTCGGTGTGCGACAGTCCGGCCATCGCCTCGTCGGCAATCAGGAGCTTGGGCTCCGCTGCCATGGCGCGGGCAAGCTCGAGCTTGCGCATCTCGATCTGCGTCAGGTCGCGCGGCAGCCGGTCGGCCTTCTCGGCCAGCCCCACCTCGCCCAGCAAGCCCCGGCAGCGGGCGTCGATTGCCGCTGTCGGAAGCGCGCCAGCGTTGCGTGCGTTCACGGCATAGAGGATGGGAATGCGGAGGTTCTCCGCCAATGACAGGCTGGCGAAGGGGCGGGGCAGCTGGAAGCTGCGCGCCAGGCCACGACGCGTGCGCTCGTGCGCCAGCAAACCGTCGAGCTTTTCGCCGGCGAAGCGCACGCTGCCCTGCTCGTTCTGCAGGGTACCGCAAATGCAATTCACCAGCGTGGACTTGCCCGAGCCGTTCGGACCGATCAGGCCCAGGCGCTCGCCGTCCTGCACCTCGAGCTCGATGCCGTCCAATGCGACGAAGCCGCCGAAGCGCTTGCCCAGGCCCTCGATGTGCAATAGCGCGGTCATCGCCGCTTCCTCTGGAACAGGCCGACGATACCCTGCGGCGCGATGATCACGAACATGACCATCAACACACCCGCGACCAGGACATTGACGGCCGAGGAAATCGTCACCCGCAGATATTCCTGAAGGCCGCCCACCAGCACGGCGCCAACCACGGGCCCCAGCCAGCTGCTGGTGCCGCCGATCAGCGGCATGGCAATGGCATTCACCGCGTAGTTCAGGCTGAAGCCCGACGCGGGATCCAGATATGTCACATAGAAGGGCAAGGGCGCGCCGGCCATGCCCATGAATCCGCCCGATAATCCCGTCGCGATCAACTTCAGCCTCAAGGTCGGCACGCCCGAGGCTTCGGCTGCCGCTTCGTCGTCGCGGATGGCGGCGAAGCCAAAGCCGAGCGACGAGCGTTCAATGGCACGCGCCGTCGCCAAGGCCGCGACGCACAAGCCCAGCATGATCAGGAACAGGTAATCGATGTAGCCGCCGCCGATCAGCGGCGCGGTGCGCGGGCGCAGCACGTAGGCCCCGCGCGCGCCGCCGACGAAATCCCAGTTGGTGATCAGCGTCTGCACCACCACCGCGAGCGCCAGCGTGGCGATGGAGAAGTACACCCCGCGCAGGCGGAGCGTCAGATATCCGGTTCCGACGCCGACAATGCCGGCCATTACGCCGCCGACCACGATCATCGCCGGCAGTGGCAGCGTCGGTACAAGCTTGTGAAGCACCACTGACGAGTAGGCGCCGATGGCGAAGAACGCGGTGATGCCGAAATTCACGTAGCCGGTATAGCCGCCCAGGATATTCCACGCCGTGCCAAGCACGATGTATTGGACCACGACGTAGCCGACGAAGAAGGCGTAGCTGTTGTCCAGCCAGCGCGCCAAGCCGAAGACCACGCCGGCGACCGCGATCAATATCAGGATGAAGGGAGTCCCGCGCATGCTCGGGTCAGCCTCCCCTATCGACCCAGGATGCCGCTGGGCCGGACGGCCAGCGTCACCAGCAGAACACCGAAGGCCACGGCCGGCGCCCAGGAAGGGCCGAAGAAGGTCGAGGTCAGACTTTCCACGATGCCCAAGGTCATCGCCGCGATGATCATGCCGGGAAAGCTGCCGAGGCCGCCCAGCACGCAGATGGCAAAGACACGACCGATGTATTCGCGACCGATCGACGGTTCGACCGGCTGGATGATGATCAGACAGGCACCCGCTAGCGACGCGGTGGCGATCGACAGGCCGAAGGCGATGCGCTTGATCTTGACCGGGTTGGCGGCCATCAGCTGCAGCGCCAGCTGGTCCTGCGCCACCGCCTGGATGGCGCGTCCCAGGAAGCTGCGCGACAGGAATACCTGCAAGCCGACTGCCATCACCATGGAGACGAGAAACGGCACCAGCAGGCGCCATGGCAGGTCGAACAGGACGAGTTGCAGGCTTGGGCCGATATAGCGCGCGCTCACCGAACGATAGTCGACGCCAAAGACCAGGATCAACCCCACTTCGGCGATGAACAGCAGCCCGAAGAAGAACGACAGGCCCCGCAGCGACTGGTCGTCGCGACGCTCAAAGGCGACGTAGTAGACCTGATAGACCGCCATGCCGAGCAGATAGAAGGCCGGCAGCACGATCACCGCCGCCAGAATCGGGTCGATCCCCAGCATGGTATTGGCGATATAGGCGACGTAGGAGCCGAGCAGGATGAAGGCGGGATGGGCGATGTTGACGATATCCAGCATCCCGAAGGAAATCGCCACGCCGATCGAGACCGCCGCATAGAATCCACCCAGCAGCAGGCCGGAGATCACGGCGTTCATCAGCAGATCGAGCGAGACGTCCATGCCGTCGGTCAACCTCCCCTTTGACGTGGCGGTTGCCCCGCCTTGGTTACAGTCTGCGCCGAGGCGGCGAAGATCACAACAACGGCGGCGGCCCCGCGACGCCCAACGCGTGCTGGCCGAAGAGCGCGCCCTGCACATCGGGAGAAAACATCACGTGTGCGTTGGCGGCATGCGCATCACGGAACAGCCGCTGCATTCGGCTGGTCAGATAGAGACCGCCCGAGCCGGCGACAGTCATCATGATGTCGACGGCCTCCACGCAGAGCCGCACGGCAAAAGCGGCGTCGCGGCGGTAGCGCAGCTTGTCCTCGAGCGTAGGCTCGCCGCCCGCCCGTGCGACCGTCATGGCATGTTCGCAACTGCGGTGCATGACGAGTTGGGCCGCGTCGATGCGCGCCCCTGCCTCGGCCACCTTGATCTGGACAGTCTGTGCCGCGCCGACCGGGGTCCCCGTCGTCGTGCCGTTGCGTTTGCGGGCAGCGCCCACCGTGATCTCGTAGGCGCCGCGCGCGCAGCCCAGCATGACCCCGGCAAGGACGTAGGCACCGAGCGCCAGCAGCGGCAGGCGAAACAGTGGCGACGGATTGACAGCCGACCCGGGATGCGGCTTGCCGTTGAACGCCCACGCCGAGAGCGTGTGCTGAGCCGACACAAACAGCTTCCTGATCGCCACATCCTTCGAACCGGTGCCGGCCAGGCCCATCGCCTGCCAGGTGTCGAGGATCTCGTAGTCGGAGCGATGCACCAGCGCGAAGCGTTGGTCGACCGGCGGGCCGTCGTCGGCCTCGCGCACCGTGATGGCCAGCAGGTTCCAGTCAGAGTTGTCGACGCCCGAGGACAGCGGCCAGCGGCCGGAGATTTCATAGCCGCCGTCGACCTTGCGCCCGCGCCCGGCCGGGAACGCCAGCGACGTGGCGATCAGCACGTCAGTCGACTTGCTCCACAGCGCGTCCTGTGTCTCGGGCGGAAAATAGCCCAGCATCCAGTGATGGCTGGCGAGGTTGCCGAGGTTCCACGACGTCGACGGGCACACCTGCGCAATCTCGGCGCAGACATCGACCAGGATGCCGATATCGAGGTCGGCGCCGCCGACTCTTGCCGGCTGGACGATGCGAAAGAGGCCTGATGCGTGCAGATCGCGTTCAGTCTCGTCCGGCAGGCGCCCCAGGCGCTCGCAGTCGGCCGCCCGTTCATCGAGCTTCGGCAACAGTGCCCGTGCGCGCCGGACCATTTCCTCGTGGCTGACACCGGCGAAGGACGTCTGCCTCTTCGGCAGCGTAGCTGAGGGTACCCAGTCGACGCCGGCCATCTTCACCGCTCCTAGCCGGCGCGCCGCCGCGTAGCACCCTGGCGCGTCGCCTCTTCGAAGCGGCGCTGGCGCAGGACGACCCGGGGGTCGTCCATCTCTTCGGCAGCAGCGCCCGGGATCCAGGCATCATGGCCCGGGGCATAGTTCCTGTTGGTCTGCTGGGCGTTACGGTTGACCAGCGGTCGCGCGTAGAGCGGGTGGCGCATGCTGCGCACCTCGTGCTCGATCTGGATCAGCGGCTTGCCGCTTTCTGGATCGACGATGCTGTCGAAACGGTACTGGTGCTGGTTGCTCTCTTCGGTGATCAGGCCGCGCTCCAGCAGTTCGCGATGCGGTCCCGAGAAGTTCGCGACATAGACCTGGATGTGATGGCCGTCGTAGGGCGCCAGCTTCGCCTTGGTCTCGCGGAAGACCAGTTCCTGCTCTATGCCGGCGGAAACCCGCGCCGCTGCACCGTCGACTTTCGTCGCGGCGCCAAACACGCGGCCGTAAAAGTCCGCGACGCCCTTCGCCGCACCGACCGGAACGTCGAACTCGACATAGGCCATGCCGAGCGTGATGCGGCCGAAGCGCGGTGCCGGCCCATGGCAGAGGATCCGGTTGCCCCAGGGGCAGATTGCCTCGACATGATCCTCGTGCTCGGCAAAATCGAACCGCGTCCCCGCGAGCACCTTGCGCAGGCCTTCGAGACGCCGCAGGAGCGCCTCGCGATCGGGCACGACGAGGCCGACCCGCCCGCGCAGATGCTGCGACGTTCCGGTGACGAGGTGGAACTGGTTGCGCCCGACATTGACCCACATATTGTCGATGCTGGTCATCATGAAGGGATCGCGCGTCAGGCCGAGCCCGCTGATGTAGAAAAGCGTCGCCAGTCCCTGGTCCTCGATCTGCAGATTGACGTGTTCCAGCCCCACGATATTGCCGAGATCCTCGGCGCCACGATCGTACTGCTTGTTCATCGCCTGCCTCCTCCGGCCGCTCACGACGCCAAGGGTGCGTGGGCGTCCTGACCGAAATACGCCCGCTCCAGCCGGTTCGGCAAATCGTCCTCGCCGGTCGAAGCTTCCAGCACGATCGAGCCGCGCGCCAGCGCATAGACGCGGTCGGACGCCGCCAGCGCCTTCTCGATCAGCTGTTCGACCAGCAGCACCGCCGTGCCGCCTTCACGCAGCCGCGCGACGGCGGCCAGCACGCGATCGACCAGAACCGGCGACAGGCCG
>MEMN01000242.1:7817-9231 GCA_001767945.1 Alphaproteobacteria bacterium RIFCSPHIGHO2_12_FULL_66_14 | reverse complement strand
CGTCCAGCATCAACAGACGGGGCCGCCGCACCAGCCCCTGCGCCACCGCCAGCATCTGCTGCTGGCCGCCCGACAGCGTCACCGCGCGGTCATGCCGTTTGGCGGCAATGTCGGGAAAGAAGGCCAACGCTTCCTCGACCTGGCTCGCGCGCTTCTCGCGCGGCAGGCCGTAGCCGGCCAGCATGACATTGTCGATCACTGAGAGCTGCGTGAACACGCGGTGGCCTTCGACCACGTGGACCAGGCCCGCCCGGACCGTGTCGCCGGGGTCGGCCCTGCTCATGTCCCGGCCGGCGAAGGTGATGCCACCGGTGCGCGGCAACAGGCCGGAAATGGCTTTCAGGAGCGTGCTCTTGCCGGCGCCGTTGGGGCCCAGCAGGGCCACCACCTCGCCCGCGCCGACGGCGAGGTCGATGCCGTTCAGCACGCCGATCTTGCCGTAGCCGGCCGACAGGCCGCGCACCCGGAGCAAGGGTTCAGGCGCCGAGGTAGGCACTGACCACCTCCCGATGCGAGCGGATCTCCGCCGGCGTCCCGGCCGCCAGCGTCTTGCCGAGATTGAGCACGGTGACGCGGTCGCAGATGTCGAAGATCAGGTCGGCATGATGCTCGACCAGCAGGACGCCCGTGCCCTCGCGGCTGATGGCCTTGATCAAAGCGCCGAGCCGCCGGATCTCCTCCGCCGACAGGCCGGCTGCCGGCTCGTCGAGCAGCAGGAACGCCGGGCGCAGCATCAGGGCGCGGGCGATCTCCATGAAGCGCAGTTCGCTGTGCTGCAGCCGGTCGGCGCGCACCGGAGCGAGCTGTTCGAGGCCGACCGTGGCGAGCGCCAGCATGGCCGCTTCCTTCAGTCTCCTCTCGTCGCGATGGTGGCGCGGCAGCGACAGCATCGACTCGGCGAAGCTGCCGCTTCCGTCGACCGTGCCGCCGATCATGACGTTTTCCAGCACCGAGGCGCCGCCGACGAGACGCGGCGTCTGGAAGGTCCGGGCGATGCGGTAACCAGCGCGCGCATGCGGCCTGTCGAATGGCAGGTCGGCCCCGTTCAGTTCGAGTTGCCCCGCGTTCGGTCGGTAGTAGCCCGAGATCACGTTGAGCGTGGTGGTCTTGCCGCTGCCGTTGGGTCCGATCAGGCCGTGCACCTCGCCCGAACGGATCTCCAGATCGAGGCCGTCGATGGCGCGCACGCCGCCGAAATGGAGTGAAATGCCGGCGAGCGCGAGGACGCTCTGGTTGCTCCTCTTGTCGAGCACGCGAGACAACAACTCGGGCCGGGCGACGATCTCGCGGTGCTGCTCGAGCGGGCGGCGGTTCTTGTAGTCCAGGAGGTCGGCGATTCCGCCCGGTATGACGAGCACGATCACCAGCAGGAGCGTGGCGTAAAGGAACGTCGACCACTGGACCAGGGGCGCTG
>MEMN01000242.1:534-7804 GCA_001767945.1 Alphaproteobacteria bacterium RIFCSPHIGHO2_12_FULL_66_14 | reverse complement strand
CGAGCCGCGCCCGCCGATCAGGATGGCGATGAAGAACAGCACCGACATTTCGAACGTGAAGGCGTCGGGCGTGATGTACGACTGCAGCGACGAAAACAGCCCACCGGCCACGCCGCCCAAGGCGCCGGCGAGCAGAAAAATCATGATCAGCAGCTTCGGCTTGGCGATGCCGGAGGCTTCGGCCGCCACCTCGGCGTCGCGTATCGCCACCAGTGCCCGACCGAACCGGCTCGAGCCGATGTTGGACGTCATCCAGGTCGCCAGCGCCGCCAGGATGAAGCAGAAATAGTAGAAGCCCCAGCCGGGCTCGAACGGCCAGGGGAACACCGGCCCCGGCGTGCCGATGCCGCCGCCGGTCACGCTCTTCCAGGCGAGCGCCACCTGGGTGACGATCGTGGCGAAGCCCAGTGTCGTCATGGCGAAATAGAAAGTGCGGAGTCGGAGCGCCGGCAGCCCGACCACGACACCGGCGATGGCGCCGATGACGCCGCCGGCGGCCAATGCAAGATAAGGATGCCAGGGCTCGCCGACGTTGCCTGCGGCCAGCGCCGCGGTGGTGTAGGCGCCGAGCGTCAGCATCGCCACCCAGCCGATGGCGATCTGGCCGGCATAGCCCACCACCAGGTTCAGGCCGGCGCTCAGGACCCAGTAGATGTAGGCGCGCGTGGCGATGGTGCCGACATAGGAATCGTCGAGCAGGGGCAGCAGGAGCCCGACGCCGCCGAGCGCAATCCACGGCAGCGCGGCTTCGAGCCTGGCGAGCCGGCCGGGCACGGCGGCGCGGGCCGGAAGGGGTGCCGCCGCCTCCGTCATACGCGCCGCGCCGCCGCCGCGCCCGCCAGCCCTTCGGGCCGGAACAGCAGCACGACGATGAAGACGGCGAACACCGCGACCGCGGCGAAGATGCCACCGACCAGGAAATTGGCTGTCTGCTGGAAGAGACCGAGAGCCAACCCGCCGATCACCGCGCCGCGGTTGGAGCCCATGCCGCCCAGCGCCACGGGGATGAAGCCGTAGAAGCTCAGGATCGACTGGTTGCCGAAGAAAGCGAGCAGCATCTGCGCGCCGGTGAAGCCCGCCAGGGTGCCGATGACTCCCGCGAGCGCGAAGCTAGCGAGCCGCAGCCGCGTCTCGGGCAGGCCCAACGCACGGGCGGCGTAGCTGTCCTCGGCGATGGCGAGGAAGGCGCGGCCGACAAGCGTCTTTCGATAGAGCAGCTCGAGGCCGACGATGGTCACGGCGCAGGCGAGCATCGGCAGCCAGAACTGCTGGTCGAGCCAGCCCGCTCCGATCGGGATCAGGCGCGGAAAGGGCTGCGCCTCGGTGCCCCATTCGATGGCGGTGAGCTGCTGCACCATCAGGGCGAAGGCGAGCGTCGACAGCACGTAGAGGTGCTGCTCGATGCTCTTCAGCACCGGCCGCACCGTCAGCACCTCGGTGATCAGGCCGAGCACGGCGCCGCACGCGAGCACGGCCACGAAGCCCAGGACTGCGTTGAGGCCGAGCTTGTTAATGAAGAGCGCGCCCAGCACGCCGCCCAGCATTCCCAGCATGCCAGCGGTGAAACTGAACACGCGCGAGGCGGAGAACATCACGTTGTACGTGATGCCGATCAGTGCATAGACCGCTCCTACCGCAAGGCCGTAGGAGACGATCGATTCGAGCATCGTCTAGCCGCTGTATCCGGGAGCCAGGTTGAAGGCGCCGTCACGCAGCGAGTTGACCTCGCACATCACGACCTCCGAGTCGGGGAAGCCGTTGTGCTGCTCCGGCGTCCAGGTCACCGTGCCGTAGACGCCCGGCCAGCCCTTGACCTTGTTCCAGTAGGCGACGATGTCGTTGGCCTTGGGCCCGACGGCCTGGAGCGTGTCGCCGATCATCTTGGCGCCGTCCCAGCCCAACGCGACCCACCACAGCAACGTGTCGCCGAACTCGATCTTGGACTTCTTCAGGCGGTCGACGAATTCCTGGGCGCGCGCCGGCAGCTTGCCGCCCACGTAGCAGCAGTTGCGGAAGTTGTTGGAGTAGACCTTGTTCCAGTTCTCGGGCTTCTCGAGCAGCGCCTTGGTCTGGCCGGAACCGAGCGTCGTCTGGCCGACCACCGGCACGTCCCAACCCATCGCGCCGCGGGTGTTCAGGATGCGCGACAGGAAGCCGGCATTGACGCTCCACGGCATGATGGCCTGGGCGCCGGCATTCCGCATGCGCAGGAGTTCGGGCTTGAGGTCGGGGTTGGCCGCGTCGACATGGCCCGAATAGACGACTTCCGCGCCCTTGCTCTTCAACATGGGCACGTAGGTTTCGACCGAGGCCGTTCCATAGCCGGTGGTGTCGCTGATCACCGCGACCTTCTTGAGTTTCAACACATCCACGACATAGTGGTTGGCGCCGATGCCGACCTGCGTGTTGGTGGGCGCGATGCGAAAGGCCATCGGGTATTTCTTGACGTCGATCAGCGAGTCGACCCAGCACGGATGCAACATCGGTACCTTGTCGCGCGCGATCAGCGGCGTCGCCGCCAGCGCTTCGCCCGAATTGAGCGGACCCCAGATGATGCTGGCCTTCTGCCGCTGGGTGAGCTCGGCGACGGCGTTCACCGCCTTGGTCGGGTCGCTCTGCGTGTCGCGCGACACCAGCTCGATCTTGCGGCCCTTGATGCCGCCGGCGGCGTTGATCTCCTCGATCGCCAGCAGCGTGCCGCGATTGATGCCGATGCCAGTGGACGAACTGGGGCCGGTCAATGCCGGCAGATAACCGATCTTGATCGGTTCGTTTTGCGCGATGGCCGGAGCGGGGAAACCAGAGGCCAGCGCGGCGGCGCTGACGGCAGATCCGGCCAGGACCTGGCGGCGACTAATCGACATGCCTTCCTCCCACGACGTTTGTTTGTGTGCCTTACGCTCCTGGCAATACCGTGACGTCGCAACCCTATCGTCCTCGAACGAACCCGGTCAATGCGAGGCGCCACCCGCGACGCGGAACGGCCTTTCGCCGTTGCGCGATTTCAGGCCGCCACGATGAAGGGCTTGGCCGCGGTGTCATAGTCGGCGTAGCCCAGGGTCGCGCGCAGCTCCGCCGGCGGCAGCGCGCTCTTCGTCTCCGCTTCGCCGGCGACCAGCGCCGCCAGGCCGGCTTTCATCCCGGCGACGGCCGGCGAGAGCATGCCGGTGGGATAGGTGCCGATCTTGAAGCCAAGGGCCGCCGCCTCCTGCTGCGACGGCGTTGCCCGCGGCGCGCCCGGCGACAGCACGGCAAACGAGGGCCGCCCGCCCGCCGCCGCAACGGCACGGCGGATTTCACCGTCATCGGCGGGCGAGTCGAGAAGCAGGATGTCGGCGCCCTCCTTCACGTACATCTCGATCCGGGCCACCGCCTCGTCGATGCCCTGGGTCGGCCGGCAATCGGTGCGCGCCAGGATCAGGATGCCCGACTCCTTGGCGGCTTCGACGGCGGCACGGATCTTCATGCGCGCTTCGTCGCGTGACAGGCAGGGCTTGCCCGCCGCGGTGAGCGCCCGCGGCGTGATCTTGTCCTCGATCAGCACGGCGGCGGCGCCGGCCCGGCCATAGGCGCGCACCGTGCGCTGCACGTTCATGGCGTTGCCGTAGCCGTGATCGCCGTCGGCCAGAACCAGAGTCTGCGGCGCCGCGGCATGCACCATGTTGAAGGAGTCGAACATCTCGCCGAACGAGATCAGGTCGAGGTCCGGTCCGCCCAATCGGCTCGCCGCCACGCAGGACCCCGACAGGAATGCCGTCTGGAATCCGGCGCCGGCGGCCAGCTTGGCGCTGAGCCCATCCCACACAGCCGGCATCACGACGAGGCCAGGTTCGGCCAACAGGGCACGCAGACGGTCAGGATAGTTCATGGTGAGATCCTCGGGTGTGACGGTTCTTTTGCGGCAGACGGTCGGGAGTCTACTTCGAGGGCTTGATACCCGCCTCCTTGATGACCTTGGCCCACTTCGGGATGTCGGCGGCGATGGCGGCGCGAGTCTCCTCCGGCGTGCTGCCGACCAGGTCGAGGCCGATGTTGGCGAACTTCTTCTTCATCTCGGGATCGGCCAGCACCTTGAGCGATTCGGCGCGCACCTTGTCGAGGATCGGCTTGGGCGTGCCGGCCGGCGCCATCAGGGCGAACCACGAGGTCGCCTCGAAGCCGGGGAAGCCCTGGTCGGCCAAGGTCGGCAGGTCGGGAGCGTTGGCCGAGCGCTTGAGCGAGGTGATGGCGATACCGCGCAGGCGGCCGTCGCGCACCAGCGGCATTGCCGCGCCTGCGTTCTGGATGCCGACCGGCACGACGCCGCTCATCACGTCGGCCATGTTGGCGCCGCGATAGGGGATGTGCTCCATCTTGATGCCGGCTAGACGGCAGAACAGTTCACCCGCGATGTGCTGCGGCGTGCCGACGCCTGGCGAGCCGTAGGAGAGCTTGCCGGGATTGGCTTTGGCATAGGCGATCAGCTCGGCGATCGACTTCACCGGCAGGTCGTTGTTGACGAAGAAGATCGACGGCATCGAGAGCGACGTCGAGATCGGCGCCAGGTCCTTCAGCGGATCGAACGGCAAGGCCTGCAGGCTGGGCAGAATGGTGATGGCGGCGTTGCCCGACCACATCAGCGTGTAGCCGTCGGGCGCCGCCTTGGCGACGCGGTCGACGCCGATGGCGCCCGAGTTGCCGGTCACGTTCTCGACCACGACCGCCTGGCCCCAGGCCTCGGTGAATTTGTGGGCGAACATGCGGGCCGTGACGTCGGTCGCGCTGCCGGCGGTGAAGCCCACCACCAACTTGACGGGCTTGTCCGGCCATTTGGTCTGCGCTGCAAGCGGAGTGACAAGACCGAACACGAGCACGAGCGCCGCGACGGACCGAACGATCGATTGCATGGTTTCCTCCGGAAAGGCGATCTCCGTCGCCGTTTGCCAAAGGCTATGGGACTTCGGGGCCGTGCCGCAACCTCGAAGCCGCGCCACCCGCGTCGGAGCGAAATTCGAGTTCGCGCGCGATCGCATCCGCGATCTCGCCAGGCGGCCGGCCGACATCCATGACGATCGGACTTTCGTCTGATGTCGGCTCCTGCAGCGCCGCGAATTGGCTTTCCAGCAAGGCGGTCGGCATGAAGTGTTCGTGCCGGGCCGCCATGCGCCGGGCGATGAGATCGTACGATCCCTTGAGATAGACCAGCGCCACGCCGGCCCGATCGCCGACGATGATATCGCGGTAGGCCCGCTTCAACGCCGAGCAGGTGAGGACGCCCTGCTCGCCCCGTCGTTGCCAGGCGTCGATTTCCCGCGCGATCTTCCGCAGCCACGGCAGGCGGTCGGCGTCGGTGAGCGGCGTGCCGCCGCGCATCTTCTCGACGTTCTCGCTGGGGTGCAGATCGTCGCCCTCGCGGTAACGCCAGCCGAGCCTGGCGGCGAGCAGGGCCGAGACGGTGGTCTTGCCCGACCCCGAGACGCCCATGACGACCACGATCATTGTCTTTCCCTTTCCGACTCGCCCCACCCGGATCGCATCGCGGGGCGAGACAACTTGCCCAAGCACCGCCCGGTGCTAGGCTCCTCTCCACTGAAAACCCCACATCCAACACCGAGCAGACACGTGCTGTTAGAAACTCTTCTGCCCCTCGGCAAGGTCGATCCCGGCCTTCGCGCGCCCGAAGTGCCCTTCGACCTCGACAGCATCGGCGAGAACGCGCGCCTGCTGGAGGACATCGGCTACGACGGGCTGGTCGTCGAGGAGACCAAGGACGACCCGTTCATCGTCATGGCGCTCGCCGCCCAGGCGACGCGGACCCTGAAGCTCGGAACGTCGGTCGCCATCGCCTTTCCACGCAGCCCGACCGTGACGGCGCTCAGCGCCTGGACCCTCCAGAAGCTGTCGCGCGGCCGCTTCACCCTAGGCCTCGGCACGCAGGTGAAGGCGCACATCGAACGCCGCTACGGCATGCCATGGACGCCGGCCGGACCGTGGATACGCGAATACGTGCACGCCGTGCGGGCAGTGTGGGACAATTGGCAGAACGGCACGCCGCTCGACGTCAAGGGCCCACACTACAACATCAATCTGATGGTGCCGCTGTTCAATCCCGGCCCGATCGAGCATCCACACATCCCGATCCAGATCGCGGCGGTCAACCCGTTGATGTGCCAGGTCACGGGCGAAGTGGCCGACGGCATCCGCCCGCACCCCGTCTGCACGCCGTCCTACATCGAGAAGGTGATGATGCCCGCCGTCCGCGCCGGCGCCGCCAAGACCGGCCGCTCGCTGAAGGGCTTCCAGATCGGCATGAAGCCACTGGTGGCCACGGCCGCCAACGAGGCCGAGCTTGCCCCCAAGATTCGCGACGTGCGGGCGCGCGTCGCCTTCTACGCCTCGACGCCACAATATCGCGCCGCCTTCGAACATCTCGGCCTTGGCGATCTTGCCGACCGGCTGAAACTCCTGTCGCGGGCCCAGCGCTGGGAAGAGATGCCGCAGCACATCGGCGACGACGTCCTCGAAGCCTTCGTCACCGTCGGCACCTACGACACCATCGCGCGCAAGCTCCTGGACCGCTTCGGCAAGGTCGTCACCCACTGCGAGTTCTCGATCGCGGTCAAGAGCGACGCCGACCGCGAAATCCTGCGGGCCATTGCAAAAGACATCCAATCCGACGGAGCCAAGCCATGAAGCTGGGACGCCTGGGAGTCTGGTACTCGACGGACAAGCTGAACGGCGGCCAGCTCGCCGAGCTCGTGCGCGTCATCGAAAGTTCCGGCTATGCGGCATTCTGGTATCCCGAATCGCGCGGCTACGAATCGATGTCGCTGGCGACCTACCTGCTGTCGAAGAGCACTCGCCTCACCATCGGCAGCTCGATCGCCAACATCTACGCCCGCGATTCCTTCACCGCACAGCGGGCCATGGTGTCGCTGAACAACCTGTACGGCGGCCGTTTCATCCTGGGCCTGGGCGTCAGCCACATCCCGATGGTCGAGGGCCTGCGCGGCCATCGCTACGACAAGCCCCTCTCCGCCATGCGCACTTATCTCGAAGGCCTCCACAAGGGCCTGCCCGCCGGCGAGGAAGCGCCGGTGATGGTGGCGGCGCTGGGGCCGAAGATGCTGGCGCTCAGCGCCGAGAAATCGCAGGGCGCGGTCCCCTACAACGTGACGCCCAGGCATACCGCGCAGGCCGCCGCCATCCTGGGGCCGAAAAAGGCGCTCGCCGTCGAGCAGAAGGTCACGCTGGAGACCGACCCCGCAAAGGCGCGCGCACTCGGCCGCAA
>MEMN01000242.1:0-521 GCA_001767945.1 Alphaproteobacteria bacterium RIFCSPHIGHO2_12_FULL_66_14 | reverse complement strand
TACATGGTCCTGCCCAACTACCGCAACAACTGGCTGCGCGAGGGTTTTAGCGAGGCCGAGCTGGCCGACGGCGGCAGTGACCGCTTCATCGACGCCATGGTCCTGTGGGGAGACGCCGCCACGGTCAAGAAAGGCCTGCGCGCGCACTTCGAGGCCGGGGCCACCCACGTCTGCCTGCAGCCGGTCCACGACGATGGAGATTTCGCCGCGCGCGATCGCATGCTGGCGGCGCTCGCCGACACCTGAGGGAGACGACGATGGATTTCGGCATAGCGATCCCCACGGCGGCGGATTCCTGGAAGCAGGCGAAACGGGCCGAGGAGCTGGGGTTTACCCATGCCTGGTTCTACGACACCCAGATGCTGAGCGCCGACTGCTTCGTTGCCATGGGCGCGGCCGCCGTCAACACGAAGCGCATCCGTCTCGGCACCGGCGTGCTGGTGCCCTCCAACCGCATCGCGCCGGTCGCCGCCAATGCGCTGGCGACGCTCAACAGCCTGGCGCCGGGCCGCATCGATTTC
>MEMN01000241.1:34036-36900 GCA_001767945.1 Alphaproteobacteria bacterium RIFCSPHIGHO2_12_FULL_66_14 | reverse complement strand
CCGTCGTCGGCGAGGTGCGTGTCCGGTCCCTGCTGGCGCTGGATCGAGAGGGCGAGGCCCTCGGGTGCCGCGTCGAGGTCGCTCAGGCGCAGGATCGCGTGACCCGGCTCGGGAAGGGCAACGATGGACGCCCGGATCGGCATGACGCTGCTCAGGCGGGCACGGCGCGCAGGATGGCACCGAGGCGATCGTTCTGCTCCGGCGTGATCTCGCGGCCGCCCTCGTAGCCCACGTTGTCCATGGCGAGCTGCAGGAAGGCGCGCATCCAGTCCTTGCAGTAGTCGGCGTAGATCGGCGCCGGATCCTCGCTCAGCACCGGCGCGCCGTCGGCCGCCGGCGGCGGGCTCTCGAACACGCGCCGCACCGGCGAATTGGGCGGCAGGCCGGGGCGCTGGTCGAGCGGCAGGCGGTCGAAGCCCAGCGCGCTGATGTAGCCGTTCAGCGCCGAGGCCGCCGTGCGCACCTGGCGCTCGGCGATCTCTTCCCACTTGGCGTTGGCGGCGTTCTCCAGCGCCCGGACGTCGAGCGAGAGCTGGTCGATCAGCTTCAGGCGATGGGCGCCCACCACCAGCTCGTCGATCATCCAGCCGAGATGCTGGCGGTCGACGCCGAAATGCGACAGTGCCTTCTCGTCGGCGCCGACGCGGCGCATGTTCTCCAGCCAGTATTCCGCGGCCTCGCGGGCGAAGCGCTCGGCGCGATCTTCCAGCACGCCCGATGGCGGCGGCGCGCGGTGGCCGGCATCGTCGCCGAACACATCGGCGAAGATGGCGCCGAGGTCGACGGCGGCGCCGGTCGACTGCGTCACCGGGCCGCCGGCCTTGCCGTTGCCGGCCGCCTGCTCGTCGGAGGACCGCGCGGTGGCGATGCGGAAGTAGATGTCGCGCAAGGCGGTGTCGGCGATCTGCAGCGCCGCCACCAGCTCGCCGAAGAGCTGCTGTTGGATGCAGGTCGCGAGGCCGCGCAGCACGGTGTGCACGAGGTCGCGCTTCTTGGCGCGGGCGTCGCCGTCGGAGGCGCTGTGGAAGCCGGCCAGGCGGTCGACCAGGCGGCGGACCTGGATCTCGAGCTGGCCGCGCACCTGGGCGCGCTTGATGGCCGGATCGCAGACCGGGATCAGGCTCTTCACCAGGTAGGCGACGCCGCCGTCGTTGGCGCGGAAGGCCTCGTCCCAGGCGCGTGCGGGGTCGGCGAAGTGGCGCTGGACGTCCTCGTTCTCGATGAAGTGGCGCCGCAGCTCGCCGACGCGCTCGGCGAAGCCCTCGGCGATGCCCTTCTCGCGGCCGTCGTCGTAGTCCATCAGGCGTTCGTCGATCACCGTCGGGTTGCGCAGCCAGAAGCTGTTGTCGAACGGCTTGCCGTTCCAGTCGAGCGGCCACTCGCCGCGGAAATTGTTGACCAGGGAGTTGCCGAGACGGGCGCTCCAGCGGAGCCGCCGCGACTCCTCGGTCTCGCCCGCCTTCTGCTCGAACTCACGGTCCATCTTGGTCAGCACCAGGAACAGCGCGTTCCTCTGCTTGGCGCGGTCGGCCGGCGTGGCGCCGATCGTCTGGTCGATCCACGCCGTCATCATGTCCGAGAGGTCGCGGACCTCCTGATTACCGTCGGGAATGCAGAGCAGGATGGCGCTCAGTTCGCGCTCGGCCGAGTAGCGCTGGAACAGGTAGGCGACCTTGCCGCGCAGCAGGAGCTCGCGCAGCGGGTTGGCGCCCTCGGCCACGCCCTTGGTCTTGGCGACGTCGTCGAGGTTGGCGAGCTTGAGGCGTGAGCGGGCGCCCGGGAAGTCGAGCAGATCGGTGTGGTCGAAGAAGTCCCACGGCTTCTCGTCGATGGCGACGTTGAGCTCGGCGGTAAGCGCGCAGACCAGCGAGCGTGGCAGCCTGGCGTCGGGGGACATGCGGCCGTCGGCCTGCTTGGGCCGCACCAGCAGCGTATCGTCGGCATCGGCGCCCAGGCGGTCGAGCGTGAGCACGTCGACGATGCTCTTCTCGCGCGGGATCAGCGCGTCCATGCCCAGCAGCGCCTCGGGCGCATGGCCGAGCTTCTGCAGGCCGTCGTAGAGGGTGAGGTAGAGGTCGGTGAAGGGCTGGAAGTCGTACCACAGCACCGACCACAGCCGGGCGCGGTCGTGGCCGGAGAGGCGCGGCGCGAGATCGATCGCCTCGCGCCAGTAGTCGGTGCGCAGCTCGGCCGTGACGCCGGCGAAGAAGGTGTCGAAATACTCGATCAGGTCGAGCACGTCGTCGGAATCGAGATCGCCCACCGGCGTCGGTTCCGCCTTGGCGCGCAGCTCGGCCAGGCGTTTGCGGATCGCGGCGCCATCCGGGCCCACGAACTCGGCCTTCTGGTGGTCGAAGTCGAGCAGGAAGGAGTTGCCCAGGATCTTGACGATGTCGGTCTGCGTCAGCAGTCGCACGCGCACCGGGAAGTCGGGCGCGCCGTCGCTCAGCCCCAGTCCGAAGCGGGTGACGAGGCCGGTCGACTCGCGGTTGCCCGGCGGGTTGATCTCGCGCAGGAAATCGTAGGTCTTGTCGGCGAAACGGGCCTGCAGCGGCCGGCCGTCGCGGCTGGCCAGGATCGAGACCAGATAGGACTTGCCGGCCTGGCTCGGGCCGAAGACGCCGACGCACATGCGCCGGCGGGCGGCGCGCGCCAGCTTGCGGCTCTGGTTGCGGACCTTCTGCAGCTCGCTCACCAGCGACGGCGCCTGCTGCGCCACGGTCGGCGATTGCGCGGCGGCGCCTTTCAGCCAGGCCACGCCCTCGCTTGCGGCGACGGCCAGCGATTCGCAGTCCTGGGCGAGTTTGAGATCGACGGTGTCCATGATCCTTCCGGGGTCCCTAACCGGTCTTCAGCATGCCCGT
>MEMN01000241.1:29427-34010 GCA_001767945.1 Alphaproteobacteria bacterium RIFCSPHIGHO2_12_FULL_66_14 | reverse complement strand
GCAGGCGGAAGCGCTCGACGTCGCCCGAGTCCTTGTCCTTGGGCTTCACCCGGGCGAGCGCGATGTTGAACGGTGTCTCGCGGGCATGACGCTCGGCGTACTCGGGCTTGGCGAATTCCAGCGCGTAGAGCCGAGCCGCCGGCCAGCGCGCGAGATCGAGCTGGCGGGCGCCCAGCCACATGGGGCCGCGGAACTCGAAGCCGATCTCCGGCAGTTCGTAGTCGCGGTTGTCGAGATCGACGTCGCGATAGACCAGGTCTTCCTTTTGCAGCCGTCCGCCGCCGTCGAGCTTGCCGATGAACCTGGCGATGCTCTTGGACCGCAGCAGGTCGGAACGGAACGAGAAGTCGGGCAACTGCGATTGGGCGAGCGCTGCGATCATCGCGCCCACCGCCACGGTGGTCTTGGGATCCTCGACCCTGAGGCGCGCGTCGCGGAACGGATACCAGGCGCCGACACGATACTCGTGCAGCGAGATCACCCGCTCCGGCGGCAGCGGCAGCAGCTCCATTACCAGGGAGCGGATGCCGGGCAGGCGCGAGGGGCGGCCGGAAAGCAGAAGGATGTCGCAATCGTAGGCGTGCACGATCTCGGCGAGAGGAGCCAGCACGCGCGCCATCTCGGCCCGCACCGTCTTGTCGAGGTTGGGCAGGTCGACCGGGAAGATCACGGCCTTCAGGTCGAAGTCCTTGGCGCCCCGCTTGCGTGCCGCCTCGTTGACGAAGGTCACGACCTCGACCGATGGCTTGGAAGCCCCTGGGAAGAACGAATCGTAGGTCCGAGGTTCAGCCGCAACGACCCCCGAGGTGGGATCGTAGGTTTCGGCGGCGTGTAGGAACTCCAACGCAACGGGATGGGCGATCTGCAGCGCGAACTGCTGGCGCAGGTTGCGATGGATCACGTCCTCGCCACCGCGGTCACCGCCCACCAGCTCGGCCATCAGGTCGGCGGGGTTGGCGATGCCGGCGGCACGCAGCGCCGCCTCGATCGGCGGCAGCACATGGCCCTGCACGACGCGCAGCAGGATGTCGTCGCCGGCCACGTTGAAGCCCTCACGGAACTTCTGCTCCGGGAACAGCGTCACCGAGGTGCCCGCACCCTCCAGGCGATAGGAATTGATGATGAGATCGGTCGTGCCGCCGCCGACATCGATGCTGGCGATGCTGAGCGTCTCCTCGGGTGGGCGGCCGCGCGGCTTGCGGGCGATCTGGAAGAAGCGGCGGGCGTCGCCGCCGAAATTGCGCGCGACTTCGGTGTAGAGATAGACCAGCTGGGTACAGCTCGCCTCGTCCCAGTCGGTCAGCACGCGCGGCGCCGGCGCTGCGGGATCGTCGAGCTTCCAGCCCATCATCATCCACACGAGGTCGCGCGCGGCCTCGGCACGCTTGCGGAAGATGAGGCGCTCGGCCAATGGCATGCCGGTGGGGAGAGTGAGCACGATGCGACGCAGCCGCCGCGGTGTCTCGGCATGGGCGCGACGACCGCGTTGCTGCGGCGAGTTCATCAGGGTGAGTGCCTGCAGCAGGACCTCCGACAGCACGAAGGTCATCACAGAGGAGCGGGAATAAAGCGGCTCGAACACCGGCAGATGGTCGGCCGAGTCGGCATCGCCATCGACCAGATGCAGCGGCTCGCCCTTCTGGTTGACGAGCTGGGCCATCGGGCCGGCAGCGGCCGGCATCGGCGTCTGGTCCTGGGCGTAGGCGACATTGAAGCGCCATTCGCGGGTCTGCGGCTCCTCGTCCCACAGATAGCGCTTGGGGCTCGACATGCCGGTGTTGCCTTCGGTGCCGCGCCGGCGTGCCGCGAGCCTCGTCGCCTCGGGGCCGACACGCGTCATGGTCGGCCAGACGAAGGCATCGGCGCGACCGCCCAGCCGCGACAGGTGGTTCTTGCCGAACCAGGCCTGGGCGAACTCGACGCGCGATTCGAAGGGCTTGGTATGCACGCTCTCGGGATGCGAGAGGTCGCGCAGCGCCAGTTCGTAGGAATCGTTCAGGTTGACGCCCAGCTCGCCTGCCGCCTCGATCAGGAGGCCGCAGGTCCGCGAGTTGCCGACATCGAGTACCAGATCGACCTCGATGGCGCCGCGGCCGGGCCGCTCGGCATCGCCGACCAGCTTGATCGGTGGAAAGTGCGCCGCCGCCGCCAGCAGGCCAAGGAAGGCGAGGTAGCGCGCCGTCGCTTCCTGCGGCTTCTGCTTGATGTCGGCGTCGATCTCCTCGAGCGTGGCGCGCGGATGCAGCTCGCGGAACAGCTCTTCCAGCCACTGGCTCATCCAGCCCTGGCGCAGCAGCCAATGGTTGGCGCGCTGTTGGGGGGCCAACGCAAACAGCGCGCCCGAGGTCACGTCCTTGGGCGAGGGGGCGAGATAGGCCCGGCCTTCCGCCTCGGCGATCAGGCCGGTATCGAAGGCCAACACGGCGCGGTAGCGGTTGCCCTGCTCGTCGCGGTAGCCGGCGCCATAGCGGGCTTCCAGATCGACCACGCGCACGCGGGCCCAGTCGGCCGGGCCCTCGCGGAACTGGCTGTTGGGTCGGACCTGCAGAAACGGCAGCGGCACCCATTTGTCGAGAAAGGGCGCCAGCGCGTCCTTGGCCGTCACGACGAGGTTCGGCTCGGCGGCGCGGCGGCGGCCGGCCTCGACGACCTCGTACTGGCCGCGACCCTCGTCGAAATCGAGCTGCACCAGATCATCGACGGCCTTGGTTGCCGCGGCATCGTGGAAGCCCCACTCGCGGATCTTGAGGCGCACGGGGTCGAAGCCGAAATCGAGGAACTGAATGCCCGAACGGGCGATCAGGGTCGTCGGGCTGGGGTAGCTCGGCAGGCGGGCGAGGTCGCTCATGTCATGCTTTTGCGGCTATTGGTCCAGTCTAGGGACTCAGCGGCCGATCTGCACCTGATAGCTGCGCTGATCGCCGGGCTGGCTGCCCTTGCATTGGGCGACGCCATCGGCGCCGACCTCGCAATTGACCGTGTTGCGCGCGTAGGTCTTGCCGTCGCTGCATTTCGGATTGGCCTTCTCCTCGATCACCAGCTTGCCGTTGTCCCAGCGCGCCTCAGCGGGGGCCTCGCAGGTGGCGCCGTTCTTCTGCACGAAGCTCACCTTGCCTTTGCCCTTGTCGTCGAGCGTGTAGCTGGGGCGCAAATCCTTTTCGCCCGTCGCCGTGGCCAGTCCCGTGCGCGAGCGCCAGTCGCCCTTCAGAAAGGCGAGATCCTGCTTCTGCTTGGCTTCCGGCGGCACGACCATCGGCTTGGGCTCGTCCTTCTTGGGGTCATTTTGTGCTCCGGCGTTCTTGTCCTTGTTTTGCTCGTCGGGGCCCTTGGCGCCGCCCTTGCTGTCGGTCTTGTCGGCAAGGTTAACGCCAGGGGCCGGCACCGGTTCCTGACTTGCGCCGCGCTCGATCGGCGCGCCGCCGACGATCACACCGCCCGGCACGACGATACCGGCCGCACAGTCACCACCGCGCCGTGCCGCCTCGTCGGTGAGCCGCGCCAGCTCCAGCTGCAGGTTCTCATAGTCGTGCTGCAGCGTGTCGACACGCGTGCGCTGCAGCTCCAGGGGCTGGCGGACGGACAGGCTGAGGGCACGTTCGCGGGCTTCGGCTTCGAGATAGGGCTCGAGGCGCGGCAGGTAGGGCCGCACGAGCCAGGCGAGCAACGCCAGCAGCAACAGCAGAAGCAGTGCCAGCAGCAGCCATTGCCACCAGGTGGTTCGCGGGGCGACGGCCATGATGGCGGGCGCTGAGACCATCACAGCCTCCGGCCGCGCGACCGGCCGTGGCGGCACGGGCGGGCTCGCGAGAAAGGCACCGGGCAGGCTGGCGTCGGCGGTGAAACCCCAGAAGGTCATGACCGGCCTGCCGTCCACCACGTAAAGGGTCTCCTCTCCGGGCGCGGTGAGCGCATGGCGCAGCAGGCGGGCGAAGTTTCGTTCGGCGCTCGACCGTTCGGGCGCCTCCATCGTGTCGGCGAGCCGGGCAAGGTCGCCATGCAGCCGTTGAACCTTGTCCAGTACATGCGCACGCTCGGCCTTGCCGGCTTCGGAAAGGCGGCGGGCTTCGCCGTCGAAAGGCGCGTACCAGTCGATGTGGCGCCCCGTGGGATCGACCTCTGGGATCGCCAGCAGATCGGCGTGTTCGCGCGACAGTCGCGCTGCGATGGCGGCGCGCAACTGGCCGGCGGCGCGCCACACGGGGTCGCCCGCCAAACCCAGCGCGCGGTAGCGCTGGAGCGGTTCACTGACGAGAAGCGGGCCTGCTGTCATCTCTGTTCCTCAACGCGGGCACGCCATGGCGTAGTTCCAGCGCGTGCCGAGCATCGTTCCTGTTACGACGACATCGACCGAATAATCCCCGGCAACCGGCTTCCAGTCGAAGCCGAAACCGCCACGACCGCTGCGTGGGCCGCCGGTGCCGTTCAGCACCTGGCCACGATAGATGACTCTAACGTCGTCGGGCCGGACATACAGGTTGTAGTTGATGGCGACAAACCCGGGCTTGTCGCCCAGATAGTGCTTGTTGCGCGTGATGCCCTCGCCACCCGAATCGCCCGACCAATCGCAAGGCAACTGCCCCGGC
>MEMN01000241.1:24165-29403 GCA_001767945.1 Alphaproteobacteria bacterium RIFCSPHIGHO2_12_FULL_66_14 | reverse complement strand
GCGGCCGATGGGGCGGCGGTGGTGGCTTGGGCGGTTCGATCGGCTTGCATTGATCCAGCCTTTTCTTGAGGTCGACCTGCAGCGCGGCGAGTTCGGCCTTGAGCCGTTTGTCGTCGCCCTGCGCCTCGTCGAGCGAGGCCTTCAGGAGCGGCGTCGGATCGGGCGGTGGTTTGGGGGCGGGTGGCGCCGGTGTTTCGATGGTCGCGACGTTCAGCGTCGGGTCGACCGGGCTGCAAGCGCGCAGTAGCCACGACGCGATCAGCAGGAGCAGCAGGAGAAGAAGGCCGAACAGCAGGGCGCTCAACCATCGCGCCCAGCCGAGATGCGCGGGCAGTGCGGTCATTGGGGCGCTCGCCAGGGTCGCGACCGGTCGTTCCGCCTTGAGCACGGGCGGCGAGGCGAAGGTCTGCAGGCCGGCTGCGGCGTCGGCCTCGTAGCCCCAGGCAACAATAACGGGTTGGCCATCGACCACGTAGACGAAGTCGTCGGAGGGCCGGCGAGTGGCGAGTTCGAGCGAACGGCCAATCAGGCGCGCCTCCTCGCTCGCGTCGGACGTTTGCAGTTGCGCGCCGAGCGCCCGGATGGCGGCGAGATGGCCTTCCACCGTCCGCAACGTCTCGGCGCGTTCGCCTTCACTCAGTTCGGCAAGGCGACGAGCCGGGCCCGAACGTGCCGCGTACCAGTCGATCCCGTCGTCCGCCTCGCGCAACTGCGGATCGGCCAGCAGGTCGGCAGGCCCATCGCCCAGACGGCGACGGACTACGGCCAGAAGCTGTCCGGCCACGGCGTGCAGCGGGTCGCCACGCACGCCGAGCGGCCGGACGCCCAGACGTGTTGTCAGGATCAGGGTGGGGCGGTCGGCCATTGGATGCCGGGGGCAAATCTCCTACGGCACCATAACATCGATCGATTTCGGCGGGTTTATGTCCGAGTCGAGACGTTTCCGCCCGGGCTGAGGAACGCCACGGCCCCGGCGGCCTCCAATCGCACGATGGGTGTAGCGAAAACCGCCGACAGGCGGTCAGGGTCGAGAATCGATCGGGCTGGCCCCAGGGCGGTCAGTCGGCCGTTCTCGATGATCGCGACCCGGTCGGCGTAGCGCGCCGCCATATTGAGGTCGTGCAGGACGGCCAGGACGCCCAGGCCCCGGCCGACCCGCCGGCGGGCACTGGCCAGGGCGGAATGCTGGTGGGCGAGGTCGAGACCGGCGATCGGCTCGTCGAGCAGCAGGTACGGCAGGCGGTCCGGATCGGCATCGCACTGCACCAGGACGCGCGCGAGCTGGATCCTCTGGCGTTCGCCGCCGGACAGCACGGCGTAGGGCCGGTTGGCGAAGGCGAGCGCCTCGGTCTCGGCGAGCGCCTGTTCGGCGAGGGCGCCGATCTGCCGATCGGAGAGGCGGTTGCGATGGGCGAGCAGGCCCAGCGAAGCGATCTGCAGGCCCGTGAAGTCGAAGGCGACCGTCGAATGCTGGGGCAACACGGCGCGCCGGTGGGCAAGATCGGTCTTCCTCCACTGCACGAGCGGCCGGCCGGCGAGCAGGACTTCGCCGGCTGCCAAAGGCCGGTCGCCGGCCAAAGCTCCCAGGAGTGTGCTCTTGCCGGCACCATTGGGGCCGATGACGGCCAGAAATTCGCCGGGCTTCATGTCGAGGGAGATGTCTTGAATGAGAATCTTGCTGCGCACCCTGACTTCGACCCCGATGGCCTGCAGCGAGCTCACAGGTTTCCCCGCGCCGCGCGGCCGGCGAGCAGCCAGAGGAAGAAGGGCCCGCCGACCAACGCCGTCAGAATGCCGATCGGCAATTCAGCCGGCGAGACCAAGGTGCGGGCGAGCGCATCGGCAAGCACCAGGAACGCACCACCGAACAGGGCGGCGGCCGGCAACAACGTGCGGTGAGCGGGGCCCAGCAGCAGCCGCACGATGTGCGGGGCAATCAGGCCGACGAAGCCCACGATGCCGGAGATGGCCACGCTCGCGCCGACCGCCAGGGCGACCTGTGCCACCAGACGACGTTTCAGCTGCTCGACGTCGACGCCGATATGGCCGGCCTCGCGTTCGCCGAGCGCTAGCGCGTCGAGCAGATGCGCGGTGGGCAACAGCGTCGGGATGCTGATGGCGAGCACTAGCAGGGCCGGCACGATCGCGGCCCACGTCACGCCACCGAAGCCGCCCATGGTCCAGAAGATCAGGGTGCGCAATTGCTGCTCGTCGGCCACGAACACCAGCATGCCGATGCCGGCCGAGGCGAGGGCGTTGATGGCGATGCCGGCTAACAGCAGCGTGCCCACCAGCGTGATGCCTTCGCGCGCCGCGATCCGGTAGACGACGATCGTGGCGATGAGACCGCCGACGAACGCCGCCGCCGGCAGACACCAGGGCCGAAGTTCCGGCGGCACGATGTGCAACACCTTTTCGCCCAGCACGATCACCGACACGGCGGCAAGCGCCGCACCACTGGAGACGCCGAGCAGGCCGGGGTCGGCGAGCGGATTGCGGAACAGGCTCTGCATCGCCGCCCCGCCGGCGGCGAGCGCGGCACCGACGGCGAACGCCGCGATCACCCGCGGCGCGCGAATGGTGTAGAGCACTGCGGCCGCCGTGTCGTCGACCGGCGCGCTGGACAGGCCGACGGCCGCCAGGAGCTGCTCGAACCCGACCGGAAACGCGCCGATGCACAATGCGCTCACCACACTCACTGCCGCGGCGAGCGCGAAGAGCGGGAGGGTACGTTGCAACGCCTGCGGCATCACGGCGCGCGGGCGAGTTCGGGATGGAGTGCCAATGCCAGTTCCTGCGCCGCCTGCGGCGTGCGGGGGCCGAAACCGAGTAGGAGCAGCGTGTCGAACTGCAGCACCTTGCCGGCCCGGCCGGCCGGCGTGCGGCGCAGCGCCGGCTGATCGAGGATCGCCTCGATGCCTCCCATCGCGACCACGGTCTGGCGCGTCACCAGCACGAAGTCGGCGCGCGAGGCGATGACCGCCTCGGGCGTCAGCGGCCGGTAGCCGGCGTAGCCGTCGATCGCGTTGGTGCCGCCGGCAAGACGAATGATGCCGTCGGCCGCCGTGTCGCGGCCCGCCGCCTGCGGTGCGCCGCCGCCCATCGACAGCAGGAACAGAACGCGCGGCTTGCCGGTCGCTACCGCGAGCCTTTTCGCCAGCTCCGCCATGTCGGCGCGTCCGCGCGCGATCATCGCGTCTGCTTCCGCACTCTTGCCCATCACGCGTCCAACCGCTGCGATCTTGGCGATCACGCTGTCGTAGTCGTAATGGTCGGGCAGGACGCGGACCTCGACTCCGGCGGCGCGCAACTGGTCGAGCGTCGAGGCGGGCCCCGCCGCTGTCGTGGCGATCACCAGTGTCGGCTTCAGAGACAGAACGCCCTCGGCCGACAGGGCACGCATGTAGCCGACCTGCGGCAGCGTCCGCGCCGCCGCGGGATACTGGCTCGTGGTGTCGACGCCGACCAACTGGGCCTCGGCACCCAGCGCGTAGATGATCTCGGTGAGGGCGCTACCGATCGACACGATGCGCGGCGGCCTCTGCGCCCGAACCGGCAGGGAGGCGACGATCGCGGCCCCCAGCCCGAGGGCGACGGCATGGCGGCGCTTCATTACGACGCCGCCTGCTTTTCGATACGGGTCACCAGCGCGCGCCATTGCTCGAGTTCGGGCTTGCCGGGTTTGCGCTCGCCGAACATCAGCAGAACGTTGCGGTCGCGGTCGTCAAAAGCCTCGATCGAGGTGACGATGCCGTCCACTGTCGGCTTGCGCACGGAGAAGACGCGCGCCACGCCGCTGTCGCGCAGGTGCAGGTTGAAAGTCGGGTCGAGCACGTTGAACCAGCCGTGCGTCTCGACCAGCCGCTTGACCGGCCCGGTGTGGATCTGGATGCAGCCACGGTTGCCGACGAAGATCATGATCGGCGTGCCATCGGCGCCGGCGGCCTCAATCGCCGTGCGCAGTGCGTGCGCCGGCAGCTCGCGGGCGAATTCCTCGCCGACCAGGCGCAGTGCCTGCACGCGACCGACCTTGTACTTGCCCAGCATGCCGAAGAATTCGTGGGTGTCCTTCATCGCCCGCCAGGCCATCCGCAGGCCCTCGAGGTCGATCTCGGCGTCGGGGCGGTCGGGGGCGTCGGGCGGCCGTGGCGTGATCTTCATTGCAGCCGGTGCCTCGGCGCGATGACGAGCGATCAAGGCGTCGAAAGCACTCCGGTCGGTGTCGTCGGTGGCGTAGATCTTGTGCACGGCCTCGCCCGAGGCATCGAAGAACTGCAGGCTGAGCCGTTCGCCCTGCTTCTGAGGCTCGCGTACCGCGAAGCCGTAGCGCCAGTTGGACAGGAACAGGCGCAGGTCGATATCGGGTCCAAGCACCAGGCCGTGCGGGCCGGACACCTGAACATCGTCGAAGCGGCCGTGGCGTTCGTGCACGCAATGCTCGTTGCGAGTGAGGCACATCACCCGGCCAACCGACGGCATGTCGTTCAGCAGCGTGCGCCAGTCGGCGGCAAGCGGCGTTGCCGTTCGCCCGACGCCCAGCGCGACCAGCTCGGCTTCACCGACGCCCAGCGTCGCGGCGGCGTCGCGGATGCGCAGCGCCGGCTGTTCGCCGCGCAGGCGGGTCCAGCGAGCGGCAAGGCCGCCATTCGAGGTCGAGGGCATGACAGTCTCCTTGTTCAATGCAGGTGGAAACGAACGGGAATTTCGACCCAGGCGGCGACGGCTCGGCCGCCGCGCATGGCGGGGTGGAAATGCCAACCATGCACGGCGGTGAGGGCCGCACGGTCGAGCAGGTTGAAGCCGCTGCTGCGCCACAGCCGGATCTCGGCGGCCGAGCCGTCGGGCTCAAGGCGTACGCGCACCACAACCTCACCCTGCTGGCCGAGCTGGATGGCGCGCGGCGGATAGACCGCGGGCCTGGGGGGAACGCGATAGCGTGGCTTGCCTTCCCACACGATCGCGTCGGCAGGAGCGGCGGTGGCCTGATGGGTGGCGGCCGCGTCGCCCGTGTCGGGCGAGGTTGCGGCCCGCGCGACATTGACGGGCTTCGCGGCCGGCCGGCGCGGCGCTGGCTTGGTGGGCTTCGGCTTCGGTGGCTCGGCCGGCTTCAGATCCGTTGTCTTCAGGGGTGGCGGTTCTTCGGGTGGCGGAAGATCGACGGCGATCTCTGGAGCCGACTCGGGCTCCGGCACCGTTTCGGCCCGCGCCGGCGGTTCCGGCGGCTGCGCCGCGGTTTCG
>MEMN01000241.1:17571-24138 GCA_001767945.1 Alphaproteobacteria bacterium RIFCSPHIGHO2_12_FULL_66_14 | reverse complement strand
GCCGGCTCGGCATTGGCCCCTATCGCCGGCGCGGCGACGGAGAATTCGAGCAAAAGCGCCGGTTCCTGGGATGTGCTGCCCAAGGTTCCGGCGATCAGGAAAAGCGGAAGAACGGCGAGCCCATGCAGCGCGAACGACAACGCCACCGACACGCGGGGTACGCGTGCCGATGGCGCCGGCAGTCGTCCGGCAGAGAGGGCTGCCGGGACTACCATCTTGCCGTGAGGTTGACGCCGAAATAACGGCCAGGTTGGGCGTAGAGATCGAGCTGCTGGTTTGTGGTGTTGATGCCGATCACATCCGCGGAGTTCCAGTATTTCGCGTTAGTGATGTTGAAAGCGCCAGCATTGAACTTGATGTGGCTGCGGAAGGTGTATCCGACGGTGGCATCGAGATTGAAGTACGCCGGCGTCTGGAAGTAGTTCGGGTTGCTGACCTGGCTGTGCTGGGCGACCATCGTGCCGATGATCTGGGCATTGACGCCCGTCTCGCCGCCGTAGCGGACGCGCGCCTGCGAGGCCCACGGGCTGACGGAATCGACCGGCAGGCCAGTCCTGGTGTCGGTACCCTGGGCAAAGGCCGTCCAGCCGAGGACCGACCACTCCGGCGAGAAGCGATATTCGCCGCGCGCCTCGACGCCCCAGATCGTGACGTTCGTCAGGTTGACGTACTGGAACTGCGTGACCGGCCCAGCCTGGTTGACCACGACCGCCTCGATGAAGTTCTTGTAGAGATTGTAGAAGCCGGTGAGCTGCCAGCTCGATCCGGTCGGGTACTTGCCACGAAATCCAACTTCGAAGCTGTTGGCCGTCTCTGGCTTCAGGTTGGCGTTGGGCAGGATCTGGTAGAACGACGCCGTGTTGGTAAAGCCGAAGTTGGCGTTGTCGTAGGGCGGGGCACGGAAGCCGGTCGCGTACTGGAAGTAGCTCGAGTATTTGTCGGTGAAGTGATAGATCACGCCGAGCTTGGGAGACGCCGACAGGTAGGTGCTGGCGGTCGGCACGATGTTCAGGCTGGCGCCGGTCGAGTTCCAGAAGTAGCGGTCGGGATCGGGCGTGAGGCTGTAGTAGTCGAGCCGTACCGCCGGCGTGACGACGAGCCGGCCGCCGAGGGCGGTGATCTCGTCCTGGATGTAGGCGCCGGCCTGGACGGTCTCGGTGTCGGGAAAGTTCTTGTTGGGATAGGTTTCGCCGCCCACCACCTGGGTCGTCACGCCGGTCGCCAGCGTGATCTGCGCGCGGTTTCGCGGCCGGGTCGTCGTCGTATAGGCGAAGCTCAGGCCATAGGTCAGGTAGTTGCGCAGGTCGAAGAACTTGGCATCGGTGTTCATCTGCAGCTCGGCACCGCCAACGCCCTGGTTGAAGAGAAACGTCGAAGCCCGCGCGTTGGTCGGGATGATGCCGTTGGTCGCGCCGCGCAGCTGGTAGGTGTCGGCCTGGGTATTGACCGAGTTGTAGTAGGCCAGGAAGTCGACGCGATCGATGAAGCCGATCGGCTCCTCGTGCAGCCATTGGCCGCTGATCCGGTAGGTTTGGGTGTAGTCCTGCCCCCATTCGTCGTAGACGCGGGTGAACAGGTTCGGAAAGCGGCCGACGCCGGACAGCATCTGGGTGCTCTGGGTGCCCTGCGTATAACCGCCGGTGATGCGGACCGTGTCGACGTCGGTCGGCTTGATCACCAGCTTGGCCAGGAAGTCGTTGTTGAACCAGTTCGTCGGATTGGGGCCGAGCGAGGATTGCGCCGGCGTGAACTGTTGGCCGTCGCGGCGGGTGTAGATGCCGAGGAACTCGACGTTGCCCGAGCGCACCGCGCCGGTGAAGGTCTCGGCGAACATCTGGTTGGCGCCGCTGTAGGCACCCTTGACGCTGCCGTAGAGGTTGCTCCCGTCCTTGATGTATTCGCCCGGGTCCTTGGTCGTATAGGCCACCACGCCACCGATTGCGTCCGAGCCGTAGAGCGCCGAGGCGGGGCCGCGGATGATTTCGACCCGCCTGATGTCCTCGAGGTCGGGCTGCTCGCGGGTATAGGTGCCGGCGCCGCTGTTGCTGTCGGGGAAGTCGGGCACGCGCATGCCGTCGACGATGATCAGGACGCGGTTGCCGCCGATGCCGCGAATCAGGAAGTTCTGGAAGCCGGCGCGGTTCGGGTTGTTGCCGACGGTGACGCCGGGCTCGTTGCGCACAAGGTCGCGGACGTCCTGCATGTTCTCGCGGTCGATGTCTTCGGTGGTGATCACCGAGACGGTGCTCGCCACGTCGTCGAGCGGACGTCTGGTCCGCGTCGCCGCTGTCGTCACGGCATCGAGCTGGGTGGCAACGGGATGCGTCGTCGCGGGTGGACTCTGCGCCGGAGCGACCGGGTCCGGCGTCGAGGCGGGTGGAGTCTGTGCCGTGGCCGGTGCCGGGATCGTGCATCCGATCGCCGTTGTCGCCAGCAAGGCATGGAGAATTGAACGGGTTTTCATTGCCAGGTCCCCAAAGGAAAAAAAGGACGCCTGGCTGGCAGTGGTCCGCACGGACCGGCTGGCTGGGCAGTTTGACCGAGAGGGGATGGCCTCCCGGGGTTCGGCTATTTGGTGAGAATGAGCTTGTTGGAAGTGGTGACGCGGAGGCGATAGCTTTCGGCGCCGTGCCGGATGATCAGCTCACGCCGGCCGTTCATCAGCGTGGTGCTGTCGACGACCGGCGTTGCGGGATCCGGCCTGTTGGCCTCGACTTCGCCCGCCCGCGATGGCTGGTTCATGCGCTTCTCACCTCCCCACACAATTGAGTTGCGACTGACTCTTAATTGCATAATATGGCGACTACTGTCAACGCTAGCTCAACCGTTGGAGAGGTCATGGAAAGCTCGCCGGAACAGAGACTTAACCCTCTCCAAGCGTCGCTCAAGCCGGGCTGCGGCCGGCTGGGTTGCGCCTGCGGCCTGCCGATCAGCGAACGCTTCGTCCTGTGGGCGTTGCGCCAATGGCAGCAGGATCGGACCCTGCCGGCAGAGGGCTCGACGCTTCATCGCGGCTTCCAGATGGCAGGCCTTCTCGACGCGCTGCCCGATTTCGCCATTGCCATGGATGCCTTTCTGTTCGGCGCCCGGCGCGCCATGGAAATCCATCTGCCGACCTGCTCGAAAGTGAGTCGCGACGAGGCGACGCTGGTCGCCCTGTGCGGTCTGGCGCAGGGCGACTACGACGGGCCGTTGCTGGCGTCGCTCGACGTGATGATGGCGCCGACAGCTTCGCGCGTCGCCGCCATCAGGTTGAAGGCGTTCACCGTGGCCTTGGCGAACGCCGGGTTGCGGTTCGCGCCGCTGCCGGGCGTCGCCGGCGCGCGGCTCAACTGATGGTGTTCGCACCCGCCCCCGACCGTCTCGTCGAGCTGCAACGCGCCATGCAGCTGATCGCCGAGGCGGTAGAGGGCCTGCCCGACGAATGTCGCGATCTCGCCGGCAACGCGCTGCTCAATATCGCCGCAGAAGCGGTGGCGCAGGACGTCGGCTGCGCGGAGGCCGGCCGCATCTTCGCCCGCCTGGGCGACCTGCTGTCGCGCGGAGTTCAGCCGCCGATGGCCGATCCGATCTCGCTCATCGGCTTCGACGCGTGAACGACGACCGCGCCCACAGCATTCCGGTCCTGGCGTCGCTCGACATTTCCGAGACGCGGGACTTCTATGTCTGGCACCTCGGCTTCTCCAGCGACTACGCCGACGAAGGCTACCTGGTCCTGAAGCGCGGCGAGATCGAGATCCATTTCTGGAAGACCGACGACCGGCGGCTCGCGGAGAATACGTCCTGCTATATACGCGGCGGCCAGGTGTCGGCGCTCTTCCATGAGTTCAAGCAGCATCGGGTGCCCGGACTCTCGTCCTTCGAGGTCCGGCCGTGGAACATGAAGGAATTCTACATTCACGACCCGCATGGCAACCTCCTGAAGTTCGGCTGCAGCGAATGGTAGGCGACTAAACCTCGATTCTGCCGCCGAGTTCGACCACGCGATTGGCCGGCAGGCCGAAGAAGTCGCCGGGGCTCATGGCGAAGCGGCTGAGCATCAGAAAAAGCTTCTGCTGCCAGCGCGGTAGCATGGGCCGGTCGCCGCCGACGATGCTGTTGCGGCCGATGAAGTAGGTTGTGTGCTCGGGATCGACCGGAATTCCGCAGTCGGTAAGCCCGGCAACGTCGTGTGCCACGTCGGGCTTTTCCATGAAGCCGTAGCGCAGCAGAACGCGGTGGATGCCGTCACCGAGATCGGCGACCTCGCGACGCGTCTTCGGCGCGACGAAGGGCTCGTCCGCGATGTGGACGGTGAGCAGAACGACATTTTCGTGCAGCGCTTCGTTGTGGATGAGGTTTCGTCTCATGCAGTTCGATGCATTGTCCGAAAGGGCCGTGAGATAGACCGCCGTGCCCCTCGCCCGATGCCAGCCGCTGGAGTCGAAGCCGTTCAGCAGGGCGTCGAGCGGGACGGCCCGCTCTTTCTCGCGGACCGCGACGGCGAGGCGGCCTTTTAGCCACGTCCACATCGCCGTGAAGATCACGGCCGCGATCAGAAGCGGCACCCAGCCGCCGTGGAGGAACTTCAGCATGTTGGACGAGACCAGCGTGGCGTCGACGGCGATGAAGAATCCGAAAATCAGGGTCGCGGCCGGCCAACCCCACTTCCAGCCGCGCACGGCGAGGCCGAGCATCAGCACGCTGGTCACCAGCATCGTGCCGGTGACGGCGATGCCGTAGGCGGCGGCGATGCTGGAAGACGTGTTGAAGGCGAGGACGAGCGCCACGACGCCGGCCATCTGCAGCCAATTGACGGCCGGCACGTAGATCTGGCCGAACGCGCTGGCCGACGTATGCTGGATGCGCAGGCGCGGGCTGAGACCCAGCAGGGTCGCCTGCTGGGCCATGGAGAAGGCGCCGGAAATGGTGGCCTGCGAGGCGATCACCGTGGCCGCCGTGGCGAGGGCGACCAGCGGATAGAGCGCCCAGCGCGGGGCCAGCCGGAAGAACGGATTCTCGAGCGACGTCGGATCGTCCAGCAGCAAGGCGCCCTGCCCGTAATAGTTGACGAGCAGCGAGGGCAGCACGAGCCCGAGCCACGCCATGCGGATGGGCGTGCGGCCGAAATGGCCCATGTCGGCGTAGAGCGCCTCGGCGCCGGTGAAGGCCAAGGTGACTGCCCCCAGCGCCACGAAGGCCACGACCTTGTGGCGAAGGGCGAACTCGACCGCATGCAGGGGCGAGAGTGCAGCCAGCACCTGCGGGTGATGGATGACGTGCTGGACGCCGAGCGCGAACAGGGCGATGAACCACAGCAGCATGATCGATCCGAACCAGCGGCCGACTCCGGCGGTCCCGAAGTGCTGCAGGGCGAACAGACCCACGATCAGGCCGATCGAGATCGGCACCACCAGCGGCGCGAAGTCGGGCGTGGCGACGTTGAGGCCCTCGACCGCGCTCAGCACCGATATCGCCGGCGTCAGCAGGCAGTCGCCATAGAAGAGGGCGGCGCCCGCGATTCCCAGCGTCATGTAGATCCGCCGCCGGCGCTCGGAGAGCCCGGTCTCCTGCAGCACCAGCGCCATCAGCGCCAGCACGCCGCCTTCGCCATGGTTGTCCGCGCGCATCACCACGACGACGTATTTCAGGGTGACGACGATGATCAGGGCCCAGGTGATCAGCGACAACATGCCCAGCACGTTGTCGGCGGTCGGCTTGATCCCCGTATAGTCGCTGAAACACGTGCTGACGGTATAGAGCGGGCTGGTGCCGATATCGCCGAAAACGACACCAAGCGCCGCCAGCGTCAGCGCCGCCGTGCGCTTCTGGCCGGCGGGTCCCGTCGACGAGCCGTTGGCCGTCATGCTGGTATTCGTTCGCTCCCCCGGACAGGCGATTGATCCTACGCGCGATTTCCCCGAGGCTGCAGCGGGAAATGTCGACGGAGGAAGAAAATGGCCGAGAGCGAGAACTACAAGAAGGGCACCGAGATCCGCGCCAAGCTGATGGGCGCCGCCTACGCCGATAAAATGAACAAGACCGTCTACGACGATCCGATCATGCAGAAGTTCGGCGACTACGCCCGCGAGGCGGTGTTCGGCATGCTGTGGTCGCGTTCCGGCCTCGACCTCAAGACGCGGGCACTGATCTGCGTCATCTCCGACACCGCTCAGGCGCGCTGGCCGGAACTGGCGATCCACCTGCGCATGGCGCGCAACCAGGGTTGGACCGAGGACGAATTGTCCGAGGCGTTGCTGCATCTCGGTGGCTACATCGGCCTGCCGTCGGTCCGCGAGGCGCTGCTGACCGCCAAGGAAGTATTCGAAGAGCTGCGTAAGGAAGGCTGAGCGACATGATGGCGATGACGACCAGCGATCTGCCCCTGGAGCGGATCGCACGAGGCAAGGTGCGTGACGTCTATGCGGTCGACGCCGACCGGCTGCTGCTGGTGGCGACCGACCGGGTCAGTGCCTACGACGTGGTGATGGCCGAGCCGATCCCGAAAAAGGGCGCTGTGCTCACGCAGGTGAGCGCCTGGTGGTTCCGGCAACTGGGCGACGTGGTGAAACATCACATGATCTCGGC
>MEMN01000241.1:12145-17552 GCA_001767945.1 Alphaproteobacteria bacterium RIFCSPHIGHO2_12_FULL_66_14 | reverse complement strand
ATCACCGGCTCGGCGTGGCGTGAATATGCCAAGACAGGCACGCTGGCGGGCGAGACGTTGCCCGCGGGCCTCAAGGAAAGCGGCCGGCTCGACCCGCCGATCTTCAGCCCGGCGACCAAGGCCGAGAGCGGCCACGATGAGAACATCACCATCGCGCAGATGAAAGAGGTGCTGGGTGCGGACGTCACGGCCGAGCTCGAGCGCCTGACGCGCCTCGTCTACACTCGGGGGCGCGACGTCGCCTTGAAGAGCGGCATCATCATCGCCGACACCAAGTTCGAGTTCGGCCGCACCAGGTCAGGCGAGATTCTGCTGATCGACGAGGTGATGACGCCGGACAGTTCGAGGTTCTGGCCGGCCGACGGCTATGCCGAAGGCCGCCCGCAACCCAGCTTCGACAAACAGCCGCTGCGCGACTGGCTCGACGTCGAGCGCCATGCCGGCCGCTGGAACGGCGAGGCGCCGCCGCCCAAGTTGCCGCCCGAGGTCGTCGACGCCACCAGCAAACGCTATCTCGAGGCCTATCGCCGGTTGACCGGAGCCGAGCTTCACATTCCCGGGTGACTTGACGGACGTCCGGTGCCGCCGTGAGGCGGCACCGGTCCGTTGGTGGACATCTCAGCCGCGCGCCGTGCGGCGAGCCCGGATTACCATCTGCTCACGCGCCCACAGGAAGACGGCCGCCAGCGGCAGCCAGCCCAGCCAGCGCAGGCCCTCGAGCAGGTACTCGCCCTGGTCGCGGGCGAGCAGGTAGTCGACCTGGACCTTCCAGACGCTGGCCGCGGCCTCGAAGCCCAGCATCCAGACCAGCAGTGCCGGCAGCAGGACGACCAGCGGCTTCATGTGCTCCGACAGCCGCGCGCTGTACCAGGGGCCGAGCGAGATCGAGAAGATGAGGATCACCAGGACCAGCCTGGTGGCGGGATGCCCCTCGAACCACGCGGCCAGCAGCGGCTCGCGCACGATCATCGAATAGGCCGTCCAGGCCAGCACCGCGCCGCCCAGCAGGATGACCGAGGGATAGCGATCGACCAGCTTGATGACGAGCTGGCTGCCCCAGACGATGATCGGCACGCTGATGGCGAGACCGAGCACGATCAGCAGGATGCTGCCGTGCGCGGCGCCGCCGATCGCCAGTACATTGTCGACACCCATGACGGCGTCGGCGATCACGATGGTGCGGACTGCGCCGGCGAAGGTTGCCGCCGGCACCTTGGCGAGGTGGTTGGCGGTGGCGTCGGGCTCAGGCGTCAGTAGCTTGCGCGCGATCCAGACCAGGGCGAGGCCGCCGCCCAGCATGAAGCCGGGCAAGGCCAGGATGTAGACGACGAGGATGGCCATCGCGGCACGGATGGCGATGGCGCCGAAAGTGCCCCAGAAGATGACCTTGCTCTGGGTATTCTTGGGCAGGTTGCGCGCGACCAGGCCGATGATCAGGGCATTGTCGCCCGCCAGCACCAGGTCGATCAGGATGATGGCGAACAGGGCCGACAGAAAGGCGGCCGAAAAGAATTCGAGTTCCACGACGATCTCCAACGAAAAATGAACGTGAGTCGCCGGCCCCAGGCACGAAAGCGAGAGGCCGCCGGCGCTTTCAGTCTGTCGTCAGAGCTTTATGGGAACCTTCTCGACGCCGCCGTTCGGGGCGGGACGCAAGGGCTTGAAGAACGCAAAGGCCATCACGCGCAGCACGGTGATGCCCGCGGCGAGCACGCCGCCCGCCAGCAGGAGCTGCAGGAGATGCCAATGCCGCATTGCCAGCACGGAAAACTCGCCGCCGAGGTCGAACAGGGCGAACTCGAGTCCCGCCTCGCCGATCCACGCCGGATCGACGGCGTCGCCGAACGAGGCCAGGATCATGCAGATCACCACCGACGCAACGAACAGCTCACCGCCCGGAGAGACGGTCCGGACTGCGTTGGCGGCGCGTGGCGAGCGATGGATCAGAAGCATGGCGTAGCCAATTTCCAGCCTGGACGATTGCAGATCAAGCGCAAAGCGACACGGCCGTTCTCAAATGTCACAGGCTGGAGGGCCGTCAGAGCTGGAGCCGCCGTAACCGCAGGGCATTTCCGACGACGCTCACCGAAGACAGCGCCATGGCCGCCGCCGCGATGATGGGCGACAGCAGGATGCCGAACGTCGGATAGAGGATGCCGGCGGCAATCGGCACGCCGGCGGCGTTGTAGACGAAGGCGAAGAACAGGTTCTGACGGATGTTCCGCATGGTCGCCTCGGAGAGCCGCTTGGCCTTCACGATGCCCATCAGGTCGCCCTTGAGAAGGGTGACGCCGGCGCTCTCGATCGCGACGTCGGTGCCGGTGCCCATGGCGATGCCGACCTCGGCCGCCGCCAGCGCCGGCGCGTCGTTGACGCCGTCGCCGGCCATGGCCACGATCCGGCCTTCCCGACGTAGCTTCTCGACGACCGCGCTCTTCTGCTCGGGAAGTACCTCGGCCTCGACCTCGGAAATGCCGAGCCGCCGGGCGACGGCCTTGGCCGTCGTGCGGTTGTCGCCGGTCAGCATCACGACGCGGACGTTGTCCTTTGCCAGCGCCTTCAGCGCTTCCGCCGTGGTGGCCTTCACTGGATCGGCGATGGCGAACACCGCCGCGGGCTTGCCGTCGATGCCGAGGAAGATCGCCGTCGCGCCGTCCTGGCGCAGGCGATCCGCTTCTTCCTCCATCGCCGCCGTGTCCACGCCGGTTTCGCGCAGGAACCTGGTGTTGCCCAGCACCAGCTTGCGGCTCTCGACGCTGCCCAGCACGCCTTTGCCGGTGGGCGAGTCGAAGGCTGAAACTTCGGAGAGGGTGAGATTGCGCTCCACGGCAGCAGCAACGATGGCCACGGCCAGCGGGTGCTCACTCGCCTTTTCGATGCTGGCGGCCAGCCGCAGCACGTCGCTCTCCTCGAAGCCCGCCGCCGGAACGATCGCCACGACCTTCGGCTTGCCTTCGGTGAGCGTACCGGTCTTGTCGACGACCAGCGTATCGACCCGCTCCATCCGCTCCAGGGCCTCGGCATTCTTGATCAGCACGCCAGCCTGCGCGCCGCGGCCGACGCCCACCATGATCGACATCGGTGTCGCGAGGCCGAGCGCACACGGACACGCAATGATGAGGACCGTCACGGCGGCGACGAGCCCGAACGCCAGCCGCGGCTCGGGACCGAACATTGCCCACGCCGCGAAGGCTGCGAGGGCGACCGCGATGACGGCGGGAACGAAATAGCCCGCGACCTGGTCGGCCAAGCGCTGGATCGGTGCGCGGCTGCGCTGCGCCTCGGCCACCATCTGGACGATGCGCGCCAGCATGGTGTCGCGTCCGACCTTCTCAGCGCGCATGACGAAACCGCCGGTCGCGTTCAGCGTCCCCGCGATCACCTTGGCGCCGGGCTCCTTGGTGACCGGCATGGACTCGCCGGTCACCATCGATTCATCGAGCGACGACCGGCCGTCGATCAGTTCGCCGTCGACCGGGACCTTCTCGCCGGGCCGGACGCGGAGGCGATCACCGACCGCGATGGCATCGAGCGAGACCTCTTCGTCGGTGCCGTCGTCTTTCAGGCGGCGGGCGGTCTTGGGCGCCAGATCGAGCAGCGCCTTGAGGGCGCCCGACGTCTGTTCGCGGGCGCGCAGTTCCAGCACCTGGCCGAGCAGGACGAGGACGGTGATGACCGCCGCGGCCTCGAAGTAGACCGCGACCGACCCGTCGGGGCCGCGGAACGCCTGCGGGAAAAGCCCGGGCAGCGCGACGGCAATGACGCTGTAGATCCAGGCGACGCCCGTGCCCATGGCGATCAGGGTGAACATGTTGAGGTTGCGCGTGAGCAGCGACTGCCAGCCGCGCACGAAGAACGGCCAGCCGCACCACAGCACCACCGGCGTCGCCAGGCCGAACTGCAGCCAGTTCGACGTCTTCTGCCCAAGCAGCATGTGCAGGTTGGTGAGATGGCCGCCCATTTCCAGCGCCACGACGGGCAGGCTGAGCGCGAGGCCGATCCACATGCGCCGCGTCATGTCCAAGAGTTCCTCGTTCGGCCCGTGATCGAGCGAGGCCTCGGCCGGTTCCAGCGCCATGCCGCAGATCGGGCAGCTTCCCGGCCCGACCTGGCGGATCTCGGGATGCATGGGGCAGGTGTAGATGGTGCCTGCCGGAACGGGCGGCGCCGCGACCGCTTCGGCCGGCTTCAGGTAGCGGTCCGGCTCGGCCGTGAACTTCTGCAGGCACTTGGGATTGCAGAAGTAATAGGTGCGGCCGTCATGGGTGGCCGTGTTCTTGGCGCCCGCGACCTTCACCTTCATGCCGCAGACGGGGTCGGTGGCCGTTTCGTGGTCGTGCCCACACGGGGCGCCGTGGTGATGTTCATGTGCCATGGCTTGCCATCTATACCCTACGGGGGTATAGTTCAAGTCATGGACGAAAGATTGAAGAAATCCCAGCTCGCCCGGCTTGGCCGCATCGAGGGCCAGGTGCGGGGCGTCGCCCGCATGATCGAGGAGGAGCGCTACTGCATCGACGTGCTGACGCAGATCCGCGCGGTACGTGCCGCCCTGGACAAGGTCGAGCAGGAGACGCTCAGCGACCACCTGCAACACTGCGTGGCGCACGCCTTCCACGCCGGCTCCGAAAACGATCGCCAAACCAAGATCGACGAACTGCTCCAAGTGTTGGATAGCCGGCGGCGGTGAATGCATGTCGCACCAACGTGATCGCGCCACTCTATTGACAAAGCAGGAGCGCCGACTCATTTTTCGGTCGATGCATCGAGCCCATCCCATTTCCTGGTTGCTGCGAGCCTTGTCGCTCGCCGCGATGGGATTCCTTCTGTCCATCGGTACGGCGGCGGCGCACGATGATCACGGCCCCAGTCGCGGGCAGACGGAGCTTTCGTCGCCGGTGGCGCCGGCGGTCATGTCGTCGGATGACAAGATGGGTTTCATCGACTGGAACGGTGGTGTCGCGGCGGTTTCTCTGAAGCAGGCGAACGCGGCAAAGCACGACGGTACTCCATGCTCCAGCGACCAAGGCGACGGAAAGCACGCCACTGGCTGCTGCTGCACGATGGCCTGCCACGCCGCTCTTGCGACCCTTACGTTGGGCCCTTTGACAGATCACGACAGGCCGAGCCTGCTTCTTCTCGGAATTTTCGAGACACTTCGCGGCCGTTCGGGCGACCGTACGGAACGTCCTCCGAAATTCGTCTAGTCCGGTCCGCGCCTCAGGCGCGTGTCCGACCGCGGTCTCCTCGTGAGGCAGTTGGCGCTCGGACATCCGACTGACGCGGAACCTCGGTCTGGCTCCGCCATTTAACGTGGCGCTGCGCGGCTGCCGCGTGTTTCCCATCACCGTTTCGCGATTCCGGATTGTTCCAGATGAAGCCCAATTTATTTTTGGTGCTTGGCATC
>MEMN01000241.1:0-12122 GCA_001767945.1 Alphaproteobacteria bacterium RIFCSPHIGHO2_12_FULL_66_14 | reverse complement strand
GTCGTCGCCCGATCCTGCCGACCCCCAGGCGCCCGCTGCCGCCGTATCCTATAAGCCGGTACTGGCCGGCACCGCGGCGCACGTGCCCGTGGAGCTGAAATCGTGGCGCGAACTCAATGATAGCGTGGCACCTGGCGCCGGCCGGTCCCCGTGAGCGCGCCGTCGAAGATTGCAGTCGCAGCCCTGCTCAGCCTGCTCGCCGCCGGATGCGCAAAGTTCACCGGGGATGGTGGCATGGCGCCGGTTACGGAGGGCATCCGCCGGGAGATCGGCAAGGATGCCGCGAAGCTCTCCTCTGCCGAAGACATGCGCCGTGCCCGTGAACGGGTACAGGGATTGTTGTCGGAGCCGCTGACCGAGGATACGGCAGTTCAGATCGCCTTGCTCAACAATCGCGGATTGCAGGCCGCGTACAACGACCTCGGGATCTCCGAAGCGGAATACGTTCAAACGAGCTTGCCGCCAAATCCTGCGATCATCGTGGGACGTACCTTCGGCACGGCCGGGTTCGCCGAAATCGGATTCCAGCTCATCGGCAACCTTCTGGCGGTCGCCACCCTTCCGAGACAGACCGAAATCGCCAAGCGCGAGTTCGAGGAAGCACGCTATCGGGCGGTCGCGACGACGCTGAGCCTGACGGTGGATGTGCGTCGTGCCTATATCCGTGCGCTGGCCGCGCAGCAGCGCCTTGCGCTGCTGGAGCAGGCCCGACAGGCTGCCGACGCGTCGGCTCGGTTGATGAAACAGCTCGGCGAAACCGGCGCCGCGAACAAGCTCGACCAGGCACGTGTCTCGGCCTTCTACGCCGATTTGAGTGCCCAGGTCGCCCAGGCCCGGCTGAGCGTCGCCGGGACGCGGGAAGCGCTGAACCGGATATTGGGTCTATGGGGCTCCGACCTGAGTTACAAGCTGCCACCGCGGCTTCCGGCGTTGCCTGCCGCAGCGGATACGCTGGCTGACGTCGAGGTCGAGGCCATGCGCCGGCGCGTCGATCTCATCATCCTGCGCTACGAGATCGTCACCCTGGCCAAGTCGGTGGGGTTCGTCGATGCGACCCGCTACATGTCCTTCCTCGAGCTGGGCCTGGGCTACAGGAACGAGGTCGAGACCAACGACGCCGGTGAGCAGACCTCGAAGAATCGCTACGGCCTCGAGCTGGGCATAGAGATACCGATCTTCGATACAGGCGAGGCGAGGGTTGCCACCGCCCGCGAGACGTACATGCGGGCGGTCAATCGGCTGACCGAGCGGTCGGTAAACGCGCGCTCCGAAGCACGCGTGGCCTACACGACCTATCGGGCGACCTACGATATCGCACGATTCTATCAGACTCGTATCTTGCCGCTGCGCCGACAGATCTCGGCGGAAGTGCTGCTGCGCTACAACGGCATGCTGGTCGACGTCTTTGAACTCCTGATCGAGGAGCGCGAGCGCATCTCGGCCAATGTCGCGTCCTCGGATGCGCTGCGCGACTACCATCTGGCGGTCGCCGATCTCCAGGCGGCCCTCATCGTCGGTGGCACTGTCCCGCCATCAGGGGTCATCAACACGACACCCCCACCCGAAACCATCCCTCTTGGCTTCTAGGAAAGGAGAACGACGTGTCTCTCTCCAGACGTGATCTCGTCGGGGCCTCGGGCCTCGCTCTTCTCGGCGCCACCGCCGTCAGCGGTCGCGTCCAGGCACAATCGATCCCCGAGGCGCCGACCACCACGACCAACACCCTGCAGCCGCCGCTCTACCCGACGAGCGGACCGGACTATCAGCCGGTGGTGACGCTCAATGGCTGGACTCTGCCGTGGCGGCAGAACGGCGACTGGAAGGAGTTCCATCTCGTGGCCGAGCCGGTCGAGCGTGAAATGGCGCCCGGCATGATCGCCCGCCTGTGGGGCTACAATGGCCAGAGCCCCGGCCCAACCATCGAGGCGGTCGAGGGCGACAAGGTGCGGATCTTCGTCACCAATCGGCTGCCCGAGCACACCACCATTCATTGGCACGGGCAGCTCCTGCCCTGCGGCATGGATGGCGTGGGCGGCCTGACGCAACCACACATCAAGCCCGGCCAGACCTTCGTCTACGAGTTCCAGCTCATGAAGAGCGGCACCTTCATGTACCACCCGCATGCCGACGAAATGGTGCAGATGGCGATGGGCATGATGGGCTTCTTCGTCGTCCATCCGCGCGACCCGAAACTGCACCGAGTCGACCGCGATTTCGTCTTCCTGCTCAATGCTTACGACATCGACCCGGGCAACTACGTTCCCAAGGTCGCCGAGATGCTCAACTTCAACATGTGGTCCTGGAACAGCCGCGTGTTTCCCGGGATCGATCACCTGGTGGTCGCCAAGGGTGATCGCGTGCGCGTTCGGGTCGGCAATCTCACCATGACCAACCACCCGATCCACATGCACGGCTACGATTTCGAGGTGACCTGCACCGATGGCGGCTGGGTGCGGCCGGAGGCGCGCTGGCCCGAGGTCACGGTCGACATTCCGGTCGGCGGCATGCGCGCCTATGAGTTCGATGCGATCTACCCCGGAGACTGGGCGATCCATTGCCACAAGTCACACCACACCATGAACGCGATGGGCCACGACATCCGTACCTTCATCGGCGTCAACAAAAAGCAGTTCTCCAGGCAGATGAAGCGGCTGGTGCCCGACTACATGGCGATGGGCAGCGCCGGCATGGCCGACATGGGCGAGATGGAGATGCCGCTACCCGACAACACCCTGCCGATGATGACTGGCTTCGCCCAGTTCGGCGCCGTCGAGATGGGCGGCATGTTCTCGGTCGTGAAGGTACGCGAGGGCCTGGCGTCCGGCGACTACAAGGATCCCGGCTGGTACCAGCACCCGCCCGGCACCGTCGCCTGGGAATGGAAGGGCCCCAAGCCGGCGACCACGCGCGCCGCCGCGCCGACGCCGGCCGCCAAGCCCGGCCAGACACTGCAGGTCGTCAAGCCAAGTTCGCATAGTGGCCACAAGTGACATTCAACAGGAGACTTCAATGATGCTGCAACGCGTACTCGTATCCGTCCTCGCCGCCTGCCTGCTCTCGGCTGGTGCCTTTGCTGCTCCCGGTCATGCACCGGGCCAAGGGCATGGCCATCCGGAAGAAAAAGCCTACGGCAAACCCGGGGATCCCAAGAAGCCCGCTCGTATCATCCAGATCGTGATGCGCGAGTCCGACGGCAAAATGCTTTTCCTTCCGGACAAGATCAAGATTCGCAAGGGCGAGCAGATCCGCTTCCAGTTGCGCAACAATGGCCAACAGGATCACGAGATCGTCCTGGCCACGCTCGCGGAGAACATGGCGCACATGAAGGAAATGGCGAAGAACCCCGACATGGAGCATGACGATCCCAATGCCAAGCGGCTCAAGCCCAAGGCAACCGGCGAGATCGTCTGGCAGTTCACCAAGGCCGGCACGTTCGACTTTTCCTGTCTCATTCCCGGCCATCGCGAGTCCGGAATGTTCGGAACGATCGTCGTCGAGTAATCCTCAATCACAGGTCACAAAGGAGATTTGCATGTTCAGGACTCTGATTTCCGTTGCACTTGCGGCGATCTTCGCCGCCGGCACCGCGTTGGCCGCCGGCGACCAGGTCAAGGGTGAGGTCATCAAGATCGACAAGGCCGCCGGCAAGGTCACGCTCAAGCATGGACCGATCAAGAACCTCGACATGGATTCCATGACCATGGTCTTCCGGGTCAAGGACCCGACGATGCTCGACAAGGTAAAGGCCGGCGACAAGGTCACGTTCGAAGCGGATCGCGTCAATGGTGCCATCACCGTAACGAAGATCGGCAAGGGTCACTGACGACCTGTCGTTCACGACGAAGGTGTCCACGGTGAAACGCGCCCTGACATCGATCACATCCATCGGCCTGGCATATATCGGTTGGGCGATTGGGGGAATGGCGCATGCCAAGGATCGGGAGCTTCTCGCGGTTCTCGATCGCCTGGCATGTTTTGCGGAGCGTATCGCGGCGACCAACCTCTCCGACGTTGGTCACCTACAAGGTGACCTGCAAGAGATCGGGACGGGTGCCGCGCATCACCTGCCTGGAGTTGGATTGCCGGCAGCAGGCGCCTTCCCGTGAGGAAGATGAACGGTAGAACTCGAAGAAGATGGTTGGCTCCTGCCTTGCTTGCAGGCTTTGCCACCCTCTTGGCGGCAGCGGCATTTCTTGCCTTCAGGCCGGCGAGGGTCGATCCGTTGAATGAGGCCCGGGTCGACCTTGGCAAGCGACTCTACGCGGAGGCCTGCGCGAGCTGCCACGGCGCATCTCTGGAAGGACAGCCCAACTGGCAGAGGCGGCTGCCGAACGGCCGGATGCCGGCCCCGCCCCATGATGCCTCGGGGCATACGTGGCACCATTCCGACGAAGTTCTCTTCCGCATCACCAAGGATGGTCCGGCGGCATATCCTGCAGGATACCAGACCGACATGCTGGCCTTTGGAGGTCGTTTGACCGAGGAAGAGATTGCGGCGACCCTGGCCTTCATCAAGAGTACATGGCCACCCGAAATCAAGGCGAAGCAGGAGCGCATCGACCTCGGCTCGCAGCGCCGCAAACCCTAGGCGCGTGTCACATGATCCCCATCGGGCCCATCAGCAACTCGTCGGCGACCTTCTTCTGGTCGTCGCTGAGCGACGCGTAGAGCGGATCGACGGCACCCTTCAGGGCGCGAACCGTTTCGAGCCTGGAGACCAGCGTCTTCTCGTAGTGGCCGAGGCGGTCGGGCGCGCTCGAAGCCTGCGTGCCGCCGTGCTTCATCGGCGGCATCGCGGCCTGTGCGTTCTTGGCCGTGCCGCGGACGACGTCCGCGAACTTGCTCCACTGCGGCTCCTGGGCCGGCGTGATCTTCAGTTCCGTCTTCAGGAAGGCGAGCCGGCCCTCGACATGCTTCAGCGGCATGTGGCTCATCATGCCGCCGCCCTTCATATCCATGCCATCCCCCTTCATTGCGGGTGCGGCCTGCGCCTTGTCCGGGTGATGGGGGCCACCGCCGGGGCGCGACTGGGCATGGGAAGCAAGCGGTACGGTCGCAAGGACGGCAACGGCCGCCAGAGTCGACATGATGCGCATTGGAATCCTCCCTCGAAGCGGCGTGAAGAACTAGTGGGCCATGAACACCGGCACGGTCATGCTGCCGAGCAGCGTGCGGCTGGCGCCGCCCAGCACCATCTCGCGCATCCGCGAGTGGCCGTAGAGGCCCATCACGATCAGGTCGACGGCGTGATCGGCGGCACGCGACAGGATCGTGGCGCCGACGTCGGTGTCGGCCGCGACATCGCGCTGGACCGTGACCTTGACGCCGTGGCGGGCAAGCCAGGTTGCGGCGTCGGCGCCCGGCTCGGCGCCGTGACCGGCAGGAGACGATTTGGCGTCGATCGCCAGCACGATCACCTTCGCCGCCGCCTTCAGGAGGGGAAGGGCATCGGTGGCGGCGCGTGCGCTTTCCCGGCTGGCGTTCCAGCACAGCAGCACGGTCTTGCCGGGGGCGGCCGTCACGCCGATATGCGGCACCACGAGGACGGGTCGGCCGCTCGCAATCGCCACGGCTTCGGGCAGGTCCGTGGGCGTGGGCAGGGTGCTTTCCGGATCGGTCTGCCCTAGCACCAGCAGATCGGCGTAGCGGGCTTGAACGGGCAGGTCATTTTCGACGAAGCCGTCGACGACCCGCCATTCCGTCGACAGGTGCCGACCCTTGGTGGCCTTCTCGAAGGCGGCCAAGGCGACGGACAGATCGGCCTTCACGCTGGCCTCGTAGGATTTGAAGAAATCGTCCATCGGAAAGCCGCCATCGAAGAAGACAGGCGTCTGGAAGGGTGGGCGGGCGTGGAAGCCCACGAGATGCGCGCCCTGCTGTTGCGCCAGCTCGGCGGCCACGCCCAGCCGATGCGCCACATTCTTGCTCGCATCGCAATGAACCAGAATGGTCTTGTACGCCATTGCATCCTCCTGATGGTCGTTATCGAAAACCTGTCACGCCGGCAGCCGGGTGAACTTGATGCAGGTCAAGAAGACCCCGACATTCGCTCCAGCCGCGCGTCGTCGAGCACGCGTACCGCGCTGGCGCCGATCAGCTCGATCACCTTACCCGACTTCAGCCGGCCCAGAACCCGGCTCACGGTTTCGATCGTGAGCCCTGTGTAGTCGGCAATCTCGCTGCGCGTCATGGGCAGTGCCAGCGGCTGGGTGCGCAGATGCCGCGCGCCCGAGCGGTCGCGCAGGTCGAGCAGAAAGCTGGCGATGCGCTCGGTCGCCGTCTTGCGCCCGAGCAGGACCTCGTGACGCGCCGCCTGCGCGAGATCGCTGGAGGCGATCTTGAGCAGACGCAGCGCCACCTCGGGGTTGTCCTTCAGGAAGCCGTCGAAGGCCGCCCGCTCGAACCGGCAGACCTTCGCCTCGGTCAGGGTCTCGGCATCGCAGCGATGGGCCTCGCCCACCTCGAGGCCGAGGAAATCGCCGGGCAGGAGAAAGCCCAGGATCTGGCGGCGGCCGTCGGCCAGGCTGCGCGAGAGCGCGACCGTGCCTTCCGTCAGGTTGTAGACATGGCTCGCTGGCTCGCCTGCCGCGAACAGGCGGTCGCGCTTGCCGAGCTGCAGCCGGGTCGCCAGCGCGAACAGCTTGTCCTGCTGCGCCGGATCGAGCGCCTGGCAGATGTTGAATTCCCGCGCGCCGCAAAGCCGGCATGGCGCCGTGAGGTCGCCGCGTCGGGCGCAGAAATCGTGCAGGGAGGCCGTCATCGTCATGCCGCTCCGCCACCCCGCCTTTGGCGGGAACTGTCGAACGTGCTCAGGCCGCGCCGGCAACCGCGGCGCGGACATCGATCACCTTGAAGGGCCGCGTCACGCCGTCGTGCTCGGTCACCGAGACATACTCGCCCTGGCGGAAGATGTGCTTGTCGAAGCGGAAGATCGGCTCGTCGTCGTCCTCGCCCGCGGCATAGGAGAACGCCCACTTGCCGTCGCGGCGATGGATCAGCCGGCCGTGCTCGTCGTCGGCGCCGGCCCAGAAGCGGCGGACCATGCAGGCATCCTTCACCTTCGGCCAGTTGGTCGCGACCAGGTGGCCGCCGGTGTCCAGCGGCGCCACGAATTCATAGCCGTGCCGGGCGCTGCCCTCCGGATGGTCCGGGGTACGCGCGAGTTCCAGTCGGATTCTCTTGAGAGACATCGATGACCTCCAGACTGGCGACGGTGACGGGCGCCGATCCGCGGTGCCTTGAGCAGGATCAAACGTCCAGGGTCGCAGGAGGCTGCCTCCTGCATGGTAATTGCGAATCATTCTCAGTCAGTTCGCCGGCGAGACCCTGGATCTGGTCGTGTCGATCCAGTTGTTCCTCAGGCGGCGAGGGCTGCGCCGGTGGCTCGATGCGCGCCACTCGGCAGCAGGCGCCACCCCTTCACCAGCCCATAGATCGCCGGAATCACCAGCAAAGTGAGCAGGGTCGAACTCACCATGCCGCCGATCATGGGCACGGCGATTCGCTGCATCACCTCCGAGCCCGTGCCGGTGCTCCACAGGATCGGCAGCAGACCGGCCATGATGGCCGTCACCGTCATCATCTTGGGCCGCACGCGCTCGACGGCGCCCTCGATGATCGCCGCCCGGAGATCGGCCCGCTCCATCGGCCGGCCCTCGGCCGCGCAGCGCGCCTGCCGTTCCTTCAGGGCCTGGTCGAGATAGATCAGCATCACCACGCCGGTCTCGGCGGCGACACCGGCCAGCGCGATGAAGCCGACCGCGACGGCAACGCTCATGTTGAAGCCCATCCACCAGACGAACCACAGACCGCCGACCAGTGAAAAGGGTAGCGACAGCATCACGATCAGCGTCTCCGTCATCCGCCGGAAATTGAGGTAGAGCAGGACGAAGATCAGGAGCAGCGTGGCCGGCACGACGATCCGCATCCGTGCCTCGGCGCGCTGCAGGAACTCGAACTGGCCGCTCCACACGGCATAGGAGCCGGGCGGAAAAGTCACCTTCTCCTGGACGGCGCGCCGCGCGTCGGCGACATAGCCGCCGAGGTCGCGGTCGCGGAAGTCGACGAAGACATAGACCGCAAGCTGGGCGTTCTCGGTGCGGACGGTGGTCGGCCCCCGATTGACTTTCACCTCGGCGAGCTGGCCGAGCGGAATCATGCCGCCCCGCACAGTCGAGACCAGCACGTCCGAGGCGATGGCCCGCGGATCCGAGCGGAAATCGCGCGGGTAGCGCACGTTGACGGTGTAGCGCTCGCGGCCTTCGACGGTGGTGGAGACCGCCTCGCCGCCGAGCGCGCTGGACACCGCAAGCTGGACGTCCTCCATCATCACGCCGTACTGGGCGAGGCGCCCGCGGTCGGGCACGATGTCGAGAAAGGAGCCGCCGGTGACCCGCTCGGCGAAGACGCTGGTGGTGCCGGGCACGTCGCGCACCGCCGCTTCGACCTGGCGGGCGAGGCCTTCCAGCTCGCCGAGATCGCGCCCCAGCAGCTTGACGCCGACCGGCGTGCGGATGCCGGTGGCCAGCATGTCGGTCCGGGCCTTGATCGGCATGGTCCAGGCGTTGCTGACGCCGGGAAACTGCAGCGCCCGATCGAATTCGGCGATCAGCCTGTCGGTGGTCATGCCCGGCCGCCATTCCGATCTGGGCTTGAGGTTGATCACCGTCTCGAACATCTCGAGCGGCGCCGGGTCGGTCGCCGTGCCGGCCCGGCCGCCCTTGCCGTAGACCGACGCCACCTCGGGGAACGTCTTGATGATCTTGTCCTGGGTTTGCAGCAGCTCGGCCGTCTTGGTGACCGACAGGCCGGGCAACGTCGTCGGCATGTAGAGCAGCGTGCCCTCGTCGAGGGCCGGCATGAACTCGCTGCCGAGCCGCGTCGCCGGCCATACACTGGCGCCCAGGATCGCGATCGCGGTCACGATGGTGAACACACGCGCCCGCAGAACGAGCCCGATCACCGGGCGATAAAGCCACATCAACAGCCGGTTCACCGGATTGCGGCGCTCCGGCAGGATGCGCCCGCGCACGAACAGGAGCATCAACGCCGGCACCAGGGTCACCGACAGCAATGCCGCCGCCGCCATGGCGAGGCTCTTGGTCCATGCCAGCGGCTTGAACATCCGCCCTTCCTGCGCCTCCAGCGCGAAGATCGGCAGGAACGACACGGTGATGACCAGCAGGCTGAAGAACAATGCCGGGCCGACCTCGACGGCGGCGTCGATGATCGCATCGCGGCGCGACTGCCCTGGCTTCAGTCGCTCCAGATGCTTGTGGGCGTTCTCGATCATGACGATCGCCGCGTCGATCATGGCGCCGATGGCGATGGCGATGCCGCCGAGGCTCATGATGTTCGAACCTATGCCCAACACGTGCATGGCGAAGAAGGCCATCAGAATGCCGACGGGAAGGGTCACGATCGCCACCAGGGCCGAGCGCACATGCAGCAGGAAGACGAAGCACACGATGGCCACCACGATGCTCTCTTCGACCAGCGTGTAGACCAGGGTCTCGATGGCGCGATGGATCAGGTCGGAGCGGTCATAGACCGTCTCGATGCGCACGCCCTCGGGCAGGCCGCCGGCGAGTTCCTCGATCTTGAGCTTGACGCTGGCGATCACCTCGAGCGCGTTCCGTCCGAAGCGCTGCAGCACGATGCCGCTCACCACTTCGCCCTCGCCGTCGAGCTCGGTGACGCCGCGCCGTTCGTCCGGGCCCAGTTCGATGCGCGCCATGTCGCGCAGCAGGACGGGCACCTGGCCATCGGCACGCACCACGATCTGCTCGAGGTCCGCCACGCTCTTCACGTAGCCGCGGCCACGCACCATGAATTCCGTCTCGGCCATCTCGACGACGCGGCCGCCGACCTCGCGGTTGCTGGCGCGGATCGCCGCGATCACGCGGGCGAGCGGCACGCCGTAGCTGCGCAGTTTCGCCGGGTCGACGACGACGTTGTATTGCCGCACGAAGCCGCCGACGCTCGCGACCTCGGCGACGCCGTCGGCCTTGGCCAACCCGAACCGGACGTACCAATCCTGCAGCGAGCGCAACTCGGCCAGGGTGCGGTTCGCGCCCACCACGACGTACTGGTAGACCCAGCCGACGCCGGTGGCGTCCGGGCCGAGCGTCGGCTTGACGTCGGCCGGCAGCTTTTGGGCGCCCGAGTTCAGGTATTCCAGCACGCGGCTGCGCGCCCAGTAGATGTCGGTTCCGTCCTCGAAGATCACGTAGACGAACGACACACCGAAGAACGAGAAGCCGCGCACGGCGCTGCTGCGCGGCACGGCGAGCATCGCGGTCGTCAGCGGATAGGTGACCTGGTCCTCGACGACCTGCGGGGCCTGACCCGGCATCTCGGTATAGACGATCACCTGGGTGTCGGAGAGGTCGGGGATCGCGTCGAGCGAGACCCGGCCGACGGCATAAAGTCCGCCGCCCGTGAGCGCGAGCGTACCGACGAGGATCAGCAGCAGGTTGCGCGCCGACCATCGGATCAGGCCGGCAATCACCGCGATTCTCCCATGAACGCCGCAAGCGCCGCCTTGATGTTGCTCTCGGCATCGATCAGGAAAGTGGCCGAGGTGACGACGCGCTCGCCCGGCTTCAGGCCCTCGAGGATCTGTACATATCCCGGGACGCGAGCGCCGAGCTTGACCGGCCGCGGCTCGTAGCGGCCCTCGTCGCGTTCGACCAGCACGACCTGTCGCTTGCCGCTGTCGATGATCGCGGAGTCGGGCGCGGCGACCCAGCGGCCGGCGATGGGCGATTCGATCTCGACGGTCGCCGCCATGTCGGCCCGCAGGGCGCCATCGGGATTGGCCACCTCGATGCGCAGCCGGGCGGTGCGGCTTTCCTTGCCGAGGGCGGGATAGATGAAGGTCACGCGGCCGGGAAACGACCGCCCGGGCCAGGTGTTGACGACGACGCTGGCCATGTCGCCCACCTTCACGAAGGCGAGGTCCTGCTCGTAGACCTCGGCCAGAACCCACATGGTGGACGTATCGACGATCCGGAACAGGGTTTCGCCGGGCTGGAACCGCATGCCCTCGACGGCCGTCTTTTCGACCACCGTGCCGGCCGCCGGCGCGGGAATGGCGATGATGCGCGCGGCGCGTTCGCCGCGGCGCAGCTTCTCCAGTTCGCGCTCCGGATAGTCCATGTTGCGCAAGCGGGTGTCGCCGATGCCCTGCGGACCCTGCAGGCGGTTCGCCAGCAGGAATTCCTGCTGCAGCACGTTGAGTTCGGGGCTGTAGATGTCGAACAGCGGCTGGCCGGCCGTCACGGCATCGCCGGTGGCGTTGACGTGGAGCTTTTCGATCCAGCCGCCGAACTTGGGCGCGATCACGGTCTGGCGGCGCTCGTCGAACTGCACGGAAGCGAAGGCGCGCACGGTGCGCGACAGCGCCCGCTCCTCGACGGCCTCGCTGCGCACGCCGAGCCGCTGCACGCGGTCGAGGCTCACCTTGACGACGTTGCCGCCCGCTTCGTCGCCGTCCTCGCAGACCGGGATGTAATCCATGTCCATCGAGTCCTTCTTCGGCACCGGCGAGGTGTCGGGCAGGCCCATCGGGTTGCGGTAGTATTTGACCTTGCCGCCGCCGCAGGCGCCGGCCGGCGGTTCGGCCGCGGCCTCGGCGACGCCCATTGGCGCGAGCGACACGGCGCCCTTCCAGGCCCACAGCACGGCGGCCCCGCCGCCGGCGGCGCCCAGCGCGGCCGCCAGCACGGCGATCGCCAGACCGCGGCCCGGCCTTGAACCGGAATTGTTCGACATGCGACTTCCCTTCAATTGGCCGCGCACGACGACGCGCGCGCGGCGACACGCCACGCCTGATCGACCGTCAGGACGTCAGGATCGGGGAGGGAAGGGATCGGGTGGAGGCGACAGGCCGTCGAGGACCGCCGGCTGGACGGACCACACGGTCCCGCTCGCGGTCGTGGCCGGAATGACGGGCCCGGCCGCGCCGAGCGCCGGCGGGGCGTTGACGCAGACCGTCGTGCAATCCGCCGTCGCGATCGGGCACGGCACGCTGCCGCAGTCGGCGCAGGGATTGCCACGTTCGAACCCGACCGTTTGCACGGGCGCGCCACCGTCGGTGACCTGCGCCGGCAGGCCACCGC
>MEMN01000240.1:11405-11572 GCA_001767945.1 Alphaproteobacteria bacterium RIFCSPHIGHO2_12_FULL_66_14 | reverse complement strand
ATGCCGACGGCAATGTCGTTTCGCGCAGTACGCGGGCGGGACAGGCCATCGCCTACGCCTATGACACGCCAACCGCCTCACGACCACGAGCTGGCCCGCCGCCCGCGCCTCGGATCGTCTGGTTACCGCTGCGGCTTGGCGCGGCTGGCGAAGGGGTTGTCGGGCTT
>MEMN01000240.1:442-11372 GCA_001767945.1 Alphaproteobacteria bacterium RIFCSPHIGHO2_12_FULL_66_14 | reverse complement strand
GCTGAAGTCGTCGCGCAGCCGGTTGACCAGGAAGCGCAGGTAGTCGTCGCCCAGCTCGTCGGGCTGGCTGACCGAGATCATGTAGGTCGGAGGACGGATCTTGGTCTGCGTCATGAAGCGCAGCCGGATGCGCCGGCCCTTGGCGAGCGGCGGCGGATGGAGCGTCTCCATCTCGCGCAGCCAGCGATTGAGGATCGGCGTCGTGAGGCGCTTGTTCCAGATGTCGTAGGTCTCGAACACCTTGGGCATCAGCCGTTCGACGCCGCGTCCGGTCAGCGCCGAGAAGCCGACGATCGGCACGTCCTTGACCTGGGCGAACGAGGCTTCCAGCCGGTCGCGCAGCTTCTTCCACGCCTTGGTCGACTTGGCCTGGTCGTCTGCCAAGAGGTCGGTCTTGTTGACGGCGATCACCAGGGCGCGGCCTTCCTCGATCACCCGGCCGGCGACGGCGAGATCCTGCTTCTCCAGCATGTCCGCCGCATCGAGCACCACGACCACGACGTCGGCCAGGCGGATGGCGTCCAGCGTATCGGCGACGGAAGCGGCCTCGAGGCGCTTGTCGATGCGGCTGCGGCGGCGCATGCCGGCGGTGTCGACCAGCCGGATCGGGCGGCCCCGCCACTGCCATTCGACGCGAATCGAGTCGCGCGTGATGCCGGCCTCCGGACCCGTGAGCACGCGCTCCTCGCCGACCAGCCGGTTGAGCAAAGTGGATTTGCCGACATTGGGCCGGCCGACGATGGTGAGCAGCATCGGCCGCTTGGTGGGCTCGGCGTCGGCGGCTTCGCTGTCCTCGTCTTCGAGGGGCATCGGCGGCACGTGCCGGGCCAGCGCCTCGTGGAGATCGCTCAGCCCCTCGCCGTGCTCGGCCGAGACCGGGATCGGCTCGCCCAGCCCCAGCCCGTGGGCCTCGGCCAGGCCGTTCTGTCCGGCGCGGCCCTCGCACTTGTTGGCGACCAGGATCACCTTGGCGGCCCGCTTGCGCAGCCAGTTCGCGAAGGCTTCGTCGAGCGGCAGGACGCCCGCGCGGGCGTCGATCAGGAACAGCACGACATCGGAGGCTTCGACGGCGCGCTCGGTGAAGCGCCGCATGCGCGCCTCCAGCACCTCGCCACCCATGGTTTCCCAGCCGGCGGTGTCGAGCAGCGTGAAGGCGAGGTCGCCGAGTTGCGCCGGCGCTTCGCGGATGTCGCGCGTCACGCCGGGCTGGTCGTCGACCAGCGCATGGCGGCGCCCGACCAGCCGGTTGAACAGAGTCGATTTGCCGACGTTGGGCCGGCCGACGATGGCTACCCTGGGGGCTACCCTTGAGGGCGCGCCCCGCGGCGGGCGCTTGTCGTCAGCGGAGGGCAACGAGTCGGCCTGAATCGGTCAAGACGTAGATGGTGCGATTGGCGACGATCGGGGCGAGCCGGACCGGATCGCGGACATCGAGCTTGCCGAGGATCTCTCCGGTATAGGGCGACAGCGCGAGCAGCTCGCCCAGCGTGCCGCCGACGAGCAGCCTGTCGCCGGCCAGGACAGGACCGCCCCACAGCACCGGCTTGCGGCGCTTGTCGTCGAGAAACTGGGTGAGCGGCGTCACCCACTTGATCTTGCCGTCGTCGCGACCGAGAGCGACGACGTCGGCGCTGCTGGTGACGATGAACAGGAAACGGCCGGCCGCCCACGGCGTCTGGCTGCCGCCGATGCTGCGCTCCCAGACGCGCTGGCCGCTGCGCAGGTCGACGGCGGCGATCTGACCGGCCGAGCCCATGGCCACCACGACGCCGCGGTCGATCACGGGACGACCGCGTATGTCGGCCAGATTGCCGAAGGCCCGAACCTCGCTGCGCGTGCCAATCAGCGACTCGTTCCAGACCGGCCGGCCATTGTCGAGGCGCAGGCCGACCAGCTCGCCGGAACTGAAGGGCGCCACGACGTACTCGCCGGAGCCGGCCGGACTGTTGCCGCCGACGTAGCCGGCAACTTCCTGCAGGGCGGTGTACTGCCAGAGATCCGAGCCGTCGACCGCGGCGAGGGCCTGCAGCTTGTTGTCGATGCTGACGGCGAAGACGCGGTCGCCGAACACCAGCGGCGCGCCGCGCACGGGCGCGCTCACCGCCGACGTCCAGATTTCCTTGCCGTCGGCAGGGTCGAGCGAATAGACGGCGGCAAACCCCGTCGTCACGAACAGCCGCCCGCCGTAGTAGGCGAGGCCGCCGCCGAACTCGTCGGTGTCGCGCGCCTTTTCCGGTGCCAGCGTCACCCGCCAGATCAGCTGGCCGGTATCGGCATTAAATGCCGATACTGTACTTTCGGCATCCTTGGCGAACACTTTCCCGTCGGCCATGATCGGCGGCGTCGTGAGGATGCGCGAGGACGACGAGCCGGCTCCGACATCGGCCGTCCAGATGATCTGAGGCGAATCGCCGATTGCCAGGTTGTGCATGGCGTAGTTGGCAAACCCGCCGGATTGCGGCCACGAGTCGTTGACCACCGGCGCCGGAAGCACGACCTGGACGCCTGCCATCTCCTTGTCGGGCTCGAGTTCGCTGCGGTCGCCGAAGACCGCCACGCGCTCGCCCGGCAGCGGGACCTTGGAACTGCCGAAAATGCTGTCGGCGACGTCGGTCATTGAATCGCAGCCGGCCAACGAGACGGCCAGAACGCCGCCGGCAACAAGAGTGAAGAGACGGCTTACGCGCGATACGCTCGGCATGTTTCTATTTCGCCTCTGTGGCGGCGTAGAGGTTGAGCATTGCCGACGCCCGTTGCGCGGCGCCCTGGGGCGTGCCGGAATCCTTGGCGATCTCGCCCCAGAGTTCGCGAGCCCGCTTGGCGTCGCCTTTTCGCGCGGCCGCGAGCGCCTGGACTTCGCGCACGCTGATCCGGAACGGGCGGTCGGGCCCGGCGAGCGGCTCCAGCTTGGCCGCCATCTCGTCGGCCCTGGGCGTGTCGACGCTCTTCAGCGCCGCGATCACCGTGGCGAGATCGGTGAGTTCGGGAGCGGACAGCCTGGGCGCGACTGCGGCAAGTGCCGCGACCTGCTCGTCCAGGGTATCGCGCAGCTGGGCCACGATCAGCGCAGCCAGGGAGCGATAGGGCTCGCGCGCATCGGCAGCCTGCGTCTCGAGGTCGGCGCGTGCCGCAGCCGTGTCCGGTCCGATCTTGGCCAAGGCCGCCGAATAGGCGACGCTGGCGGCCGCGCGCTGACCGGCATCGTACTGGCGCCAGCCGACCATGCCCGCCACCGCGACCACGACAGCGACTGCGCCGGCCACGACCCAGCTCCCCCAGCGGTCCCACCATTCCCTGAGTTCGTCCTTGCGGACGGCCTCGTCTACTTCCTGAAAGGCAGCGGAGTCGGACACACAAGGCTCCCGGATTATCGCGAAATATCAACAGCTTCAGCGGCGGTTCATAGCCCCCCACCCTGGTTTTGGCAAACCTCGGCCAAAGGGTGTTTCGAGTGCTTTACCGGCCCCGGCGCATCTGTAACAATTCGACCCGACGACATGGTTCAAGCCGCGATCGCATGACCAATCTCTATCGTTTGGCCGACCAACGGGCCCGGCGTCGGATTGTCTCATTCGATCGGCGGGAACTGTCCCGCCTGCTCGGTCTGTACAGCATGCGGGTCGCCTCGGGGGAATGGCGGGACTACGCCATCGACTTTCGGCCCGGCATGGCGATTTTCTCGATCTTCCGCCACACCTCGGAACAGCCCCTGTTCGCCATCGCCAAGGTGCCGAACGGGACCCAGGGCGGCGGCTACGTGGTCTATAACGGGCCGCGCAAGCTCGCGCATGGCGATTCGCTCGAAGACGTGCTCGGCGTCTTCGACCGCAAGCTTCGCCTGCTGCTCGGTTAGCCCCAGCGACGTCAGCCCCAGCGACGACGCGCCGATTGGCGCGCGCCGACTGCAGAGTCTAGTTGCCCTTTTCCGGCGTCGTTGCCGCGCCGATGCCGGCGCCCAGCGCGGCACCCACGAGGGCCGGCCCGACGAGGGGCCAGCCGGCCAGTGCGCCGACGGCCAGGCCCGTGCCGGCGCCGATGCCGCCGCCGGTAACGGCGCGTTCGCCCCAGGTGTCGCCGCAGGCGGACACCGACAGGGCCAGGGGAATCAGGAGGACGGAAGCGATCTTGGTATTCATGGTGCGAACCTCAGAGGGGAAATGGGCCGGTTCAGGCCGTACGAATATTCTTGGCCACCCGCGAGGGCGTTTACGGTACCTTCCGGCAATTGATAGAGAACGTCAAGAAAATACAATAACACATTGATTTATATAAATAATATTGTGTCTTTTTCTGGGAATTCCAGACCTGTCCCCGGATCGTGCTGCATGTCGGCCTAGGTATCCCGCCAGCGGGCCGGCGGTTGGCCGAATTCACGCTTGAAGGCCCTGTTGAACGCCACCTCTGAGGCGTAGCCGACGGCATGTGCGATCTGGGCGATGTTGCCCTGCCCACTGCGCAATTTTTCCTTGGCCAGGTTGAGCCGCCATTGGGTCAGGTACCTGATGGGCGGCGTGCCCATCAGGGCGGTGAATCGATCGACGAAGGCACTGCGGGACATCGACACCTCGCCCGCGAGCCTGTCGAGTGTCCATCGCGCGTCGATCCTGCCGTGCAGCAACGCCAGTGCCCGGCCGATTTGCTTGTCCTTCAGCCCCGCAAGCCATCCCGCCTGCGTCCCGTCAAGATTCTGCGCATAGTCGCGAACGGCTTCGACGAAGAGCAGCTCCGACAGGCGCGACATGACGTCGGACGAGGCGAACCTGCCGGCCGCCAGTTCGCCGGCAGCGAAGCGGACGGACGCTTCGACCCAATCGCGCGACGCCCCGCGGCGGATATCGAGCTTCAGGGCCTTGGGAAGCGCGGCAAGCAGCGGACTGCGGGCATCCTCGCTGGCGAGAAAGCCGCAGACGAGATGGGTCTCCGGCCCACCCCCGCCGTGGGATATGCGGGCAAGCCCCTCGTCATCCGACGGCTGGATCAGTTCGTCGGCTTCCACGGGCCTCAGCCCCGGTGCGCTGGCGAGCACGTGTCGGTCGTTGCGCGGCAGCAGGATGACCTCGCCGGCGTCGACGTCGATCGCGGCCTCGCCGTCGAGTTCGCACTGCAGCCGGCCGCCGATGACGAAATGATAGGCGATGATCTGCGCCGGCAGCGCCATGAACGGCGTGCAGTCCTCGGGGGTGATCTGCGCACGCACGCACCATGGGGCGGTGAACCTCGCGTCGAGGAAGAGGCCGCCGGTCAGGCGGATCGAGCGCAGCACCTGAGATAGGGCGTCCATCCGTCGTGTCGTCCCCGGCCGGTTTGGCCGATCGGTCAATGGGTCCGGACGAACGGTCATTGGCCCGCGCGGCGATTTCGCTATTTTCCCGCCATCGTCGTGTGGCAACAACCGGGAAAATCGTGATGGAAATCGAAGCCAAGTATCGCCAGAGCCTGCCCCACCTCGGCGGAGGCCTGTTCCTCACAGACGGCGGAATCGAGACCACCCTGATCTTCCAGGACGGCCTCGACCTGCCCTACTTCGCGGCCTTCCATCTCCTGCGCGAGGCGACGGGGCGCGCGGCGCTCATCCGCTACTATGAGCGCTACATCGAGATCGCGAAATCCGACGGCGTCGGCTTCATCCTCGAGAGCCCGACCTGGCGGGCGAGCACCGACTGGGGCGACAAGCTCGGCTACTCCGCCGCCGACATCGCCACGGTCAACCGCGACTCGATCCGGCTGATGCACGGCCTGCGGGAAGCGTACGAGACCGTGAGGACACCGATGATCGTGAGCGGCTGTGTCGGGCCGCGGGGCGACGGCTACGATCCCGGCCAGGCGATGAGCGCTGCCGACGCCGAGGCCTATCACGCGCACCAGATCTCGGCCTTCGCCGAGGCCGGCGCCGACATGGTCAGCGCCATCACGATGACCAACGCGAACGAGGCCATCGGTGTCGCCCGGGCCGCGGCCAAGGCGGACATGCCGGTCTCGCTCTCCTTCACCGTGGAAACCGACGGCCGCCTGCCGACCGGCCAGACGCTGCCCGAGGCGATCGGCGAGGTCGATGCCGCGACGTCGAAGGGTCCCGCCTACTACATGATCAACTGCGCCCACCCGACGCATTTCGATGCCGTGCTCTCGGCGGACGACGCCTGGACCAGGCGCATCGGCGGCATTCGCGCCAATGCCTCGAAGCGCAGCCACCAGGAGCTGAACGACTCGCCCGACCTCGATGCCGGCAATCCGCTCGAACTCGGCGGGCAGTACCGCGATCTCGTGCGGCGGCATCCCGGGATCAACGTGCTGGGCGGCTGCTGCGGCACCGACCATCGCCATGTCGCGGCCATCAGCCTCGCCTGCCGCCTCGTTTCGCGAAAGGCGGCGTAGGCCTCAGCCGAGCACCTGGGCGTAGGCTTCGGGCTTGAAGCCCACGATCAACCGGCCGTCCACCTCCAGGACCGGGCGCTTGATCATCGAAGGCTGGGCCAGCATCAGCGCGATTGCCCTGGTCTCGGTGAGCCCGGCCTTGTCGGTGTCCGGCAGCTTGCGGAAGGTCGTGCCGGCACGGTTCAGCAGCACTTCCCAGCCCACAGCCTTCGACCACGCCTGCAGCACGCCGCGTCCAACGCCCTCGGCTTTGTAGTCATGGAAGATGTAGGCGACACCGTGCCCGTCGAGCCAGGCCCGTGCCTTCTTCATCGTGTCGCAGTTCCTGATGCCGTAGATGGTCACCGGGATCGTCACGGGTTTCGTCATATCGGTCTCGCCGCCTCGCTGTCGCGGAGCGCCTGATCCTCGACCTGGATGGTGGTGTGGGTGAGGCCGAAGCCGGACTTCATCGCCTCGCAGGCGGCGGCCAGCGTGGCCCGCGCCCGCGCCATGTCAGCCACTACGAGATGGCAGCTCATGGCATCGAGGCCCGAAGTGATGGTCCAGACGTGCAGATCGTGGACGGCGATCACGCCATCGATTTCGAGCAGCTTCTTCTCCAGCAGCGCGAGGTCGACTTCGGGCGGCGTGCCCTCCATCAGGATGTGGACCACCTGTTTCAAGAGCATCCAGGTCCTGGGCACGATGAAGAGGCCGATGCCGGCGCCGACCACCGGATCGGCCAGCGTCCAGCCCGTGAACATGACGATCAGCGCGGCCACGATGACGCCCAGCGAGCCCAGCATGTCGCCCAGCGCCTCGAAATACGCGCCCTTCACGTTCAGGCTCTCCGACGCGCCCGCCATCAGGAGCTTCATGCTGATCAGGTTGACCACGAGGCCCGCCACCGCGACGGCCAGCATCGGACCGCTCAGGATCTCCGGCGGATCGCGAAAGCGCTGCCAGGCCTCGTACAGGATGTAGACCGTGAGCAGCAGCAGGACGGTCGCATTGGCCAGCGCCGCCAGCACCTCCATGCGCACGTAGCCGTAGGTCTTCTGCGGCGTCGCCGGCCGCTCGGCGAAGCGGATGGCGAGCAGCGCCAGTGCCAGGCCCGCGACATCGGTCAGCATGTGGGCGGCGTCGGCCAGCAGCGCCAGGCTGCCCGTCAGCAGGCCGCCCACGACTTCGACACCCACGAACGACGCCGTGAGCGCCAACGCCCATTGCAGCCTCGACTTGTGCCGCCCGCCGGCGGTCGTCCCCGCCGGCGGCCCGTGTGAATGTCCCGCGCCCATGTCAGTTGGCCGCGGAACGTCGGCGCCAGGCCGAGGGGGGCACGCCGACCGTCTTCTTGAAGGCACGACTGAAGGCGGCCTCGGAGCCGTATCCGATCTGGGCGGCAATGGTCGCCATGTTGGTGTTGCCGCCGCTCAGCAGGCCAGCCGCGATCTGCATCCGCCATTTGGCGAGATAGTGCATCGGCGGCATGCCCACGAGGTCGACAAACCGCTCCGCGAGCACCGAACGCGACAGCGCCGCCTCCCTGGCCAACTCCTCGATCGTCCAGTCACGGGCCGTGTCGCCGTGCATCAGCGACAAGGCCTTGCCGACGAACGGGTCGCGCAGCCCCGCCAGCCACCCGGCCTGCTCCGGTGGCAGGGTCTCCAAGTACTGGCGAACCACTTCTATGAACATCAGCTCGCTCAACTTGGCGAGCACACCTTCACCACCGGCACGCTTGTCCGCCGATTCGCTGCTCGCCAGGCGGATGAACTGACCCAGCCAGTTCGCATCGCCACTCCTGGGGTTTCCCGCCTTGATGACCGCCGGCAGATTGTCGAGCAGCGGATTGAACGGACGCGAGTCGCAGGCGAGGAAGCCGCAGACAATCTTGACCGAGGGCGGACCCTCGCCACCCAGGTTGCGGAAGAACGGCAGAGGGCCGGCGGTCGTGGCGTCGATCTCCGCCTGCGTGACGGGCCGGGCGCGCATGCCGGGACTGCTCGACACGACGTGCGGATCGCCACGCGTGAAGACAACGACCTCGCCCGCGTCGATCGCCACAGGCTCCTCGCCGATGATGCCGGCGAAGCAACGGCCTTCAGTGACCACATGATACGAGATCAGATGCTCGGCACCTGGCAGGATCTTGGGCAGAACCATCTCCCGCGTCGGTTGCTCTGCCACCCACGGATCCCTGGCCACGACGTCGAAGAACGTCGCGCCGGTGAGCCGTACCGTTCTCAGGACATCGGATAGAGCGTCGGCTGCCATTCCGTCCCCGCGTTGAGGCGAGAACCTAGGAACTGCAGACGCCGTGTCAAGCATGGCGGACGCCCGGTCATTCGCCCTCGCCGCAACAAGGCCTAGATACGTCCCGTCACGCGGCAGCCCCGCGGGACAACAACCGACAGTGAGGAACAATCATGAACATCCAGACAGCCATTCCCGCCGCCTCTCCCGTCGTGGATCTCGCCACGATCAAAGGCCGCCAGCAGGTCGCCTGGAGCTCCGGCGACTACGCCGTCGTCGGCACGACCTTGCAGATCGTGGGCGAAAGCCTTTGCGAGGCCGTGGATCTCCGCAGCAACCAGCGCGTCCTCGACGTCGCCGCCGGCAACGGCAATGCGACGCTGGCCGCCGCCCGCCGCTTCGCCGATGTCGTGTCGACCGACTACGTCGCGGCCCTGCTCGAGCGTGGGCGCGAGCGCGCCACGGCCGACCACCTGCCGGTCACCTTCCAGGAAGCCGATGCCGAGGCGCTGCCCTTCGCCGACGCCAGCTTCGACGTCGTGCTCTCGACCTTCGGCGTCATGTTCACGCCGAACCAGGAACAGGCGGCCAAGGAAATGCTGCGCGTCTGCCGCCCGGGCGGAAAGATCGGCCTCGCCAACTGGACGCCGGAGAGCTTCATCGGCCAACTCTTCAAGACCATCGGCAAGTACGTGCCGCCGGCCCCCGGTGTGAAGTCACCCGCACTGTGGGGCACCAAGGCGCATCTCGACGCGCTGTTCGGTCCGACGGCGGCCGTCAAGGCGGAAAGCCGGCACTTCGTCATGCGCTACAAGTCGCCCGACCACTGGTTGGAAGTCTTCCGCGGCTACTACGGCCCGGTCCTGAAGGCTTTCGCGGCGATCGATCCCGAGGCTCGCGTGGCGCTCGAGAAGGATATCCGGGCGCTGCTCGACAAGTTCAATGTCGCCAAGGACGGAACGTTGGTCGTCCCCAGCGAATATCTCGAAGTGATCGTCACCAGGAAGGGCTGATGCCGACAGGGTCGGCAGCCCACTTCAGCAGGAGAGTGTCGTGGTACTCGGTATGTCACTGTCGACCTTGACGACCATGCATGTGGTCTTGAGTCTGATCGGAATCGCGAGCGGTGCGCTTGTCCTCAGGGACATGCTCCGCTCGCGTCAGGCGGCGGGGCTCACCGCCGTCTTCCTTCTGACCACGTTGGCCACGAGCGTGACCGGCTTCCTCTTTCCCTCGACGCGAGTCGGGCTGGGCCATGTGACCGGCGGCCTATCGCTGGTCGTCCTGCTGCCGACGCTGATGGCGCTCTATCAGTACCGGCTGGCCGGACCGTGGCGCAGCCTCTACGCCGCCGGCGCCACGGCTGCGCTCTATCTCAACGTCCTGATCGGCGTGGCACAGGCATTCGCCAAGAGCGCCACCCTGCAGGCCCTCGCGCCGCCATACATGGTCACCCAACTCATGGTCCTGGCGATCTTTGTCGTGCTGGGGTTCCTCGCCGTGAGGCGTTTCCGCCCCTGCAGGCCCGCCCTCACCCACATTCGACTGCCATCGGCGCCGGTCTAGCGGCAAGGGCGCCCTGCTCCGAGGCGCAATCGACGCCGGGACCGAAGTCCCGGCATCGCACGGCTCCTAGCCTTTGATGAAGGCCAGCAGGTCGGCATTGATGGTATCGGCGTGGGTCGAGGGCATGCCGTGCGGAAAGCCTTCGTAGGTTTTCAGGACGCCGTTCTTCAGCAGCTTTGCCGACAGCGGCGCCGAAGCGGCATAAGGCACGATCTGGTCGTCATCACCGTGCATCACCAGGACCGGCACCGTGATCTTCTTCAGGTCTTCGGTGAAGTCGGTCTGGGAGAAGGCGACGATGCCGTCATAGTGGGCCTTGGCACCGCCCATCATGCCCTGGCGCCACCAGTTCCAGATCAACCCCTGCGAGGCCTTCGCGCCCGGCCGATTGTAGCCGTAGAACGGGCCGGCCGGGATGTCGTGGTAGAACTGGGCGCGGTTGGCGGCGAGCTCAGCCTGGAATCCATCGAAGACCTCCTTGGGCAGCCCGCCCGGATTGTTCGCCGTCCTGACCATGAGCGGCGGCACCGCGGCGATGATCGCAGCCTTTGCCACCCGGCTTTCGCCGTGGCGCGCGATGTAGTGGACGACCTCGCCGCCGCCGGTGGAGTGGCCGACATGCACCGCCTTCCCGAGGTCGAGATGCGCGGTCAGCGCCGCGAGGTCGTCGGCGTAATGATCCATGTCGTGACCGTCGCCGGTCTGGCTGGAGCGGCCATGGCCGCGCCGGTCATGGGCGATCACACGGAAG
>MEMN01000240.1:0-433 GCA_001767945.1 Alphaproteobacteria bacterium RIFCSPHIGHO2_12_FULL_66_14 | reverse complement strand
AGGAAGAAGAGCATCTGCGCGTCCCAATCGTCGGCCGAGAGCGGCCAGCCGTGGCTGAACACGATGGGCTGGCCGGTGCCCCAGTCCTTGTAGAAAATCTCGGTGCCGTCCTTGGTGCTGATCGTGGGCATTCCCTGATCCTTTTCGCTGGTGGAAAGCTGAAGGTCTCCGACGTGCAAGAGACACGCCGCGCCGATGATGTCAGCTCCCCGCACGCCGGAGAGCCGTCGTCCTGACCGCGTGTCACAGCCAAAAGTGTCACACCAAGTTGTGACGAATGCTGTGACACAGGTTGAGCGCACACCTGTGACCTTGCAGGAATCTGACCCTGCGGCCCCACCCCTGACAAGCGTGGGGGGCGGCCGCAGCAGACCGTCGAAACTCAGTCCTCGGACGCGTTGTTCGCGCCTCGGTCCACCCCACCTGCCGGACG
>MEMN01000239.1:11252-13062 GCA_001767945.1 Alphaproteobacteria bacterium RIFCSPHIGHO2_12_FULL_66_14 | reverse complement strand
CGCCGTCTTCGAGGCGGCCGAAGGCCAGATCGGCCCCACGGTGCGGGCAGTCCCTGTCGAGCAGCCCATGCCGGCCGCGCTCGTCGCGGAACAGGACGAAATTCTGGCCAAGCACGCGCACCGCCTTGGCCGGCCGCTCGGCGGGCAGTTCGTCGGCCAAGGCCACCGGATGCCAGTAGTGCCGCATCAGGGCGCCGCACTTGGTGCCCGGCCCGACGCGGGTAATCAGCTCGTTTTGCTCGGGGCTCATCATGTTTCCAAGAGTGACGCAAACCGACGGGATTCGCTATAGAAGACCGCATGAACGTCCCTCTGAACGGCATGCCGGGGCCCACTTCCCGGGTCTTCTTTTCTCAACGCCTGCGTCTTCACTATGTCGACTGGGGCAACCCGGAGGCGCCACCGCTGTTGCTGGTCCACGGCGGCCGCGACCATTGCCGCAACTGGGACTGGGTCGCCCAGGCGCTGCGCAAGGACTGGCACATCATCTGCCCCGACCTGCGCGGGCATGGCGACAGCCAGTGGTCGCCCGATGGCAACTATTCGATGGCGTCGTACATCTATGATCTCGCGCAGCTCGTGCACCAGCAGGCGCTGGCGCCGGTGACCATCGTTGCCCATTCGCTGGGCGGCAACATTTGCCTGCGCTACGCCGGCGTCTATCCCGACAAGGTGCGCAAGCTGGTGGCGATTGAGGGCCTCGGCCCGTCGCCCAAGATCATCGCCGAACGCAGGAAGCCGATGGCCGAGCGCATGCGCGAGTGGGTCGAGGAGCAGCGCAAGCTGTCGGCCCGCGGCCCGCGCAAGTATCCGACCATCGAGGACGCCTTCAAGCGCATGCAGGAGGAGAACAAGCACCTGAGCGCCGAGCAGGCGCGCCACCTCACGCAGCAGGGCGTCAACCAGAACGAGGACGGCACCTACAGCTGGAAGTTCGACAACTACGTCCGCGCCTGGCCGCCCTACGACATGAGTTACAGCGCCATCGAATCGTTGTGGGCCGAGATCGCCTGCCCGACCTTGCTGGTCTACGGCAAGGAGAGCTGGGCCTCGAACCCCGAGAAGGACGGCCGCCTCGCGCATTTCAGGAATGCGAAGGTGGTCGAGTTCGACAATGCCGGCCACTGGGTGCACCACGACCGGCTCGACGATTTCGTGCAGACGACCAGGGACTTCATCGCATGAGGGCAGCGATCTTCCGCGGCGGCGACATCGTCGTCGACACCCTGCCGGCGCCGGTGCCGGGCGTGGGGCAAGTCCTGGTGAAGACGCTGGCCTGCGGCATCTGTGGCTCCGACCTGCATGCCGCCAAGCATGCCCATCGCATGGTGGCCGTTGCCAGGCGCACGCCGGGCCGCGTGCCGATGGATCTCGGGCGCGACATCGTGTTCGGCCATGAATTCTGCTGCGAGGTACTGGACTATGGGCCGAAGACCGAGCGCAGGCTGAAGCCGGGCACCCGCGTCTGCGCGATGCCGCTGATGATCGAAGCCGATGGGCCCAAGGGCATGGGCTATTCCAACACCTATGTCGGTGGCTATGCCGAGCAGATGCTGCTGTCGGCGCCGCTGATGCTCGAAGTGCCGAACGGCCTGCCGACCGAACATGCGGCCCTTACCGAACCGCTGGCCGTCGGCGTGCACGCGGTCGAGAAGGGGGCCCTCACCGGTGACGAGGCGCCGCTGGTCGTGGGCTGCGGTCCGGTCGGCCTCGCCGTCATCGCGGCGCTGCGGCTGAAAGGCGTGCGGCCGATCGTGGCGGCCGACTTCTCGCCCAAGCAGCGCGAACTCGCGGTCAGGATGGGAGCCGA
>MEMN01000239.1:0-11227 GCA_001767945.1 Alphaproteobacteria bacterium RIFCSPHIGHO2_12_FULL_66_14 | reverse complement strand
CCGGCTGCCGGCCGACAAGCGCGCGGCGATCTTCGAGTGCGTCGGCGTGCCGGGCCTCCTGCAGCAGGTGTTCGAGAAGGCGCCGCGCGATGCCCGCGTCATCGTGGCTGGCGTCTGCATGGAGCCGGACACGATCGAACCGATGTTCGCCATTTTCAAGGAATTGAATCTCCAGTTCGTCCTAGGCTACACGCCTGAGGAGTTCGCCCGCTCGCTCGGTTTGCTGGCCGACGGCAAGGTCGACGCCGCGGCGCTGATCACATCGAAGGTCGGGCTGGAGGGTGTAAAGGGAGCGTTCGAAGCATTGGCCAATCCGGAGAAACACACCAAGATTCTCGTCGAGCCGTGGCGCTGAGGCCCGGTCGCTAAGGGAGGAAAAGAAAAATGAAGTTCTACAATTCGGTCGGCCCCAACCCGCGCATGGTGCGCATGTTCATGGCCGAGAAGGGCTTCGACGTGCCCAAGGTCGAGGTCGATCTGCGCGGCGGCGAGAACCGCAAGGAACCCTACCTCAAGGTCAATCCTTCGGGACAGTGCCCGGCGCTGGAACTCGACGACGGTACCGTGTTGGCCGAGATCACGGCGATCTGCGAGTACGTCGACGAGATCAAGAAGGATACGCCCTCGCTGATCGGCGACACGGCCGAGGAGCGCGCCAGGACCCGCATGTGGGTCCGCCGCATTGATCTCAACATCGCCGAACCGGCGGCCAACGGCTTCCGCTTCTCGCAAGGCTTGAAGATGTTCCAGGACCGCATCCGCTGCATTCCCGAAGCGGCCGACGGTCTCAAGGCCACAGCGCGCGACAAGCTCGCCTGGCTGGATGGGCTAATGGGCAGCAAGCCCTTCGTCGCCGGCGACAAGCTCACTCTTGCCGACATCCATCTCTTCGCCTTCGTCGACTTCATGGGCAATGTCGGCCAGCCACTCGATCCGGCCTGCAAGACTCTCACGGCCTGGTTCGGCCGCATGAAGGCGCGCCCCAGCGCCGCCGCTTGAGCCCAAGGAAAATCACGATGCACCGTCTGATCGCTCTGTTCGTTACTCTCGCAATACCTTTTCTTGGACCGCAGGCCGCAGCCCAGCAACAGCCGCCGGTGATGCAGGGACTGTTCCTGCTCACCGACTATCCGGCGCAGACGGTGCGTGCCGGCGAGACCGCGACTGTCCGCGTCAAGCTGCAGAATTCCGGCCTCGCGCCCGAGGCGATGGCCCTTGCGCTCTCGGGCGTGCCGGCGGGCTGGAAGATCGACATCCTGGGTGGCGGCCAGCCGGTGGCCTCGGCGATGCCCGGCCAGAACGAGAGCGTGAGCCTGCAACTTCGCGTCGAGGTGCCCAAGGACGACAAGCCGGGCTCGCATCAGGTTGCGCTCAGCGCCAAGGGGGCGAGGCTGCAATCGGTCGAGTTGCCGCTCACCCTCACCGTCGGCACCGAGGCACCGGCCAAGCTCAGCCTGAAGTCGCGCCTGCCGTCGCTGCGCGGCACGCCGCGTTCGTCGTTCGAATACACGGTGACCGTCGGCAACGACAGCGGCAAGGATCTCACCGTCGCCCTCTCTGCACAGGGCCCAGCCAACTTCCAGACCACCTTCACGGAAGGCTTCGGCTCCAACGAGATCAGCTCGATCCCGATCGAGGCCGGCCAGACCAAGGACATCAAGGTCAAGGTGACGCCGCCGCGCGACGTCAAGGCCGACGACTATCCGGTGCTGGTCAAGGTCGCGGCCGAGGGCGCCACGGCCGACCTGCGCGTCACCCTGCAGATCAGCGGCCAGGGCCGCCTCGCGCTTTCGACCAAGGACGGCCGGCTCTCGGGTGAAGCCGAGATCGGCAAGGCCTCGGCCTACACGCTGGTGCTGGTCAACGACGGCACCGCGGCCGTCGCGGAGATCGAGATGTCGGGCACGGTGCCGGCCAACTGGAAGGTCGAGTTCAACCCCAAGACCATCCCGACCTTGGCGCCCAACGAGAAGAAGGAGGTCCAGGTCCTGGTGACGCCGGCCGACAAGGCGATCGCCGGCGATTACGTGGCCTCGTTCCGCGCCACTGCGCGGGGCGAATCGAGTGCGGCGGACTTCCGCATCACCGTCACGACCTCGACTCTGTGGGGCCTCGTCGGCGTCGGCATCATCGCGGTGGCGTTGCTGGTGCTGCTGGGTGCGGTCGCGCGCTTCGGCCGGCGCTAGATTGCCGGCGATGGGCGACAACGTCATCGAAGTCCGCGGACTGCTGAAGCTCTATGGCGCGACCCGTGCGGTCGATGCCATCGATCTCGACATCCGCCGCGGCGAGATCTTCGGCCTGCTGGGACCGAACGGCGCGGGCAAGACCACGACCATCCTGATGCTGCTGGGACTCACCGAGGTGAGCGGCGGCACGGTCGACGTTCTGGGTTTCGATCCGGTGCGCCAGCCGCTCGAGGTCAAGCGCCGGGTCGGCTACCTGCCCGACGCGGTGGGCTTCTACGACCATCTGACGGCGCGCGAGAACCTGCGCTACACGGCGCGGCTGCTCGCCATCCCGCGGCGGGACGCCGAGAAGCGGATCAGCGATGCGATGGAAAGCGTCCAGCTCGCCGACGTGCTCGACAAGCGCGTCTCGACCTTCTCGCGCGGCATGCGCCAGCGGCTGGGCATCGCCGAGATCGTGATGAAGAAGGCCGAGGTGGCGATCCTCGACGAGCCGACCTCGGGCCTCGATCCGCACGCCACCTTCGAGCTGCTGGAGATGATCCGCGGCCTCAAGAAGGCGGGCGTCGCCGTGCTGATCTCCTCGCACCTGCTCGACCGCGTGCAGAGCGTCTGCGACCGCGTGGCGCTGTTCAATCACGGCAAGATCGCCCTGATGGGGTCGGTGGTCGAACTCGCCAACCAGGTGCTGGGCGCCGGCCATCCCATCCTGGTCGAGGCCTCGGGCGTCGACATCGCCGGCGCGCTTCGCGGCGTCGAGGGCGTCCAGACCGTCGTGGCGGAAGGCGAGGGAGGCTGGCGTGTCGTGGCAGATCGCGACGTGCGCGCGGCCGTGGCGCAACGCATCGTGTCTTCGGGCGGCTCGCTCACCCGGCTCGCCGACTTGCAGCCCAGCCTCGAGGAAGTCTACACGCGCTACTTCGAGGAGGCGCGCCATGTCGCGTAAGCCGCCCCCCTCCGGTGGCATGCGCCGCGAGGGCTCGCCCTTCACCGGTCTCGGCCCGGTGTTCATGAAGGAATTCGCCGATCACCTGTCGAGTGCCCGCATGATGGTGCTGATGCTTTTCGTCATCGCCTTCGGCGCCCTGCCGGTCGGGCTGTCGCTGCAGGAGCTGCGCACCATCACCGAGTCCGATCCTTTCCTGTTCCTGCGGATCTTCACCTCCTCGCCGCAGCGCGTGCCGTTCTCCTTCACTGCCTCGCTGTCGCTGGTGATCCCGCTGCTGGCGATCGGCCTCGGCTTCGATGCCGTCAACAGCGAGTTCAACCGCCGCACGCTCTCGCGCGTGCTGTCGCAGCCGATCTATCGCGATGCGCTGCTGCTGGGAAAGTTCCTGGGCGGTCTTGCCACCCTCGCCGTGGCGCTGGTGGCGCTGTGGCTGATCGTGCTCGGCGCCGGCCTGCTGTTGCTCGGCTTGCCACCGCGCGGTGTCGAGGTGGCGCGCGGTGTCGGCTTCCTGGTCGTCGCCATCGCCTATGGCGGCGTCTGGCTCGCCGTCGCCATGCTGTTCTCGGTGATCTTCCGCTCGACCGCGACCTCGGCGCTCTGTTCGCTGGGCGTCTGGCTGTTCTTCGCCATCCTGTGGCCGCTGGTGGTGCCGGTCATGGTGCTGGCCGTGACGCCGGCCGACGTCGCCATGGGCATGGGCCGGCTCGACGAAACCCTGGCCATGATCGAGGCCCAGTCGATGCTGGAGCGGCTGTCGCCCAACACCCTGTTCGGCGAGGCGGTGGTCGGCCTGCTCAATCCCGAGACCCGCACCCTGGGACCGATCATTCCCAGCCAGATGCGCGGCGCGATCATGGGAGCGCCCTTGCCCTTCGACCAGAGCCTGGTCCTGATCTGGCCGCAGGTCACCGGCCTGATCGCCGGCATGATCGTGGTCTTCGCCGCGGCCTACGTGGTGTTCCAGAGAGAGGAAGTCCGCGCCTGAAGGATTTTACCCTCCCAGCGGTGCTCAACAACGCGCGATGGTGCGATGCGGTCTGCCGCGCGCATGGCAAACCCGGACGGTTCCTGCCGCACATGTGGGTCAACGCCGAGGCCGTGCCGCGCTTCTATCCCAATGTCGTCACTCTGCAGTCCAACAAGTCGGCTGCTGCGGAGCAGCGCGAAGCCATCGACATCCTCGTGAAATCGAACCTGCCGGGCCGCTGGTCGGTGAAGGACAGCTTTCGCACGCTCGATCTCTCGCGCCAGGGCTTCGAGCCGCTGTTCGAGGCGCGCTGGATCCGGAACGCGATGCCCGCGGCCGGCCCGTCGTCGGACATCGTCTGGCAACGCGAAACCAACGGTGCGGCGGGACTGCCGTTCGGCGATCCCGATTTCGCGCTGTTCACCGGACGGCGCGGCTTCCGTGTCGTGGCGGGCGGCATGCTCTACCGCGCCGAGGGTGTCGTCGGATTGTCCAACGTGGTCGCTGATGCGCCCGACGCGCGCGCCGTCTGGCGGTCGCTGGCGCTTCTTGCCGCCCAGACTTTCCCGCGATTGCCGCTGGTCGGCTACGAATCCGGCGACGAATTGAAGGCGGCCAGCGACGCCGGCTTCGAGGTCGGCGACAAGCTCCGCATCTGGGTCAGGTCGAAGGACTGAAGCCGCAAGCCATGAGCGCCGCCAGCATGTGCGGCGGCGGAGGCGCGGTGACGACCACCGGCGGCTTGTTCTTCGACAGCGCCAGCACGATCGCGCGCGAATGCAGGTGCAATTGCTGGCCGAGCTCGGGCCGGCCGTAGAAGCGATCGCCGATCACCGGGCAGCCGGCATCGGCGCAATGGACGCGGATCTGATGCGTGCGGCCGGTCTCAGGCTTCAGTTCCAGCCAGGTCATGCCCGGCGCCCGGCCCAGCACGCGATAGCGCGTCATGGCAGTCTGGCCTTTGTCAGACACCTTTACCGTCCAGCCCGTCTTGTTGTTGATCTTGAGCAGCGGCTTGTCGAATATGCCGTCATTGGCGGGCGGCGCGCCCTCGACGACCGCCCAATAGGTTTTCTCGGTCGTGTGGCCGGAGAACAGGCGCCCGAGCTTGGCCAGCGCCTTGGGATGCCGCCCCAATACCAGCACGCCCGAGGTGTCGGCATCGAGACGGTGCGCCAACGCCGGCGGCCGCGGCAGGCCGAAGCGCAGGGCGTCGAAGCACTCTTCCAGGTTGGGCGCGCGGCTCGGTCCGGCGTGGACCGCGAGCCCGGCCGGCTTGTCGATCACCAGGATCAGCCCGTCGCGATGCAGCACGCGGGCCTGGATTTCCTCGGGCGACAGCGGCGGCGGTCGGCTCAAAGATCGGGCCATCGCGACAGCCAGTCCTCACTGCTCTCATAGAGAGCGGCGGCGCGCAGCACCGAGGCATCGTCGCGGAAACGGCCGACGATCTGCAGGCCGATCGGCAGCCCCTCGGAGTCGTAGCCGCAGCAGAGCGTCAGCGCCGGATGGCCGGTGATGTTGAACGGCATGGTGTAGGGGAACCAGTTGCGCCGGAGTTCTCCCACCTCGATGCCGTCGATGCGGATCGGCTCGAACAGGTCCTGGTCGATCGGCAGCGCGGTGCGAGACAGGGTCGGCGTCACCAGATAGTCGGCGGTCTCGAACCAGCGCTGCACCATGCGGAAGATCTCGGTGCGCTGGAACTGGGCGCGCTGGTAGTCGGCGCCGCTCCACTCGGCGGCCATCGCGACCTGGCGCACCAGCGAGGGCGACAGGCGATTGTCCTCGCGGCGGATCAGGTCGTCGAACCGCGCCTTCCACGTCGTGTGGTTGATCACCTTCCACACCGGCTCCATGTTGGGCAGCACGTCGGTGAGCTCGACCAGTTCGGCGCCGAGATCGCGCAGCTTGCCGAGCGAGCGCTCGAAGGCCATCTGTACGTCCCTAGCCACGACCTTGTTGCCCAGCGTGGCACTCCACAGGATGCGCTTGCCCTTGAGATTGCCCTCGGCGCGGGCCGCCGCGATGTAGTCCTGAGGCGCCAGTCCGATCGACCACGGATCGGAGGGATGTGGCCCCGTCATGGCCTGCAGCATCAGCGCGGTGTCCATCACCGTCCGTGTCATCGGCGTCACGTAGGTGTAATTGCCGAAGGCATCGGCCACCTGGCTGTGCGGGATCACGCCGTTGCTCTGCTTCAGGCCCACCATGCCGTTGGCCGCGGCCGGAATGCGGGTCGAGCCGCCACCGTCGGTGGCGATGCCGATCGGCCCGATACCCGCCGCCACCGCGACCGCCGCCCCGCCGCTCGAGCCGCCCGACGTGCGCTTGGCGCTCCAGGCATTGCGCGTGCGGCCGAACAGCGGCGCATCGGTCAGCGCCTTGTGGCCGAACTCCGGAGTCGTCGTCTTGCCGAACAGGATCGCTCCCGCTTGTTTCATGCGCGCGGCCGCGACAGCATCCTCTTTCGGGACATTATCCTCATGGTGCAGCGAACCGAAGGTCGTGCGCACGCCGGCGGTGTTGACGAGATCCTTGGCGGCGAAGGGGATGCCGTGCAGCAAGCCGAGCGGCTTGCCCTGCATGATGGCATCTTCAGCCTTCTTTGCCGCCTTCAGGGCGTACTCGGGAACGACGGTGATGAAGCAGTTCAATACCGGTTGCAGCCTCTCGGCCCGGGCCAGCACGGCCTTGGTCAGTTCGACCGGCGAAACTTTCTTCGCCGCGATCTGCTCGCGCAGCAGGGAGGCGGGGAGGCGGGTGAGGTCGTCGCTCAACGCAGCAGCCCGCGCGCCGCCAGATTGCGCATCAAGGCCGCGATGCCGAACGTCCAGGGCGGGATCTTGTCGCAATGGTTCACCTTGTTCGTGAGGGTGCCGAGCTTGGGCGAGCGGATCGACACGAGATCGCCCACCATGTGGGTGAAACCCGTGCCGCCCGGCTTGCGCGGTTCGCTGGGAGCAAACAGTGTGCCGGTCATCAGCACCATGCCGTCGGGATATTGATGTGTCTTCATCGCCTGGGCCACGAGGTCGGTCGGATCCCGGCTGATCTTGGAAAGATCGCTCTGCCCGCGCAGGCGGAACTGGTCCGGGCCGGTCACTTCCAGCTCGACCTTGGCCGTGCGTACGTCGTCCAGCGTGAAGGTGTCGTCGAACAGCCGAACGAACGGCCCCAGTGCGCAAGATGCGTTGTTGTCCTTGGCGATGCCCAGCAACAGCGCACTGCGACCCTCGATGTCACGCAGATTGACGTCATTGCCGAGTGTCGCGCCCACGATCGCACCCTTGGCATTCACTACCAGCGTCACCTCGGGTTCGGGGTTGTTCCAGTCCGAATCGGGGCGGATGCCGATCTCGGCGCCGTAGCCGACGGCGGCCATGGCCGGTGCCTTGGTGAAGACCTCGGCGTAGGGACCGATGCCGACCTCGAGATAGGGCGACCAGGCGCCGCGTGCCAGCAGCGACTTCTTGAGCGCCTCTGCCTCGGGTGAGCCCGGCTTGATGGTGCTGACGTCGGCGCCGATGATGGAATTCAGTTCGCCGCGCACCGTCTCGGCCCGTGCCGGATCGCCCTTGGCATGCTCCTCGATCAGCCGCTCCAGCAGGCTGATGGCAAAGGTGACGCCGGCCGCTTTGATCGCCTGCAGATCGATCGGCGCCAGCAGGTCGCCGATGAGGTCCTGGAGCGCCCCCAGCCGCTCGCCCCGGGTCGATCTGGCCAGCGCCACCGGGTCCGGGGCGTTGCACAGGTCGGCCATCGTGGGCGCCACCGTCGTGATGTCGAACACCCCGTCGGCCCGCACCGCGACCACGCTCGGCCCGCCGGGCTTGCCTCTGTGCCAGACCCGGCCGACCAGGGTCCCGGCGGTGCCGTCCTCGGGAAGAATCTCGCTCGACAAACCTGCCACTGGACGTCTCCGGCGCTTCGTTGCAGAAAAGGCGCGCCACTTCCTGGGGAAATCAAATCATGGCCGCTCAGCGGATCAAAGGCGTTCTTTCGCCCGTCGTCACACCCTTCAAGCGCGATCTGTCGCCCGATGTCGGCCGATTCATCGCCCACTGCAAGTGGCTGCTCAGCCAGGATTGCGGCCTTGCCGTGTTCGGCACCAATTCCGAGGCCAACTCGATGTCGGCCAAGGAGCGCATGGGTCTCCTGGATGCCATCGTTTCGGCGGGCGTGCCGACGGCGCGCATGATGCCGGGCACCGGGGCCTGCTCGATCACCGAGGCGGCCGAGGTGAGTGCGCATGCGACCAAGCTCGGCGTGTCGGGGGTGCTGATGCTGCCGCCCTTCTACTACAAGGGCGTCCCGGAGGAGGGGCTGTTCCGCTTCTTCTCGGAGGTCGTGCAGCGCGTCGGCGACGAGCGGCTGCGCGTTTATCTCTATCACATCCCGCCGGTGTCGGCGGTGCCGATCACGCATAAGCTGGTCGAGCGGCTGATGAAGGCCTATCCGAAGCAGATCGTTGGCATGAAGGATTCTTCCGACGACTGGGCGCACACCAAGAGCATGATCGACGCCTTCGCCAAGGACGGCTTCGACGTCTTCTCGGGCAACGAGAAGCCCCTGATCGAGAACGTGAAGGCGGGCGGCGCGGGCTGCATCAGCGCCACGGCCAACATCAATCCCGGCAAGATCGCCGAGACCTATCACAAGTACAACACGCCCGAGGGCGACAAGCTGCAGACCTGGATCAACGACGTGCGCGGCGTCATGCAGGGCTACGTCATGATCCCCGGCCTCAAGTACTGCATCGCGCACTACGGCGCCGATGCCGCCTGGGGCCCGGTCCGTCCGCCGCTGGTGGAAACCGACGAGAAGGCCGGCAGGGAAATGATCGCCAAGCTCGACAAGCTCGGCTTCACCATGCCCGGCCTCAAGCAGGCGATGGCAGTGGCGGCGGAATGATTGACAGAGCCCCGCACCAAGCCCTATAAAATGCTCATGCGCACGACCCTGATCCAGAACGCTTGGTATTTTACGCCCCTGACATAGGCGGCGCGAAGGGTCATGACTCAACGAAGCCGCCGCATCCCGGCGGCTTCTGTGTTTCTGGATGGGCCTCCGGGCCGCGGCGGGACCGCAACCGGAGGACGACATGTCGATCATCGAAGCTGAACCTGAAGCGATAGAACCGCCGCTGCCCCCCTTGGAGCCGTTGCCGATTCGCGTGCGGCTGGCCGGGCCGCGCGACTGTGAGGCGCTGTGCGAGCTTCTGGACAATCCAGGCAACGCCCGCGAACAGGTGCTGACCTGGCTGGAAAGCCCGGGCACGACCCTGCTGGTGGCGCAGAGCGAGATGGGCATTCTGGGCGTCGCCGTCCTGATGACGCGCATCGTGCCGGTGCACGGCACTGGAGTGCACAAGGTCGTCGAAGTCGACAACCTCGTGGTGCGCGCCGACCTGCGCGGTCGTCGCGTCGGCCGGCGCCTGCTCGCCGCCGCCGTCGAATGGTCGCGTCAGCGCCGCGCCGTTCAGGTCGAAGCCGTCGTGGGCGACGTAAATCCCGACGCCCGGCGGTTCTACGAGAACTTCGGCTTCCTGGCGGCCAATGACCGGCTGGTGCTGGCGGCGTGATGTCGACCGTGCGCCAGGCCACTCTGCGCGACTACCAGGCGCTCTGCGCCCTGTTCGAGGAGCTGGACGAGTTCCACCGCGCGGCGCGGCCGGACTTCTTCCGCCGCTTCGACGGGCCGGCGCGGACATGGGAACAGGTCGGACAATGGATGGCCGGTCCGGACTCGACCATCCTCGTGGCCGAGGACGAGGTGGATGTGATCGGCTTTGCCGTGCTGCTGCCGCGACCGCCGTCACCGTTCGCCGGCGCCGCTCCGCGCAAGGTGGTGGTGCTCGACAATCTCGTGGTCCGTGCCGATCGGCGCGATCGGCGGATCGGCCGGAAGCTGGTGGCGGCGTCGATGGAATGGGCACGCGGGCAGGGCGCCAGCCATGTCGAACTGGGCGTCCATGCCGTCAATCGTCACGCGCTGCGGTTCTACGAGCGTCTTGGCTTCGGCGTGTCCGTGCATTGGTTGAGCCGGGCCGCGTGACCAAAAAGTCGGAAAGTGCCTTGTTTCCGCTGTAATGAATTGGCCGCGCGAACAGAGGGCCAGTCACGTCGAGGTGGCGATACACGCCTTTAGCCGCGACGCACGGCGGTTTTACGAGCGTTTGGGCCTTTGCGTCTCGATCGACCGGCTGGTGTTGGCCACGTAAGCAATCCACGTGGGTAGCGGACAATGTGGTATGGTCAAATCTCTTGCACGCCCAGGTGCCGGACAAATGTGCAGGAGTCACCGTGGCAAAGAACAATACGAAGCAGACATTCGCCGCCAAGCCCCCGGCGGCCCTGAAGCAGACGATGGCCAAGCCGATTTCCGGCTATACGGATCCGGTGGCTCTGCGCACCCTGATGGAGAACGCCAGGCGGCTCGGGCGGGACGATATCTGGCGCGAGGCGTTTCGAAGGCTTTGCACGCTCGAAGGCGCGGACCAGACCGATCCGCTGCACCGCGATTTCTACCAGACGCTGGCCGCCTACGAACAGTTGCTGACCCAGAAGAACGGTCGTGCCACCCGTGCGAGCCGTACGCGGCTCAAGCTGAAGAGCAAGGGCGTGGTCCAGTGCCTGGAGGACTGGGCGCTCAGCAAGACCCCGACCGAAGGCTATGAGCTGCTGGTGGCGAATGGCCTCGTCGAGATGACGGGCGAGACTCTCGTGCTCAAATATCCGGAGCAATTCTCGGAAGGGGCGGTCGCTGCCGCCAAGGCGCGGCTGGCGGCTCCGGCCGATCAGGCGGCCTGACCCGTCGCTTGCCGAACCGGTGCCGGCGATGATTTGATCGCCGGAACGGGGAGGCCGTCATGAACATTGCCCTCACGGTCAACGGCGAGGCCCGATCCATCGGCGCTCCGGGGACCACGTCGCTCCTGGAAGCGCTACGCAACCATCTCGGCTTGATGGGCACGCGCTACGGCTGCGGCCTGGAACAGTGCGGTTGTTGCATGGTGCTGGTCGACGGCCAGCCGGCCTATGCCTGCACCCGCGAGCTGGGCACGGTGGCGGGCCGCCAGGTGACCACGGTCGAGGGTCTCGGCACGGCCGCCCAACCGCA
>MEMN01000238.1 GCA_001767945.1 Alphaproteobacteria bacterium RIFCSPHIGHO2_12_FULL_66_14 | reverse complement strand
CGTCGGTCTTCTCGTGGCAGTTGGGCTCACTATCAACCGCTGGATGGTCGACACTACGCGACTTCAGATCGCCCGGACCGCCTTGGCGAGCGATCTGGAAGCCGCTTCCGCCGAGCTGCGCCGGCGCGATGCCATCCTTCGCGCCATGGTGGGCAGCGCCACGGAATTGTTGCGGACCTTCGACCTCGAACGCTCGATGCCTGCGGTACTGAAGGTCATCGGTGAGTCCACGAACGTCAGCCGGGTCTATCTCTACCGGAACTCCAGAAGTTCCGACGGCGGCCTCATGACCTCGAAATATTTCGAGTGGCGCGCAGCTCAGGTTCCGCCGGAAGCAGCCAGGGATCTGCCACCAACTGTCGACTTCGAGGCGGCAGGTCTGGGCGCCTGGGAGCGTGCGCTGGCCCATGGGGAAGCGCAGACGGCCATTGTCCGGCTGCTCGAAGGCCCAGCCAGGGACCTCTTCGTCCAGTACGGAACGAAGTCGACCCTCATGGTGCCGGTTCTGACCCAGGGTGGCTGGTGGGGACAGATGGGCTTTGACGATTGCGAAACCGAGAGGCGGTGGTCAGCGGCCGAGATCGATACGCTGAGGACGATCGCGGAACTCGCCGGCGCCGCAATCGGACATGCGCGGGACCTCGATGAACTCACGACAGCGGCCCGCATCGTCGAGCACAGCGCGACCATCCTCTACAGGCTGCAGCCCGAGCCGCCTTATGCGGTGACCTACATATCGCGCAATGCCGCTCGTTACGGCTACCAGCTGGATCAGTTCCTGTCGCAGCCGTCGTTCTACGCGAGCCTCATTCATCCCGACGATCGGCCAAAAGTGATGCATGACCTGCTGCGCGTCGCCGAGCACGGCGAAACGGTCAGCGAGTATCGCCTGCGTCACCCCGACGGCAGCTACGTCTGGTTCGAGGATCGTACCCGCGCCATACGCGACGACAGCGGCCAGCTGACGGCAATCGAAGGTCTGATCACCGACATCAATGACCACAAGGCAGCCGAGGCGAAGATCTCGCGCTTCGAACTCACCGATCAGCTCACGGGGCTTGCCAACCGGAAGAGCTTCATGGAGCATCTCGCGCACGCATTCAGCGCCACCAGGCGCGGCGCAGCCCCGTTTGCCATCCTCTATCTCGATCTCGACCTCTTCAAGGATGTGAACGACGCGCTTGGGCATTCGAAAGGCGACGAGCTGCTCAAGGCCGTCGCCGGCCGTCTCAAGGAGCTTTGCCGGGCAAGCGATGTCGTCGCGCGCTTCGGTGGCGACGAATTCGCGATGTTGCAAACCGACGCGCCCGATCCGGCAGCCGCGGGGGCGCTCGCAGCCAGAATCCTGCATGCACTGTCCGCACCCTACGATCTCGGTGCCGAGATCCATGTCACGGCGAGCCTCGGCATCGCCGTTTACGATACCGATGTCGCCGGGCCGGAGGCGCTCCTGCAGCGGGCCGATCTCGCCCTCTATCGGGCGAAGGATGCAGGGCGCAATCAGTATCATTTCCATTCCGAAGCGCTCGACGTCGAAGTGCGCGAACGCGTGACGCTCGGCGAAGAACTGCATAGGGCTCTCGGCCGCCACGAGCTGGAACTCTACTATCAGCCCCAGATCGAGGCGCCGTCGGGAACAATCAAGGGCTTCGAGGCGCTGGTGCGATGGAATCATCCGGTGCAGGGGTTACTCCTCCCGGGCCGGTTCATCCCGATTGCAGAGAAGACCGGGACCATCGTGCCAATCGGACGTTGGGTCGTCGACGACGCGTGCCGCCAGGTTGCGCTCTGGCGGGCGGAGATTCCTTCGTTGCCGAAGGTGTCGATCAACTTGTCCGCTGCCCAGCTGAGGCCCTCACTAGATTTCGACGGGGAGTTCAGGGCCACTCTCCAGAAGTACGGGCTCGATGCCTCCGCCATCGAATTCGAGCTCACCGAATCGGTTCTGATGCAGACGACGCGCGAGAGCAGCGAGATGATCGAGCGGTTGCGCGCGCTCGGCGTGTCGATCGCGATAGACGACTTCGGAACCGGCTATTCTTCGCTGGAGTACCTGCGCACCTATCACGTCAATCATATCAAGATCGCCCAGGAGTTCGTTCGCGATCTGGTAACTGACCCGGGAGACGCCGCGATCGTGCGGGCCACCATCGGCCTTGCCCGCGAGCTCGGAATCGAGGTGATTGCGGAGGGTGTTGAAACGGCGGAGCAACTGCACTTTTTGGTGAGGGCCGGGTGCGATATCATTCAGGGGTACTATTTCAGTCCCGCGGTTCCCGCATCCCAGGTGGCACCGATGCTGATCAAAGGCAGGCTCGAACCAGCCTGCTCCGGACCTGGCCAGACGTCAGCGAAAACCGATGCGGCGGGGACCCGCGGATGAGGGTGCGGCGCGCAATCTCTCGAGGAGCCCGGGCTGAGGTGCCGCGGTCGGCAAAGGCCCCGCTACCGCCCGCGCCGATACGTCCCACACCGGCGCGAAGATCGTTATGCGGCCGCCTCGTCCTTGCCCTCGTCCACGCGCGCCGCCAGCGACGCCGCCATGAATTCGTCGAGGTCGCCGTCGACCTCGGGATAGATCCACAGCGAAACCAAGGCGCTCTGTTCGGGCGCCGCCCGGGTACGGTTAGCCGCAGCCGTTATTGTAGCATCGGTCGCCGCGCGCGGCGCAAGCTGCGGACGGGAGACGCCAATCTACTTTTGGCGACACTCTCGGTTGCTCGTCCAGTCCCGGAGCGACACGGCCAAATTCTTTGATCGTTGCAGTCAAAAATTACGTATCACTCACCGCCTGACATCCTTGGGCGCGCAATAGATTGACCTCGCTGATCAGTATGATCTGGAACGGTGTCGAAGAGAGAACAGGGACCGATGGAGACTTTCCTTTGGGATAAGCACTTCACGACCGGACTGGAAACGGTGGACGATCAGCATCACAAGCTGGTCGACCTGATCAATCGGCTGGGCGATTCGTTCATCGCCAGCAACGTGAGCGACGACGGGTTGACAGCCATCTTCACGGAGTTGGCAGATTACGCCCAATACCATTTTGCCGACGAAGAGCGCCTGATGCTGGAGAGCGGCATCGATACCCGCCATCGAGAGACGCACCACCGGCACCACGTCGAGTTCGTTGATCAGATAGGCGCCTTGTGGAATGCGCGAAATTCGATTCACAACGCGGCAGAGACATTGCATGGCTTTCTCTGCGCGTGGCTGGCGTCTCACATCCTTGGCGAGGACCAGTCCATGGCCCGCCAGATCGAGCGTGTCCGAGCCGGCGAACATCCCGCGACCGCATACGACCGCGAAGCAACGACAAGAGACAACCCCACTGAAGCTCTGCTGAGCGCATTGCATACACTCCACCATGTCCTGGCGGAGCAGAATCGCGAGCTGGTCACGGCCAACAGCCTACTCGAGAAAAGAGTCTCGGAACGTACCGAGAAGCTGTCACGCGCAAACCAGGAACTGACCGATCTCAATCGCCGGCTCGACGCGTTGTCCAACCGGGACGGCCTGCTGGGGATCGCAAATCGGCGGCATTTCGACAGTGCCTTGGACATCGAGTGGCGCCGATCGTCGCGGGACAAAAGTCCCCTGTCCTTGCTGATGATCGATGTCGATCACTTCAAGCAATACAACGACCGGTATGGGCATCAGGCCGGCGACAGCTGCCTCCAGAAGATTGCGCGTGCCGCGTTGGCGGAGCTCAAGCGCGAAGGCGACCTCCTGGCGCGCTACGGCGGCGAGGAAATCGCTGCCCTTCTGCCCAACACCCCCGCCGAAGGGGCGCTTCTCATCGCCGAGAGGCTACGCAAGGCAATCGCCGATCTGCTCATTCCCCATGCGGGCTCGCCGGTAGCCGGTCACGTCACAGTCAGCATCGGTGTGGCGACGCGGATACCGACGTCCTCGACGTCACCGAACCTGTTGATCGGCGCCGCCGACCGCGGGCTCTACCACGCAAAGCAGACTGGGCGGGATCGCGTGCAGTTGGAGGAATCCGAAGCACCGGAAGATGCACCTGCCCCGCCTGGCTGAAGCGCCCACGCTTCTCATTGAAGGACGAAAGTGTCGACTCCGATCTGTCACAGCTAAGCCGCTACCTTGTCCTTGCCCTCGCCCACCCGTGCGGCCAGTGACGCCGCCATGAACTCGTCGAGGTCGCCGTCGAGCACTTTCTGCGGGTCGGAGCGCTCCACGTTGGTGCGCAGGTCCTTCACCATCTGATAGGGCTGCAGCACATAGGAGCGGATCTGGTGCCCCCAGCCGATATCGGTCTTGTTGGCCTCGATCGCCAGCCGCTCGGCCTCGCGCTTCTGCAGTTCGACCTCGTAGAGACGCGCCTTCAGCATCTGCAGCGCCTTGGCCCGGTTCTGATGCTGCGAGCGCTCCTGCTGCACGGCGACGGCGATGCCTGACGGGATATGCGTGATGCGCACCGCCGAATCGGTCTTGTTGACGTGCTGGCCGCCCGACCCCGAGGCACGGTAGGTATCGACGCGCAAATCCTTGTCGACCAGCTCGATCTCGATGTCGTCGTCGACCTCGGGATAGACCCAGACCGAGGCGAAGCTGGTCTGGCGCCGCGCATTGCCGTCGAACGGCGAGATGCGCACGAGCCGGTGGACCCCGCTCTCCGTCTTCAGCCAGCCATAGGCGTTCGCTCCCTCGACCTTGAAGGCGCAGGACTTGATGCCGGCCTCTTCACCGGCGCTTTCCTCGAGCCAGCTCACCTTGAAACCCCGGCGCTCGGCCCAGCGCGTGTACATGCGCGCCAGCATCTCGGCCCAGTCCTGGGCCTCGGTACCGCCGGCGCCAGCGTTGATCTCGACATAGGCGTTGTTGGGATCGGCCTCGCCCGACAGCAGCGTCTCCAGCCGCGCCTTGGCGGCCTCGGCGCGCGCTTCGCCGAGCCCCCGCTCGGCGTCGGCGATCATCGCCTCGTCCTTCTCGGACTCGGCCATCTCGATCAGCCCGACATTGTCGTCGATGGCGGCACGCAGACGCTTGATAGTGGCGATGGCGCCCTCGAGCCGCGTGCGTTCGCGCATCACGGCCTGGGCCTGCTTCGGATCGTTCCACAGCGCCGGATCTTCGGCGCGCGCGTTCAGCTCGTCGAGACGGACGACCGCCTGGTCGTAGTCAAAGACGCCTCCTGAGGAGTACCAGCGACTCCTCGATCTCGTTCACCATCGCCTGGGCTTCTGCGCGCATTCCCCAATCCGTTTCTCAGCGTCCGTCCGTCAATATGTCTCGCCGGTCCCCGACAGGCCGGGGCGCCGGGTGCCGCCCGCCTGCTGCGGGCCGCCGGACGGGTCTATACCGGAAAACGGGGCGGAGCCGTCAAGTGGCGTCACCATGTAGCCGTCGGAGCCAGGCTCGGTACCAGGCTTGAAGACCTCATCGATCGTACCGCCCTCGTAGGTGAAGCGGACCAAGCGCAGGCCAGGCGGGATGCGGAATGGCGTCGGCGCCTTGCCCTTGAATATCTCCTTGGCGATCTGCTCGAAAATGGGCGCCGCGTTGCCGCCGCCGGTCTCCTGCGCCCCCAGATTCCGCGGCTCGTCGAAGCCGATATAGACACCGATGGTGATGTCGGGGGTCGAGCCCAGGAACCAGTTGTCGCGCGCGTCGTTGGTCGTGCCGGTCTTGCCGGCGATCGGCCGCCCAAGCGCGGCCAGACGGCCGGCGGTGCCGCGGACGGTCACGCCCTGCATCATGCTCACGACCTGGTAGACCGATGCCGGGTCGTGGAAGGGCTTGCGCGAATCGATCAGCTCGGGTGCCGTGGGCGTGCCGCCGCCGGCCGCCTCGCCGCAGCCCTTGCAGACGCGCGGCTCGTGACGATAGATGGTCTTGCCGTTACGGTCCTGCACGCGATCGACCAGGCTCGGCGTGATCTCGAGCGCGCCGTTGGCCAGCATGGCGTAGGCCATGGTCATGCGCAGCAGCGTCGTCTCGCCGGCGCCGATCGCCATCGGCAGATAGGCGCCCATGTTGTCGGTGACGCCGAACTCCTTGGCGACCTCGACAACGTGCTTCATGCCGACCTGCTGCGCCATGCGCACGGTCATCAGATTGCGCGACAATTCGAGGCCGCGGCGCACGGTCGCCGGTCCGAGGAAATCGCCGCCGTAGTTCTTCGGCGTCCATATCGGCTGGCCATAGCCGGGGTCGTAGCTGAAAGGTCCGTCGAGCACGATGCTGGCCGGGGTGAATCCCGCGTCCATCGCCGCCAGAAAGACGAACGGCTTGAAGGCCGAGCCCGGCTGTCGTGCCGCCTGGACGGCACGGTTGAACTGGCTGCGGCCATAGGCCCAGCCACCCGACATGGCGAGCACGCGGCCGGTCTGGGTGTCCATGATCACCACGCCGCCCTCGACATTGGGAACCTGGCGCAGAGCGTAGCTGTTCGGCGGATAGGGTTTGTTGTTGGCCCCCTTCTCGACCTTCTCGACGACGATGATGTCGCCCACGCCCACCACGTCGCGCGGGTTCCGCGGCGGGTTGCCCACGCGCTGCTCGGCCAGCGTCGGCCGCGCCCAGGTCATCTCGGCGAAGGGTATCGAGCCTTCGCCGTCCGGCAAGCCGGCAACCTGCACCGACTGGGCCTCGACCTTGGTGACGACGGCGAGATGCCAGGTGGCAGGTCCGAACAAGGGACGGCGCTGGGCGATGCGGGCAAACTCTTCTTCCCAAAGGCTCATGTCGGGGATCTTGGCGTAGGGCCCACGCCAGCCGTGACGGCGGTCATAGGCGATCAGCCCGTCACGTAGTGCCTTGTCGGCGGCCGCCTGGTAGGCAGGATCGAGAGTTGTGCTGACGGTCAGGCCGCTCTCGTAGAGGCCCTTCTCGCCGTACGCCGCCAGCAGGTTGCGCCGTACCTCCTCGGCGAAGAATTCGGCCTGCGTCGTCTCGGTGGCGCTGCGGCGGCGCAGTTGCAGCTTCTCCGCGCGGGCCGCCTGGGCCTCGGCGGCGGTGATGTAGCCGTCCTCCTGCATCCGATTGAGCACGTAGTCGCGCCGGGCGTAGGCTTCTTTCTCGTTGCGCACGACATGGTAGCGATTGGGCGCCTTGGGCAGCGCCGCCAGGTAGGCAATCTCCGACAGGGTGAGTTCGTCCAGCGAGCGGTCGAAATAGTTGATCGCCGCCTGAGCCACGCCGTAGTTGCCCGCGCCGAGGTAAATCTCGTTCAGATAGAGTTCGAGGATACGCTCCTTGGAGTAGGTCTCCTCGATACGGAAGGCGAGGATCGCTTCGCGGATCTTGCGGGCGAGCGTCGCCTGGTTGGTGAGCAGGAAGTTCTTGGCGACCTGCTGCGTCAGGCCCGACGCCCCCTCCGGCCGCTTGCCGGGATTGGTCACGTTAACAACGATGGCCCGCACGATGCCAATGAAGTCGATGCCCGGGTGGGTGAAGAAGCGCTGGTCCTCGGCGGCAACGAAAGCCTCGACGACGCGCTTGGGCATCGCCGCGACCGGCACGAACACCCGCTTCTCGCGGGCATACTCCGCGAGCAGCCGGCCATCGGCGGCATAGAGGCGCGACACCGTCGCCGGCTGGTAGTTGGCCAATTGGCTGTGGTCCGGCAGGCCGTGGCTGAAATGCCAGAACAGGCCCGCCACGGTCCCCGTCCCCACGATGAGGGCGGCCGTGGCGAAGGCCAGCATGATCTTTACGAAGTTAAGCACGGTCATCTTCTACGCGGCGCCTTTCGAGGCAGCAACGGCGAGAATGGCCCCGAGTTAAGCCTTTCTTGTGGCAGAATCTGCCGCAAAATAGGCATCAACAGCCGCTCGCAGCACGCGTGCCAGGTGGATCTGGTGTTGACGCACGGTCAACATCTTCTCGTCGTGCGAATTGGACAGGTAGCCCAATTCCACGAGGGCGGCAGGAATTTCGGCCGACGTCAGAACCGCGAAGCCTGCCCTGCGATGGGTCCGCCGCAACCGGCGGACGCCGTTGCGGCCGAAGGCCTCCACCATGGCCTCGGCGAGACGCCGCGAGTCGTTCACCGTGCCCCGCTGCGCCATGGCCACCAGGGTCCTGACGACGCTGTCCGATTGCCGGTCAAGCCGAAGGCTGCCCAAAGCATCGGCGCGGTTTTCGCGCGCCGCGAGAGCCGCGGCCTCGCGATCGCTCGCTTCCTCGGACAACGTGTAGACTGAAGCACCGCGGACATCCGAGTCCGGATGGGAATCGGCGTGCAACGACAGGAACAGGTCGGCCTTCGCCGACTCGGCGCGGGCGACCCGCGTGCGCAAAGGGATGAAGACGTCGCTTGTCCGCGTCAGCATGACCCGATACCGGCCACCGGCCTGAAGCTGCCTCTGCAGTTCCCGGGCAACGAGGAGCACAACCGTCTTTTCCCGGGTGCCACGCGCACCCAGCGCGCCCGGATCCTTGCCACCATGACCAGGGTCAAGAACGATCAATTTCGGACGCGGGCGTGGCGCCGGCTTCTTCACCGATTTCCGCGCCGGCGTTTTCGCCCAGGCGTCTACCGTGCCGGCGCCAAAGGCGGCGAGACCGGACAAGGCGGCGAGCAGATCGCGGCGGTAGAGGGGAGTCATGGCAAACGCCACTTTAATGTCAGAGGGAGTTTATTATTTTTGCGATAACTTTACCTAAATACACAGATTCACCAATAATTTCAAGCCTTATCAATTAGTTAATAGACGTTATTCATCTTTCTCAATCTTTTGATTGTCGCCCCTTGGGGAACCCCGTATGTTGCGTCCCGCGAGCAGTCGCCGTCGTTCGAAGCGCCCCCTGTGGGACAGCGCTCCGACGGCAGTCCCCAGCCGGGCCAGCGCTGGCGCCCCTTTTTGCAACGCAAGAACGGGCGCGGCGGGTTCGCCAAAGGATTGTTAGACAGGCGGTGGCTATCAGGAACACCGAGGTTGGCAGGACCCAGTTGCGGTCCGGCGGCGCGATGCTTCCCCGTCTTGGCCTAGGTTTGGCCGTTCGACGGGTCGATGGCGCTCCGTCCCCCTCGCGCCAGAGAGGCGGCTTGGCCGCTGGTCGCTCGCGCCGGCTGGGACCGAACGCCTCGGGAGCGAGCCCATGGCAAGGCGCATGCTCATTGATGCGAGCCATCCCGAAGAAACTCGGGTGGTCGTTGTCGATGGAACACGACTTGAAGAATTCGATTTCGAGACCTCGACCCGCAAGCCCCTCAAGGGCAACATCTACCTCGCGAAGGTCATTCGCATCGAACCGTCGCTGCAGGCGGCGTTCGTGGAGTATGGCGGCAACCGCCACGGCTTCCTGGCCTTCTCCGAAATCCATCCCGACTACTATCAGATCCCGGTCGCCGACCGCGAACGGCTGATCGCCGAACAGCAGCGGCTTCATGCCGAGTCCGACGACGATCACGAGCCGCGCCGCCGCCGTCGCGTCGACCGGTCCGACATCGAGGACGCCCGCGCTTCGCGTCGCGAGGAACCGGTCGCCGAGAACGGCGTCGATGAATCGACCACGCCGGAAGAGAATGGCCACACCGCCGAGGCAGCGAGCGAAGCCCATACGGAAGCCCAAGTACCTGAGGGCGACGTGCCTGAAGGCGACATGCCCGTAGCAGCACAGGTCGAAGACGTCGCAGAGACCCCTGCCCGCGAGCCGCAAGCCCAGCCTGCCGCTATCGCGAGCGAACGCCTCGACGGGCCGGAACTCGCGGCCCCTGAACTTTTGGGCGACGTCCCGGAACCGACGGAGATCCCCGAAGCAGCGGCCGACTCCGGCGTCGAGACCAGCGAGCCGTCGCTCGACGCGATGGGGCAGCCTGTCGATCCCACCGAGGCCCCGCAGCCCGACGTCACGGTCGAGACGCTGGGTGGCGACGATGCCGTCGAGGAGCGCGAGACGCGCGAGCGCCGCCGCCGCAACCCGATCCGGCACTACAAGATCCAGGAAGTGATCAAGCGCCGCCAGATCCTGCTGGTCCAGGTCGTCAAGGAGGAGCGCGGCAACAAGGGCGCGGCCCTCACCACCTACCTGTCGCTGGCCGGCCGCTATTGCGTGCTGATGCCCAACGCCGGTCGTGGCGGCGGCATTTCGCGCAAGATCTCCAATCCCGCCGACCGCAAGCGGATGAAGGAGATGCTGGGCGAGCTCGACGTGCCGCAGGGCATGGGCGTCATCCTGCGCACTGCCGGCCTCGAACGCAGCAACATCGACATCAAGCGCGACTACGAATACCTGTCGCGGCTGTGGGATTCGATCCGCGAGCTCACCATGCGCTCGACCGCGCCGGCGCTGATCTACGAGGAAGGCGATCTCATCAAGCGTTCGCTGCGCGACGTCTACGACACCGACATCGCGCAGGTGCTGGTCGAGGGTGAAGCGGGCTTCGAGGCCGCCAGCGGCTTCATGCGCCAACTCGTGCCGCACCAGGCCAGCAAGGTCGAGCTCTACAAGGAGCAGATCCCGCTGTTCCACCGCTACCAGGTGGAGGCGCAGTTCGACGCCATGCACTCGCCGACCGTGCAACTGCGCAGCGGCGGTTACATCGTCATCAATCCGACCGAGGCGCTGGTCGCCATCGACGTCAACTCGGGCCGCTCGACCAAGGAGCGCAACATCGAGGAGACGGCGCTCAGGACCAACATCGAAGCCGCAGAGGAGATCGCCAGACAGGTCCGCCTGCGCGATCTCGCCGGGCTTATCGTCATCGATTTCATCGACATGGAGGAGACCCGGCACCAGCGTCAGGTCGAGCACAAGGTCAAGGACGCGATGCGCACCGATCGTGCCCGCATCCAGATCGGCCGGATCTCGGCCTTCGGCCTGCTCGAGATGTCGCGGCAGCGCCTGCGGCCCAGCCTGCTCGAGCACTCGACCGAGCTCTGCCCGCACTGCATCGGCATCGGCCGCATCCGCTCCATCGAATCCGCCTCGCTGCACGCCCTGCGCGCCATCGAGGAGGAAGGCGTGCGCCGGCGGGCGACCGAGATCCTGGTCAGCGTACCGCCGAAGGTGGCGCTCTACCTGCTCAACCAGAAGCGCCATACTCTCTCCGAAATCGAGAAGCGCTACGGCTTCATGGTCTCGGTCGAGGCCGACGGCGAAATGAACGCCGCCGACTGCGAGATCGAGCGCGTGCGGACGCGCCGCGACGACCGCGATCGACCGGCCCAGGAACTGGCGCGGGCCAACTACGACGAGGTCGCGCGCGAGATCCCGCTCGGCGAAGAGCCCGACGAGGCGGAGGACCGCGACGCCGGCGAACCCGGCGAACGCAGCGAACGACGTCCGGAGGACGAAGACGGCGAAAACCGTGAAGGCGGCCGTGGCCGCCGCCGGCGCCGGCGCCGTCGTCGGGGCGACCGCCCCGAAGGCGAAGGTGCCGACCGGCCTCTCCGGGCGGCCGGTGAAGAGTATTCGGCTGACGACCACGGTACGAACGGCGCGGCCGAGAATGGCCATGACCAGTCGCCCCGCGATGAGCAGGACGGCGGCGATGCGACCGAAGGTGAAGGCGCGCGCGCCGATGACGAGCGTCGCCCCGTCAATGACCGTGGCGAGGGTGATGGCGATCGACGCCGTCGCCGGGGCCGCCGCGGCGGCCGTCGC
>MEMN01000237.1:22422-29080 GCA_001767945.1 Alphaproteobacteria bacterium RIFCSPHIGHO2_12_FULL_66_14 | reverse complement strand
CATGCCGATGATCTCGTTGGCGGGCACCCGGCTGTCGGAGTAGCCGATCCAGAGGACCCTGGGCGCCTGCTGCTTGGCAAGCCGGTCGAAAAAGCCGGGATTGTCCTTCTCGATCTGCTGCGCCCAGGCACGATTGTTGGCGAACAGCCCGTCGAGGAAGTGGTCTTCGTCTGAATCAGCCATTTTCGAGGTATCGCGAAAACCACGCACCACCGCAAGTAGGTCGCAAGCGGACCGGAAGAAGTGACATCACGCGTCGGCGATGCGCTTGCCGCTTTGCGAGTCGAACAGGTGCAGGTTGCCGGGATCGGCCTTGAAGCGCCGCTTGTCGCCGGGCTTGGCCAGCACGTGGCCGCCCTGGCGCACCGTCACCAGCTCGCGCGCCTCGCCGAAATGGCCGTGCAGCAGGGTATCGGCGCCCAGCGGCTCGGCCAGCTCGATGGTGAATTCCAGCGGTCCATCCGGTGCCGGCAGCAGGTGCTCGGGCCGGATGCCCAGCGCGATCGAGGTGCCCTCCGGCGCCGAGGTCGGGCGCAGGAGCGGCAGCGCCACGCCGGCCGTGCCGAGTCCCGCGACCTCAACGGCCTTGCCGCCAGCCGCCACCTTGGCGGCGAGGAAATTCATCGATGGCGAGCCGATGAAGCCCGCGACGAACACCGAGGCCGGCCGGTCGTAGACGTCCATCGGCGTGCCGATCTGGTCGGCGACGCCCGAGTTCATGACGATCAGCCGGTCGGCCAGGGTCATGGCCTCGACCTGGTCATGGGTGACATAGATCGAGGTGACGGCCAGTTCGCGCTGCAGGCGCTTGATCTCGAGACGCATCTGCACGCGCAGCTTGGCGTCGAGGTTGGAAAGCGGCTCGTCGAACAGAAACACCGCCGGTTCGCGCACGATGGCGCGGCCCATGGCGACCCTCTGGCGCTGGCCGCCCGAGAGCTGGCGCGGCCGACGCTGGAGGTAGTCGCCGAGCTCGAGGATCTTGGCCGCTTTCTGCACGCGCTGGTCGATCTCGGCCTTCGACACGCCGCGGATCTTCAGGCCATAGGCCATGTTTTCGTAGACGCTGAAATGCGGATAGAGCGCGTAGTTCTGGAACACCATGGCGATGTCGCGGTCCTTGGGTTCGAGCTCGTTGACCACGCGATCGCCGATCGCCACCTCGCCGCCGGTGATTCGCTCCAGGCCCGCCACCATGCGCAGCAGGGTGGACTTGCCGCAGCCCGAGGGGCCGACGATGACGACGAACTCGCCGTCGGCGATCTCCATGTCGATGCCATGAATGACCTCGAGCTTGTCGTAGCTCTTCTTAACGCCGCGCAGATGGACTTGCGCCATGGCCTATTTCCCCATCTTCCTACTTCTCGACTTCGACCAGGCCGCGCACGAACTGGCGCTGCATGAAGATCACGATCAGGACCGGCGGCAGCATGGCGAGCATCGCCATGGCCATCAGCAGGTTCCAGCTCGGCACCGAATCGACCACGTTGGCCTGGCGCGAGACCGTCATGACCACGGTGTAATAGCTCTCCTTGGTGGTAATGAGCAGCGGCCACAGATACTGGTTCCAGCCGTAGATGAACTGGATGACGAACATCGCCGCGATCGAGGTCCGGCTCATCGGCAGCAGGATGTCCCAGAAGAAGCGCATCGGGCTGGCGCCGTCGACGCGCGCCGCCTCGGTGAGTTCGTCGGGAACGCTCAGGAAAAACTGCCGGAACAGGAAGGTGGCGGTGGCCGAGGCGATCAGCGGGATGATCAGGCCGGGATAGGAATCGAGCATGCCGAGATCGGCGACGACGCCGTAGGTCGGCACGATGCGGACTTCGACCGGCAGCATCAGGGTGAAGAAGATCGCCCAGAAGAACCACATGCGGAACGGGAAGCGGAAGTAGACGATGGCGAAGGCCGAGATGATCGAGATGGCGATTTTGCCCAGCGCCACGCCCAGCGCCATGATCAGGCTGTTCATCAGCGTGAGCCAGATCGGCGCGCCACCGAAGCCACGTCCGAAGCCCGCGGTCAGGACCTGCGCATAGTTGTCGATCAGATGGGGACCGGGCAGCAGCGGGATCGGCGACTGCAGCATGGTCTGCTGGCTGTGGGTCGAGGCGACGAAGGTCATCCACACCGGGAAGGCGATGACGATCAGCCCGATCAGGACGACCAGGTGGCGGAGCACCGTCAGGAAGGGCCGGTTCTCTACCATGTGAGTCTGCGCATCAGTAGTGCACCCGGCGCTCGATGAAGCGGAACTGCACGATGGTGAGCGCGATGACGACGATCATCAGGATCACCGACTGCGCCGAGGAGCCGCCGAGATCCTGGCCGCGGAAGCCGTCGTTGTAGACCTTGAAAACCAGGATCTCGGTGGCCTTTGCCGGGCCGCCCTTGGTCAGCGCGTCGATCACGCCGAAGGTGCCGAAGAAGGCATAGATGATGTTGACCACGAGCAGGAAGAAACCGACGGGCGAGAGCAACGGGAAGATGATGTCCCAGAAACGCCGGCCGGGTCCCGCGCCGTCGATCGCCGCCGCCTCGATCAGCGATTTCGGGATCGACTGCAGGCCGGCCAGGAAGAACAGGAAATTGTAGCTGATCTGGTTCCAGACGGCCGCGATCACCACCAAGAGAAGCGCCTGGTTGCCGTTGGTCACATAGTTGAATTCGATGCCGATGCCCTGGAGCATCCAGGCGACGATGCCGACCGAGGGGTTGAACAGGAAGCCCCACAGGACGCCGGCGACGGCCGGCGCCACGGCATAGGGCCAGACGAGGAAGGCCTTGTAGCCGGTGGCGCCACGGATCACGCGGTCGGCCATCACCGCCAGCAGCAGCGAGAGGGCGAGGCCAATGGCGGCGACCAGGAAGCTGAACACCACGGTCACCCGTACCGAGGCGTAGTAGTCGCTGTCGTTGAAGAGATGGATGAAGTTGTCGAACCAGACGAACTTGGAATTGCCGCCGAAGGCGTCCTCGATCAGCACCGACTGCCAGATCGCCTGGCCCGACGGCCAGAAGAAGAAGACCAGCGTGATGATGATCTGCGGCCCCACCAGAAGGTAGGGCAGCCACCGCTCATTGAAAGTGACGCGCTTTTCCATCGTCAGTGCGGCGACGCACCCTTCGAGCCCATGCCCCCTCTGCCCCTTCGGGGCACCTCCCCCAATATGATTGGGGGAGGAGAAGAGATTCGCTCTCCTCCCCCGCGTTTTGCGGGGGAGGTGGCCGAAGGCCGGAGGGGGTCGGAACGATCGCGAAGGTCGCGCACACCGGCCTACTTGTTGGCGGCTTCGAAGCGCTTCAGTTGCTCGTTGCCGGCCTTGACCGCATCGTCGAGCGCGGTCTTGGCGTCCTTCTTGCCCGACCACACGGCCTCGAGTTCGCCGTCGAGGATGTCGCGGATCTGCACGAAGTTGCCGATGCGCAGGCCCTTGGAGTTTTCCGTCGCCGGGTTGAGCGTCAACTCCTGCACCGCGACGTCGCGGCCCGGGAATTTCTTGTAGAAGCCGGCCTTGTCGGTGACTTCCGCGGCGGCCAGGGTGACCGGCACGTAACCCGTCTCCTGGTGCCACTTGGCCTGCACCGGCGTGCTCGACAGGTAGCTCAGGAACTTGGCGACGCCCTCGTACTCGGCCTTGGGTTTGCCCTGCAGCACCCAGAGCGTGGCGCCGCCGATGATGGAGTTCTGTGGCTTGGCGATGACGTCCGGCGAGTAGGGCATCATCGAGATGCCGACCTTGGCCTGGCCGAGTGCCTTTTCGATGCCCGCCGCCGACGCCGACGAGGCGACGTGGAACACGCAATCGCCGGCGTTGAACAGCGCCGTCGACTTACCTTCACGGCCGCCATAGACGAAGGTCTTGTCCTTGCTCCAGTCAGCCAGCATCTGGATGAACTTGATGCGCGGCGCGTCGTTGAACTTGAGCTCGATGTCGGTGCCTCCGAAGCCGTTGGCCTTGGTCGCGAACGGCAGGTTGTGCCAGGCGCCGTAGTTCTCGATCATCGTCCAGGTCTGCCATTGCGGCGTGAACCCGCACTTGGCGCCGGCGGCGACGGCCTTCTTGGCCATCTCGCCCAGCTCCGGCCAGGTCGTCGGCGGCTTGTTGGGGTCGAGGCCGGCCTTCTGCATCAGCTCCTTGTTGCGGTAGAGCACCGGGGTCGAGGAGTTGAACGGCATCGAGAGCAGCTTGCCGTCGGTCGTCGAATAATAGCCGTAGACCGGACCGATGAAGGCCTTGGGATCGAACGGCTCCTTGGCGTCGGCCATGAGCTGGAACACCGGATAGACCGCACCCTTGGCGGCCATCATGTTGGCGGTGCCGACCTCGAAAACCTGCACGATGTGCGGCGGCTGCTTGGCGCGGAAGGCGGCGATCGCGGCGGTCAGGGTATCGGTGTAGGAGCCCTTGTAGACCGGATTGACCTTGTACTTGGTTTGCGACTTGTTGAAGCCGTCGGCCAGCTGGTTAACCGTTTCACCGAGGTTGCCGCCCATGGCGTGCCACCACTGAATTTCGGTCTGGGCGACAGCGCCGTGCGCGCTCGCCATAACGGCGGCGGCGGCGACGGAAGACAGCAGAATGCGTGTCATGGTCCAAATACCTCCCTGTTAAGTCCCGTCGTTGTATCGACGGGTCCAAAGACTGCGATGTGTCAGTTTTGTTTCTATCTCATTACAGTCGACCAAGACTGTGCATCAAAGGCAACCCCAAAACGCCTAATTTAAGTTATGGCGGCCAGGATGACGTCGGGTGCGTCGGTGATGATGCAGTGCACGCCCATGCCGAACAGGGCCCGCGCGACGTCGCCCTCGTTGATGGTGTAGACGCTGAGCGCATAGCCCGCCCGCCTGATTTCGACGGCGCGGGGGGCCGTCAGCCGCTTGCCGCTGGTGTTCACGCCGGCGGCGCCCACTTTTTCGGCCCGCGACCGCCAGTCGTCCCGGATCTCGTCGATCAGGAGGGCGCGGGCGAACCCGGGCGCCGCTTCCCGGGCGGCCACCAGCGAGGCGTCCTTGAAGCTCGACAGCAAGGGCGGCGGCGACCTCGCCGGCCAGCAGCGGCCAAGCGTCGCGACCGTCGCGCGGGCGGTCTCCGCCTCGCGGCCCTCGCAGGGCTTGATCTCGACATTGCAGCCGAGGCCAAGCTCGCCGAAGCAGGCAATTGCCTCCTCGAAGCTGGGCACGGCCGCCGGCAGTTCGTCGCGCCGCATCTCCGCCACCAGCCGGTCGATACCCATGGTCCGCTTGAGCGACGGATCGTGCATCACGATCGGCACGCCATCCTGAGTGAGCTTGACGTCGATCTCGACCCAGGTGGCACCACGGCGGTGGGCTTCCCGGAAGGATGACAGCGTGTTTTCCGGCGCGTAGGCAGCGGCGCCCCGGTGACCGATGACTTTCGGCAGTTGCAGCATTGACCAATACGACGCTAACTCGGGTGTTGCAGTTAGACGAATGTCCCCTCCCATGTCGACCTTTCCCGATCAATTCCGCCTCGATGGCCGCACCGCCCTGGTCACCGGTTCCGCCCGCGGCCTCGGCTGGGAGATGGCCAAGGCGCTGGCCGAGGCCGGCGCCCGGGTGCTGTTGCATGGCCGCACGCAGGACCGGATCGCGCCCCGGCGGGAGGAACTACGCCGGGCCGGCGCCGCCTGCGATGCGCTGGCGTTCGAGATGGGCGACCGGGCCGCGATGGCCGCCGCGATCGCCAGCGCCGGGCCGATCGACATCCTGATCCACAATGTCGGCGAGCGCGACCGCCGGCCCTTCGCCGATATCGCGCCCGAGGATTTCGCCCGCCTGGTCGACGTCGACCTCAACGCCGCCCACGCCCTGGTCAAGCTGGTAGTGCCCGGCATGATCGACCGGCGCTGGGGCCGGCTGATCCTGGTCACCTCGATCGTGGCCGACCTCGCGGTGCCGGGTGCCGCCTCCTATGTCGCGGCCAAGGGCGGCCTGGCGGCGCTCACGCGGGCGCTGGCCGCCGAACTCGGCGCCACGGGCGTCACCTCGAATTCGCTGACGCCGGGCTTCTTCGCCACCGAGACCAATGCTCAGCTGATGGCGTCGCCGGCCGGCGAACGCCAGCGCGAGCGCTGCCCGGCCAAGCGCTGGGCCGATCCGTCGGAGATCGCCGGCGCCGCCCTGTTCCTCGCCTCGCCCGCGGCGTCCTATGTCAACGGCCATGCATTGGTCGTCGACGGCGGCGTTTCGGCCACTTACCTGGCCTGAAAAAGACGGGAACACTGCAAATTGACAAATTGGGTCACGCCGACGTAGCTGAAATCAGAGGCGAACAGGAAGGGGGAGCGGATGCGATATGTCAGTTTGTTGGGCTTCCTGTTCGCCTTTTGGCTGGCGCTGTCCGGGCACTACACACCGATGCTCGTTGCGATCGGCGCGGCATGCGCCGTGTTGTGCCTCCTCGCTGCGGTCCGCATGCGCGCGGCCGATGCGGAAGGCCATCCGATTGAGTTGTTCCGCCGCGCCGTCACTTATATCCCCTGGCTGACGATCGAAATCGTCAAGGCAGCGTGGGCCGTGACGAAGGTCATCCTGCATCCCCGGCTGCCGATCTCGCCCACGATGACCATCGTGCGGGCAAGCCAAAGGACCACGGTCGGCGTGGTCACCTACGCCAACTCGATCACGCTG
>MEMN01000237.1:10835-22408 GCA_001767945.1 Alphaproteobacteria bacterium RIFCSPHIGHO2_12_FULL_66_14 | reverse complement strand
CGAAGCGGGGGGCATGAACCATCGCGTCAGCCAGTACGAGGGCACGGCATGATGTTCGCCGCCGCGGCCGCCGCCATTCTCGTTGCTCTTGCGCTGGTGATCACGCGCGCCATCAAGGGTCCGACGGTGTTCGACCGCGTGCTTGCGGGAAACTCAGTCGGCTCGCTCGCGATCATGCTGCTCGCTGTTGTTGGCTTCCTGACGGGCCGGCCCGAGTTCCTCGACATCGGCCTGACCTACGGACTGCTCAACCTGATCGGCACGCTCGCGGTGCTGAAATTCTTCCGCCACGGCGATCTCGCCCACGACGCAGACGACGGTGCCGGATCATGACGCTTGCGATCGACATCGCGAGCTGGGTTCTCATCCTGCTCGGATCGTTCTTCACGATCGTCGGCGCGGTGGGAATGGTACGCATGCCCGAGGTCTTCACCCGCATGCATGCCGCCAGCGTCATCGATACGCTGGGCGTGGGGCTTCTGATTGCCGGCCTGGCATTGCAGGCGGGGTTTACCCTGGTGACGCTGAAGCTGATCTTCGTGCTCGGCCTGTTCCTGATCACCGGCCCGGTGATAACGCATGCGCTTGCCCAGGCCTGCCTGCACGAGGGCGTCGAACCCATGCTGACGGAAGATCGCCGCGGCCGAGCCCGACCTGGATCCGGGAAGCCAGACGACGGGAGGCCGACATAGAAGCGTTCCTCAACGCGGCGCTGTTGACGCTGCTGGCCGTCGTGACCGTAGCCATCATCTACCAGCGCAGCCTGTTCGGCGTCGTCATCCTGGCGAGCATGTACAGCTTCCTCATGGCGACGCTGCTTGTCGTGCTCGACGCCGTGGACGTCGCGATGACCGAGGCCTCGGTCGGCGCCGGCGTGTCGACTGTGTTTCTTCTCGCCGCGCTCCATCTCATCAAGACGACAGAGATGGGCCCGATCCGGCGACACACGGTTCCGTTGCTGGTCGCGATCGGCACGGGTGCCGTTCTCGTCTGGGGAACCAACCTCCTGCCGCCGTTCGGCAGCCCCGACGGCGTGATCCACGGGCATGTCGCCCCACGCTACATCGCCGACACGATCAGGGAGACCAACGTGCCCAACGTAGTGACGTCGGTCCTGGCCGACTATCGCGGCTACGATACGCTGGGCGAAACGACCGTGATCTTCACAGCCGGCATCGGCGTGATGCTGCTGCTGCGCGGGGGACGCCGGAGAGGCCGCGCCGCGGAAGAGAAGGCATCGAAATGAGCCTCGACCCTATCCTGCGGGTCGGCACCAAGCTCATCCTGCCGTTCATCCTGCTGTTCGCCCTCTACGTCCAATTCCATGGCGATTACGGACCGGGCGGCGGCTTCCAGGCCGGCGTCATCACGGCCGGCATGGTCGTCCTGCTGGCGATCATCTTCGGCCTCAAGGCAGCACAACGCATCGCCCCCAAAGGGCTCGTGGAGCGGATGATCCCGCTCGGCGTGCTGATCTACGCGGGCACCGGCGTCGCCGGGCTGATCATGGGGCAGAACTTCCTCGATTATTCCGTCCTCGCCCACGACCCCAGCCATGGCCACGAACTGGGCATATTCCTGGTCGAGGCGGGCGTCCTGGTCACCGTGTCCGGCACCATGACCGCGCTGTTCTACGCCTTCGTCGAGCGGGGTCGTTGATGTCGGCCTTGGCGGAGCTCGTCGGACGCTACAACTACGTGATCACCATCTTCCTGATGATGGCCGGCCTCTATATCGTCGTGGCGCGCGGCAACCTGGTGAAGAAGCTCATCGGACTGTCGATCTTCCAGACCTCAGTCTATCTCCTCTACATCGAGCCGGGAAAGATCGTCGGCGGTACCGCGCCCATCATCGACCCCGCGTTCACGGTCTACTCGAACCCGCTGCCGCATGTGCTCATCCTGACGGCCATCGTCGTCGGTGTCGCCACGCTTGCGCTCGGCCTGGCGCTGGTCGTGCGCATCAACGAGGCCTACGGCACGACCGAGGAGGACGAGATCCTGGGGAAGGACCGCGAGGCATGAGCGCGGTCTGGCCGCACCTCCCGGTCCTGCAGGTCCTCATTCCGCTTTTTGGAGCGTTGCTGGCGGGGCTGCTGCGCCGCCCGACCCCGGCCTACGTCCTTGCCACGGCCGTAAGCTGGGTGGCCCCGCTGATTGCCGGCGCCCTGCTGTGGCAGGTCGTGCAGACCGGACCGATCTCCTACCACATCGGCGGCTGGGCGCCGCCCTGGGGAATCGAATACCGCATCGACGTATTGAACGCCCTGGTGCTCGTGCTGGTGACCGCGGTCGGCGCGGTGATCATGCCGTTCGCACGGCTGTCCGTCGCGTTCGAGGTCGGCGAAGGGCGCGAGGCATGGTTCTACTGCATGTATCTGCTCTGCCTGACCGGGCTGCTCGGCATCACCGTGACCGGCGACGCTTTCAATGCCTTCGTCTTCCTCGAGATCTCCTCGCTGTCCAGCTATGTGCTGATCGCCTTGGGCCACGACCGACGCGCGCTGTTGTCGTCGTTCCAGTACCTGATCATGGGCACGATCGGAGCGACTTTCTATGTCATCGGCATCGGACTTCTCTATCTCGTGACCGGCACCCTCAATATGGCCGATTTGGCGGCCCGCCTTGGGCCGGCGTGGGCCGAGCATTCGCGCGCCATTGTGGCTGCGTTGGCATTCGTGACGGTGGGCATCAGCCTGAAGCTCGGTCTGTTTCCGCTCCATGTGTGGCTGCCCAATGCCTATGCCTACGCACCGTCGTGGGTAACGGCCTTCCTGGCCGGCACGGCGACCAAGGTCGCCATCTATCTCCTGGTGCGGTTCTATTTCTCGATCTTCGGCATCGCGATCGACCTCCGCCTCCTGCCGATTGCCGACGTGATCATCGTCCTGTCGCTCGCCGCCATGCTCATCGCCTCGCTCGTCGCGGTGTTCGAGGCCAATCTGAAGCGGCTGCTGGCTTATTCCTCGGTCGCCCAGATCGGCTACATCACGCTCGGCATCGGACTGGCCAACCAGGCCGCCCTGACCGGTGCGCTTGTGCACGTCGTCAACCACGCGCTCATGAAGGCGGCGCTGTTCCTGGCAGCCGGAGCGATCTTCTATCGCGCCCACACCACGGAACTCAAGGAACTCGCGGGAATCGGGCGCAGGATGCCGCTTACAATTGCCGCCTTCACGATCGCGGGCCTCGGTCTCGTCGGAACACCTGGAACCAGCGGCTTCATCTCCAAATGGTACCTGATGGTCGGCGCCCTCGGCGCCGGCCAGTGGATTCCGGCGTTCGTCATCGTGGCAAGCTCGCTGATCGCCCTGATCTATGTCGGCAGGGTGCTCGAGATCGTGTGGATGCGCGAACCTTCGGCGCAAATGGCCGCGGTCGGTGACCCGCCGCTGTCCATGCTGCTGCCGCTTGTCGTGCTCTCCCTGGCGACGATCTACCTCGGCATCGACACGGAATGGACTGCAGGCATTGCCTCGATGGCGTCCACGATCCTGCTCGGCGGATTGCGGTGAGCGCCGTCATGTCACCCGAACGGCTCGTTCTTCTGGCGTTGCTCCTGCCGTTCGCCGGCGCACTCCTGATCCCAGTTTTCCACCGACAGCCCAATCTGCGCGAGGCCGTCACTCTGACCGCGGCGAGCCTGCTTTGCGTCACGGTCTCGAGCTTGTTGGCCCCGGTGCTGGACGGCGCGCGGCCCGAAGTGTCGCTCGTCGAGGTGCTGCCGGGCATATCGCTGGCCCTGAAGGTCGAGCCGCTGGGACTGCTGTTTGCGTTGGTCGCGGCGTCGCTGTGGATCGTGAATTCGATCTATTCGATCGGCTACATGCGCGCCAACAAGGAACCGCGGCAGACCGGCTTCTATGTCTGCTTCGCCATCGCACTTGGCAGCGCAATCGGGATCGCTTTCGCCAAGAACCTGTTCACGCTGTTCCTGTTCTACGAGCTCCTGACGATTTCGACCTATCCGCTGGTCGTGCACAAGCTGGATGCTGAAGCGATTCGCGCCGGCCGCACCTACCTCCTGCTCCTGCTGGGCAGCTCCCTTTTGCTGTTCCTGCCGGCGATCGTCGCGACATGGGTGTTGGCGGGAACGGTCGACTTCACGCCCGGCGGCATTCTGGCCGGCAAGCTGGGCGGCCCCGCTATCGCCTTGCTGCTGGCGCTCTACATCTTCGGAATAGGCAAGGCCGCGGTGATGCCCATGCATCGCTGGCTGCCGGCGGCGATGGTTGCGCCGACCCCGGTGAGCGCATTGCTGCACGCCGTGGCCGTGGTCAAGGCCGGCGTCTTCACGATCCTCAAGGTGGTCGTCTTCATCTTCGGGATCGATACTCTTGGCGCTCAGGGCCTTTCCGTCTGGCTGACGGCGATCGCCGGCACGACGATCGTGATCGCTTCGATCGTCGCGCTCAGGCAGGACAACCTCAAACGCCTGCTCGCCTATTCCACCATCTCCCAACTTTCCTATGTCGTTCTCGGCGTCGCCATCCTGGCACCGATATCGGCGGTGGGTGCCGCCATGCACATTGCCGCGCATGCCGTCAGCAAGATCACCCTGTTCTTCGCCGCAGGCTCCCTCTACACCGCAGCGCACCTGACCGAGGTGAAGCAGCTGGACGGCATCGGCCGCCGCATGCCATGGACGATGGGCGCCTTTGCAATCGGCGCGCTCGGCATGATCGGTGTGCCCCCGACCCTGGGCTTCCTCAGCAAATGGTTCATCCTCACCGGCGCGATGCAGACCGCGAACTGGCTGGCAGTCGGCGTGATCATCGTTAGCACGCTGCTCAATGCGGCATATTTTCTGCCGATCGTCTTCCGGGCATTCTTCCGCGAACCGCCAGCCGCAGCCGGCGGGCATGATCACGAAACGGGCGAGGCGCCGTGGCCAATGGTACTGGCGCTCAGCGCGACAGCCGCTGCCGCCATCATCTTGTTCTTCTGGCCCGAGATTCCCTTTTCGTTGGCGAAGCTGATGATCGGAGAGTGATGCCATGGATGATCACTGGCTTGTGCGTGCAACCACCATCAGGCGGCTCTGGATCGCCTTCGCCGTCGTACTGGTGGCCGTCGTGCTGGCGGATCTCGCCATCGAGCATCACCCCTATTTCGGCCTCGACGGAACGTTCGGCTTCGGCGCGTGGTTCGGTTTCGGAAGCTGCGTCGTCATGATCGTCTTCGCCAAAGCGCTCGGCGCCGTGCTGAAGCGGCCGGATACCTACTATGACAGCTAGTCTCGTCGTTCCGCCGGCCGTCCTGCTGATCGGAGGCGGCCTGGTCCTGCCGCTGCTGCAAGGATGGCTGCGTCGCGTGGCGATTCTGGTCCTGCCGCTCGCCACGCTCTATCTGATCTGGCAGGTTCCCGACGGCATCGTGCTCGCGGTGCCGTTTCTCGACTACACGCTGGCGCTCGTCAAAGGCGACGCGCTTTCCCGCCTGTTCGCCACGATATTCGCGGTGATGGCCCTGGCGGGCGGCCTGTTCGCCCTCAACCAGAAGCGGACGGTCGAGCTTTCGGCGGCCTTCTGCTACGCTGGCGGTGCGATCGGCGTCGTGTTCGCCGGCGACCTTCTTACGGTCTTCATCTTCTGGGAGATGATGGCGATCGCCTCGACCCTGGTCATCTGGAGCGCCGGCCCCTCGGCTCGCGCCGCCGGATTGCGATATGCCGTGATCCATCTGCTCGGCGGCGTCCTGCTGATGGCGGGGATCACCGGCGAAATCGCCAACACCGGCTCGCTCGCATTCGGCAAGATGGCACTCGACACGGTTCCCCGCTGGCTCATCCTGGCCGGATTCCTCGTCAATGCCGCGGCGCCGCCGTTTTCCTCCTGGCTGCCGGATGCCTATGTCGAGAGTTCCTGGAGCGGCATGGTTTTCCTGTCGGCGTTCACCACCAAGACCGCCGTCTACGTTCTCCTGCGCGGATTCCCGGGCGCCGAGCTGCTGGTCTATCTCGGGCTGTTCATGGTGTTCTACGGGATCGTCTACGCGATCCTGGAAAACGACATGCGCCGGATCCTGGCCTACAGCATCGTCAATCAGGTCGGTTTCATGGTCACCGGCATCGGCATCGGCACCGAGATGGCGCTCAACGGGGCGGCTGCCCACGCGTTCGCCCACATCATCTACAAGGCGCTGCTGCTGATGTCGGCCGGGTCGGTTCTTTACATGACCGGCAAGCGCAAGTGCACCGACCTCGGCGGCCTGTTCCGCACCATGCCCCTCACGACCGTCTGCGGCATCATCGGCGCGCTGTCGATCTCCGCCTTCCCGCTGACCTCCGGCTTCATATCCAAATCGATGATTTCGGAGGCGGCCGGCTTGGCGCACCTCGAAGTGGTGTGGTACCTGCTCGCCGCCGCTTCGGCTGGAGTCTTCCTCCATGCCGGCGTGAAGTTTCCCTGGTTCGTCTTCTTCCAGAAGGACTCGGGGCTGCGGCCACCCGATCCACCCTGGAACATGCGGGCCGCAATGCTGTTCTTCGCGGCGCTCTGCCTCGGGCTGGGCATCGCGCCAGGCCCGCTCTACGCGATCCTGCCGTTCGCCGTCCACTTCGAGCCGTACACCGCGCCGCACGTCGTCTTTCAGCTTCAGCTGCTGCTTTTCTCCGGCCTCGCCTTCTTCCTGATGCTCGGCTGGCTCCAGCGTACCTTGACCATCACGCTCGACATCGACTGGCTCTACCGAAGGCTTGGCGTCGTGCTTGTCCGACGTTTGGACCGGTGGGTGCAGACGCTGCGGAGCGGATTGGCCGCAGCGGCGACGCACGGCGCGCGCGGCGGTGCCAGCTGGTTGCACCGGCACCACGGCTCCGACGGCATCCTGGCGCGGACCTGGCCGACCGGCCTCATGGCGTTGTGGACCACCCTCATACTGGCCGCCTACCTCGTCCTGTCATACTGGTGATGCCGCCGCCGAACAGCAGTCCGTCGAGCGAGTAGGGTCCCGGGCCGCGCGTCAGGATGAACACCAGAATCGCCAGCCACAGAAGGTGCGAGGGATAGTCGTTCCAGTAGACCAGGAACTGGATGGTGAGCGTGAGCCCGATCAGCGACAGGGCAGCCAGCCGGGTGAACAACCCGGCGAGGATCAGACAAGGGGCCACCAGCTCGACCGTCGTTCCCAGGTAGGCCGCGATCTCGGGCGGCAGGATCGGCAGCATGTATTCCTCGCGGAACAGGCTGATCGCCTGTTCCATGTTGGCGACCTTCAGCATGCCCGAGCGCCAGAACACCCAGAAGATGCTGAAGCGCATCAGGAGCTGCAGCGCTGGCTGGGGGAAGGCGTCGAGCCTGGCGCGCCACCTGTCGAGGAATGCCGTCATCCGTTTTCTCCCGCGTTCGTACCGGTATAGGCAGAAACGCCGGGCAGCGAAGGTCAAACCCTCTCACGCGCGCGTGAGCGAGCCATCACAAAACGCGGGCCGCCACGACCGGAGACCAAAGCTTGCGTCGATGATCATCGACGTGTAGAGCGCACTCTCTTCAGCGCTGGACTACTCTCACTGCAGGAAACGAGTGGCACGTGGCCGATCCCGATGACGACTATGTCTATGACGAAGCCAGTGGCGAATGGATGCCCGCCGCGGAAGCCGCGGCAAAGCGGGCCGCCGCGCAGATCGTCGAGGTACGCGATGCGGTCGGCAATCTCCTCGCCGATGGCGACAGCGTCATCCTGACCAAGGATCTGAAGGTCAAGGGCGCCAACCAGACGCTGCAGCGAGGGACGGTCATCAAGTCCATCCGCCTGACCGGAGACCCCCAGGAGATCGATTGCCGCCACGAGGCCATCAAGGGCCTCGTGCTGCGTGCCGAATTCGTCCGAAAGCGCTGAGCGGGGCTCCGCTCAATCGGCTAGACGACGCGGAAGTTCCTGAACTGCCAGGGATCGGACTTGTCGAGATCCTCGGGGAACAGCACGCCGCGGTCCTTGAGCGGCGTCCAGTCGCTGTACTTGCCGACGACGGGCCCGAGGTAGGGCATGCAGATCTCGAGGTTGCGCGCGAAGTCCATCTCGTCGGCCTCGACGACGCCGCGGTTGGGGTTCTCGAGCGCCCAGATGATGCCCGACAGCACCGGCGCGCAGACCTGGATCGAGGTGGCATTGTTGTAGGGCGTGAGTTTGCGCGTCTCGTGGATGTCGAGCTGCGAACCGTACCAGTAGGCACCCTTCTTGTGGCCCATCAGCAGTACGCCGAGCTCATCGCGGCCGGAGGTGATCTCCTCGACGATCAGGCGCCAGCGCTTCTGCTGCTTGAGGTTCTTCCCGGCGATCTCGTGCATCGACATGATCGCCTGGTCGCAGGGGTGGTAGGCGTAGTGCACGGTCGGCCTGTACACGACCTTCTTGCCGTCGCGTACCGTGAAATAGTCGGCCATCGAGATCGACTCGTTGTGGGTGATGATGAAGCCGTGGAACGGCCCCTCGAGCGGCGTCCAGGTGCGCACACGAGTGAGCAGTCCCGGGCGGTTGAGGTAGATCGCCGCGTCGCAGCCGAAGGCATGGCGCCGGCCGTCCGGTGGCAGCGCCTTCTCGTGCGTGCCCCAGCCCATCTCGGCGGGCTGGCCGCCCTCCGAGACGAATCCGTCGATCGACCAGGTGTTGACGAACTCGCCCACTTCCTTCGGCTTGGGCGAGACTTGGGTATCGCGCTCGGCGATGTGGATGACCTTGACGCCGAGGCGACGCGCGAGCTTGCCCCAGCCGTCGCGGGTCGTGGGTGCCTTCACTTTCACGCTGGTGTCACGGGCGAGGTTCATCAGCGCCTGCTTCACGAAATGCGAGACTAGCCCGGGGTTGGCGCCATGGGCGATCACCGCGGTCGGGCCACTGCGGTACTTTGGCCGGAGCTTGAGCATGGTCTCGCGCAGCGCGTAGTTCGAGCGCCGTGACACGGAGAGCGACGGATCGGTGTACCCGCCAGGCCACGGCTCAATGCAAGTATCGATGTAGAGCGCGCCCAGTTCCTGGCAGAGCTCGACCAATGCCGTCGAAGAGACCTCGACCGAAAGATTGACCAGGAAGTCGCCCTTGCCCAGTCGACCAGCCAGCATCTGGCGGTAATTGGTGCGGGTAAGGCGCTTCTCGATGAATTCGATGCCATAGCGCCTGGCTTCCGGTAGGCCGCCGCGGGCGTCCTCGGCGATGATGGTGATCTGTGACGGCTTGATTCCGATGTGGCGCAGGATCAAGGGCAGCACGCCTTGAGTGATCGAACCGAAGCCGATGATGACCATGCGGCCCTTGAACGAGAGATACTTCCCTGCCTTACGTGCGGTCTTCTTCGCCATGATGCGTCCCTGCCTCGCTCGATGCTTGGTCGTTAAACGGCGACGGGGCCCTTCTCAAGGCCCCGTCGGTGATCCTTTCGAGAAACTTCCTGTCTAGATGCAGATCGCTTTCAAGGGTGCGAAGCCATTGAAGGCCACCGACGAATAGGTCGTCGTGTAAGCGCCGGTCGAGAGGATCTCGACCTTGTCGCCAGGCTTGAGCGACAGCGGCAGCTTGTACTCGGTCTTCTCGTAGAGAATGTCGGCCGAGTCGCAAGTCGGACCGGCCAGTACCACCGGGCCGACGCGCGTGCCGTCGCGGCTCGTGCGCAGGCGGTACTTGATGCTCTCGTCCATGGTCTCCGCCAGGCCGCTGAACTTGCCGATGTCGAGATAGACCCAGCGCTTGCGGTCGTTGGCCGCCTTGCGCGAGACCAGCACGACCTCGCTCTGGATCACGCCGGCGTCGCCCACCATCGAACGGCCGGGCTCGATGATGACCTCCGGCATGCGGTTGCCGAAATGGCGCACCAGCGCGCGGCCGACTGCCTCGCAGTAGGCCTCGATGCTGTTGACCTCGGCGCGATAACGGGCCGGAAATCCGCCGCCCAGATTGACCATGCGCAGGTCCACACCCTCTTCGGCGAGGGCGAAGAACATCTGCGACACCTGGGCCAGCGCCTTGTCCCACTGCTCGAGGTCGGTCTGCTGGCTGCCGACATGGAACGAGATGCCGTAGGCGTCGAGCCCCCAGTCCTTGGCCTTGCGCAGGAGATCCTTGGCCATCTCGGGCGCACAGCCGAACTTCTTGCTGAGCGGCCACTCGGCACCGTCGCAGTCGACCAGAACCCGGCAGAACACCCGCGCGCCCGGCGCCACGCGGGAGAGCTTCTGCAGCTCCGCCTCGCTGTCGAAGGCGAACAGACGTACACCCTGCTGGTAGGCCCAGGCGATGTCCTTTTCCTTCTTGATGGTGTTGCCGAACGAGATGCGGTCCATCGAGATGCCGGTGGCCTGGACCAGTTCGATCTCGCCGCGGCTCGCCGTGTCGAATTTCGAGCCGGCCGTCGCCAGGCGTGACAGGATCTGCGCCGCCGGATTGGCCTTCACGGCGTAGAAGATGTGAGCCGTCGGCAGCAGTTCGCGCATGCGCCGGAAGTTGTTCTCGACCACATCGAGGTCGATCACCAGGCACGGCGTCTCGGGCTGCTGCTCGCGGAGATAACGAAAGATACGCTCGGTCATCGCTGGGGGGTTCCCCGTCAATAAAGATCAGGCTGGTTCGGCAGAAGTGGTCGAACGCGACGTACGGCGCCAGAAATGGCGGCGTGCGTCAGCCAATACTCGACGGAGACAGGTTCCGCTGAAGCGGAAGGTCGAGGGGGGTGGCCCGGCAGGTCGCCGGGCAATTGACATAATAGCGGGGAACGCGCCCCGCGCGGTAAGCAACCATTTCAGAAGCTCCTTCCCGGACCCGGCTCGAAACCGGCACTGCCAAAAAGAACACTTTCCGTCGTTGCGTAACCACTAAGGGCCAGCGGCACGTGCGTGGGCGTCTTGGATATTCGGTATCTACAACTAATTGACACCGTTACAAGAGGATTCTTCCTCCTCAGAAAAATAATTGAGGGTCTTGTGGTGAAAAGAACACACAAGCGTGTCACGCACGAGGCAACGAGGAGCCCGGCAGCCGGATCGATGCCGCCAGCATCGTGAAGGGCACGAGCGCCACCGCCGAGGCGATCAACGAAGCCTGGGTACCGAATAGGGTGGCGATCTTGCCCCACAGGAGGGAGCCGACGACCATGGCGCCAAAAAACACCATCTGGTGTACCGCCATGCCGCGCGCCCGCATGAAGTTGGGAAGGATCGCCTGAACTGCGGTGCCGTTGTTGGCGATGACGGTGATCCAGCAGGCGCCCGAAAGGGCGACGCAGGCCCCCACCACGACCGGCGTGAGCACGAGAGCGATCACCAGCGTGGCGGCGGTATGGATGCCCATCGCCCAGATATTGGCGCGGTCGGGCCCGAGCAGGCGGTTGAAGGTGGGCATGAGGACGGCGCCGGCCACGGCCCCGGCACCGAACACGGCGTAGAGAACGCCGAAAGCGAACTCGTCGAGACCGAGCTCGAAGCGGCCGATCACCGGCAGCAGGGTGCCGACGGCAATGCCGGGCACGAAGAAGCAGAGGCCGCGGGCGAAGATCGCCTTGAGTTCGCCGGAGCCGCGCACGAAGGCGATGCCGGTCCGCGCCGCCTCGACCAGCCCCTCACGGCGCTGGGCGGCCCGCGCCTCGGC
>MEMN01000237.1:0-10821 GCA_001767945.1 Alphaproteobacteria bacterium RIFCSPHIGHO2_12_FULL_66_14 | reverse complement strand
AGAAGGACCTGTCCGACCACCGGTCCCATCGTTCGGGCAAGGTTGAAACCCGCGCTGTTGAGCGCGATGGCCGGCCGGAGGTGCGGTCCGGAGACGATCTCAGGCACGACGGCGTGCCAGGCCGGCGCGTTCATGGCATTGCCGAGGCCCATGCAGAAGCTCAAGCCGAGCAGGCTCCAGTGGTCGAGCCGGCCGAGAAACGCCAGCACCGCCAAAATGGCCGCCACACTCATCATCCAGACTTGGCAGACGATGATGTAACGGCGGCGATCGAACCGGTCGGCCAGAACCCCGGCGAAGAAGCAGAACAGGAACATCGGCAAGGTACCGGCTGCCGACAGGAGCGCCACGAAGATCGGCTCCTGCGTCAGGCTGGTCATTTCCCAGGCAGCACCCGTGGTCGCCATCCAGCCGCCGGTGTTGGACAGCACATTGGCGGTCCACAGCAGCAGGAAAGAGCGATTGGCGAAGGGAGCGAAGGCCGATGCCGGGCGGCCGGCGCCGGTCGGCGGCGTGCTCACCCCAGCGCCTTCTCGTAGATCCGGTGGGTCTTGTAGTGAATGCCGCCGACCGAGCGGATGATATTGTTGGTCGCCTTGTTGTCCTCGAGGATCCAGCCAAGCTCGGCGGAGGTCTTGCCCAGCCGCTTGCCGTTGGCGCGGAGATGGTCGATGGCGATCATGGCGAGGCCGGCGCCCATCAGCGGGTGATTGCGGAATTTCTTCTTCACACCCATCAAGGGCACGCGCGTGCTGGTGACACCGCTGATCTTGAGCCGGAACAGGAGCTTCGCCAGGTTCCAGGGATTGAGCACACCGTCGAAGTCGACGGTGGCTTCGCTGAGATTGGTGAGGGCCAGGATGAAGGCCACCGTCTCGTCGTCGACATCGACGAACACGGCGAGGTCCGGCACGATCACCGGACGCAAGGCCTTGGAAGCATGGTCGATCTCGGCCTGGGTGAAGGGTACGTAGCCCCAGTTGTCGCTCCAGGCGTCGTTGAAGATGCCGACCAGGGTGCGGACCTCGGCATCGAACATCTTCATGTTGGCCGTACGGACCTTGACCCGGCCGGCGAGGCCGGCGCGATCGAGCAGCTTGCGGCCGATGGTCTCTGGCGCGTTCTGGACATCGTAGTCGTAGGAGAAAAGGTCCTTGGCCTTGGCATAGCCGCAGGCCTCGACCCGGGCCCCGGCGTAAGGTGGATCATAGGGCACCATCAGCACCGGGCGGCTGTCGAAGCCGTCGACCAGAAGGCCGACCTCCTCGTTGATCGACAGGGTGAATGGGCCTGTCGCACGCACCATGCCCCTCGCCTTCAGCCACGTCTCGGCCGCGGCGAACAGGGCGGCGAAGACTGCCGGATCGTCCTCGGCCGCCAGGCAGCCGAACTGGCCGGTGCTGTCGGCGTGCTGGTCGAGGTAGGCACGGTCGACCTGGGCGGAGATGCGTCCGACAACCTGGCCGGAACGCCGGGCGAGGAAGAATTGGACCTCGGCGTGCTGAAAGTGCGGGTTCTTCTTGGGCGAGAAGGCCTCTTCACGCTCGACGTTGAGCGGCGCCACCCAGCCCTTGTGCCCGGCATAGAGCCGCCGGGGCAGGCGGATGAAGTCCTTGAGGTCGGCCTTGGTGGCCACGGGGGAAACGACGAGATCGGAAGGTGCCATGTCTGTCTCAACCTACCATGCCCGGGACGGCGCTCCTGAACACGAACTGGCCATCGAGTTCGCACCCGGCGCCATCGGCACGCAACGCGCGGATGTCGACGCCCAGGCGCCATCCTGTCGGCTCACGCTCGACATGGATCAGGTGGTAGCGCGCCCGGCCATACTTGCTGCCGGGAGCCGCCGAAGCCGAGGTGACGCCGATCACCGGCACTGGGCCGGCCGGGCCGTCGATCCGCGCGACTTCGCTTCGGTGATTGTGCCCGTGCAGGATGAGTTCGCAGCCGACCCGCCGGATCATCGCCTGGAACGCCGCGGCATCGGTCAGGCGCTTGAAGGGCGATTCGCTGGTGAGCGGCGGATGGTGGATCAGCACGATGCGGCAGAGCCCTTGGCGGCCGAGATCGACCAAAATTTTCTCGACGGCCGCGATCTGTGCTTCGCCGAGTGTCCCGGTGGCGAAGAACGGAGGCTTGGGCACCCCGCTGTTGAGGCCGACCAGCGCGACCGGTCCGCGCCGACGCAAGGTGGGGAAGACCTGGAAGTCGGCGGCCGGCGACTTGCCGTCGCCGGCCATGTAGGCGCCCCAAAGACCCAGCCCTTTGCCCCATCTCGTGGCGACATAGACATCGTGGTTGCCGGGAATGACCGTGATCCCATCGGGCTTGCCGAGTTCGGCGAGCCACCTCGAGGCGCGGGCGAACTCGTCGGGCAGCGAGATGTTCACCAGGTCTCCGGTGAGGACGATGTGATCGGGCCTCTGCGCCTCGAGGTCGGCCACGATGCCGGCCAGCGCTTCCGGCACGTGCAGATGCACGCGGTGCCGCCACCAGTTGAGATAGCCCGTCACACGCTTGCCAAGGAGGTCGAGAGGGCGCGCCGCGGGCATCGGCAGGTGCGGATCGGATAGATGCGCCAGCGTGAACATGGAAGGGTGATCCACCGCCCGCCCCGGACGGTCAAGCAAGGCGGCAGGAGCTAGCGGCTGCCGGCGACGACGCGCAGCTTCGGCGCCCCGGAAATGACCCCGAGCTGCCGGCCGATTCCCGTCATGACCTCGACCATGTGCTGGAGCTGTTCCGGCGTATGGGCGGCGCAAACCGAGCAGCGCAGCAACGAGACACCATTGGGCGTGGCCGGCGGCACGGCGACATTCACGTAGATGCCGGCATCGAGCATGGCGCGCCAGAAGCCGATGGCGAGCATGCGGTCGGGCAAGTGGACGCCGACCACCGGCCCATGCTCGGGCCCGAGCTTGAAGCCCTGGGCAGCGAGGCCGTCATAGAGGGTGGCGACGTTGTCCCACAGCTGCTTGCGCAACTCGGGCCGCGCCTTGACGACACGCAGTGCCTGGCGGACCGAGGCCACGATCGACGGCGGCAGCGACGCCGTGAACATGTAGGAACGCACGGTCACACGCAGGATGTCGAAATCGGGATCGTTCGAGACGCAGTAGCCGCCGATCGCGCCCAGGGTCTTGGAGAAGGTGCCGACGATGAAATGACAATCGTCGAGAACGCCGGTCGATTCGCAAAGCCCGCGGCCGGTCTCGCCCAGTGCGCCCAGCGAATGGGCCTCGTCGACCAGGACGTAGGCGCCGTACTTCTTGCAGACCTCGACGAACTCCTTGAGCGGCGCGCTGTCGCCCAGCATCGAGTAGATGCCTTCCAGGATCACCAGCTTGTTGCCGGGCTTGTCGCCCAGGCGCCGGAGCCGGGACTCCAGGCTCGACGGATCGTTGTGCTTGAAGCGGACGACCTCGGCCTGGGTCATCTTGCAGGCATCGTAGATAGAAGCGTGGCTGTCGGCGTCGATCAGCAGATGGTCACCCTGGCCGACCAGTGTGGAAATCACTCCGAGGTTGGCCTGGTAGCCGGTCGTGAAGACCATGCAGTGCTTCTTGCCGTAGAAGGCGGCGATCTCCTCCTCGAGGAAGACATGCTCGCTGTAGCTGCCGTTGGCGATGCGCGAGCCGGTCGTGCCGGTGCCCTCGGCGCGGATCGCTTCGATGGCGGCTTCCATGCAGGACGGATCGAACGTCAGGCCGAAATAGTTATTGGTGCCGACCAGAAGCGTCTTGCGGCCGTTGATGACCGCCTCGGTCGGCGAGAGCACCCGCTCCATGCGGATCTGGAAGGGATCGGCCCCGGTGGTCCGGACGTCGCGATACGCCTCGAGCAGGCCCGCGTGACGATCGAACAAGCCCATGATGGCTAGCGCTTGGCGCGCAGATCCAGGATCGTATCGGCGAGCTGGTCGACGGTATGGATCTCGGCCACGACGTTCATCGGGATCGACACGTCGAAACGGTCCTCAAGCTCCATGACCATGTCCATGATCGCCAGCGAATCGATGGTCAGATCCTTGGCAATGACGGTGGCACCGATGATCGGTCGTTCGCCAGCCTGGTAAGGCGCGAGGTGATGGCAAATCTCCCGGATCACGTCGAGGCGCGTCGTGAGGCGGGGCAGTTCAAGGGTGTTGGCGATGTCGTCGTTTTCGACGATCAATTGGTGGGCAGTGCGCAAGAGCGGCTCTCCGGTCCCGGGGTCAGGCATGCCACTTTGTGACAGAAACCATGATTCCTTGTGAAATAACAATTTGTTACGCAGTGTTTCACATGTCCTAGAGCCATCCCTGCCGTCGATACCACAAGACCGTGTCGCGAAATCCCGCCTTGAGGTCGTAGCGGGAGCGGAAGCCAATGGCCGAGGCCAGGCGCCGATCGTGAACCGCCCAGTCGGGATGAAACAGCTCCCTGACCTTGGCACGGGTCAGGATTTGGGGCGCCCCTCCCAAGGCGTGCCGCACGCCGATGGCCCAGCCGACAACTTCCATCGCGATCCGGGGAATCGGCACCGACCACACCGAGCGCCCGAGCGCGATGCCAGCCGCCGCCGCCATGTCGCCATAGCCGTATCCCCTCTCCCGGCCGTCGTCGATCTCGTAGACCGAGTCGGAGGGCGGACGCTCGACCGCCGCGGCCAAGGCTTCGGCCAGGTCCTCGACATGGATGAGCGCCAATCGGGCCTCGTCTAGTCGGGGCCGGGGCGCCAAGCCACGGGCGGCGGCCTTGAAGTAGGTCAGCGTTTCGCGGTCACCCGGGCCATAGACCGCCGGCGCCCGAACCGCCAGCCAGGGGCCGACGCGGCCAGCCACCGCCTGCTCGGCGGCACGTTTGCTTTCGGCATAAGCGGAGAGCTGAGGCTCGCGGGCCGCCAGGGACGACAACAGGATGAATCGGGCCTGAGGCGCGAGAGCGGAAAGGCGTGCCGTGCCGTCGCGGTTGACGACCATGAACTCGGCAGGCTTCCGCGCCTTGATGAGGCCGGCGGCATGAATGATCGTGTCGGCGCCATCGACCAGACACCGCAGCGCGGCTTCATCGGCCAGGTCGCCCAGCACGATCTCGGCCTCGACACCGGGCAACGACGGCACCGGCGACCAGCGCCGGACCAGCAGGCGGATCTTCCAACCCCGCCGGGCCAGGGCGGAGACGAGGTGCGGCCCGACGAAGCCTGTGGCGCCGGTGACCGCAACCAGCCTGGCCATCGCGCCCGGCTCAGGCCGCGGCGGGCTTCGAGGGAGAGGCCGGCGGCGCGTAAAGGCCGGCGAGATAGTTGGCCTTGGTCCGCGCCCGGCTGAGCTTGCCCGAACTCGTCATCGGCAACCCGGTCGTCGGCGGCACCAGGGCGACGTCGCAATCGACGGCGATCGCCTCGCGCACCGCGCCGGCGACGTCGCGCGCAAGCGCCTCGCGCGCTTCCGCGCCCGAGACGCGCGCCAGCACCGCCACGACCACGCGCTCGCCCTCGCCAACGTCGACCGAGAAGGCCGCCGTATCACCGTTCTTCACGATGCGCCTGGCTTCGATCGCCCACTCGATGTCCTGCGGCCAGACATTGCGGCCGTTGATGATGATAAGGTCCTTGGCGCGGCCGGTGACGACGACCTCGCCAGACAGCCAGTAGCCGAGGTCGCCGGTGTCGAGCCAGCCGTCGTCCGAAAGCACCTCGCGGGTGGCCTCCGGCTCGCCGAAATAACCCGGCATCACGCTCGGGCCCTTGATGAAGAGGCGTCCCACCTGGCGGTCGGCCAGCGGCTTGCCCTCGGGATCGCGTACTTCGAGAAGGTGACCGGGCAGGACACGGCCGCACAGCACGAAACTGCGGGCCCGTTTCCCATCCTGTGGATCGGTCGCCGGAATGGCGCGCTGCCGGTCGGCAAGGGCGACCCGGTCGACGACGTCGGTTCGCACGCCCGCGCCCTTGGGGCTGAAAGTGATCGCGAGGCACACCTCGGCCATGCCGTAGCTCGGAATGAAAGCCTTGCGATCGAACCCCGTGGGCTCGAACGCGTCGGCGAAGCGATTGAGCACCTCGGGACGGATCATGTCGCCGCCGATGCCGGCGCGCCGCCAGCTCGACAGATCGAGATCGGCCGGCACCTGCGTGGCGCCGCGCCGCGTCGACAGATCGTAACCGAAGCTCGGACTGTAGGAGATGGTGCCGCGATTGCGTGAGATGATGTTGAGCCACTGCATCGGCCGGCGGGCGAAGTCACGCGGCGTCAGGTAGTCGATCGAAAGCTGGCAGCTGAGGGGGGCCATCAGGAACCCGATCAGGCCCATGTCGTGATAGAGCGGCAGCCAGCTCGCGGCGCGATCACCCGGGATCACGTCGAGGCCTGCCGGTCCGGTCATGCCGGCGAGATTGGCCATCAAGGCCCGCTGGGTGATCTGCACGCCATGCGGATGACGCGTGCTGCCCGACGAGAACTGGATGTAGCAGAGGTCGGCGGCGCCGAGCGGCCGGAGGTCGACCGCCTTCTCCGGCAGTGCCTCCAGGGCGCGGCTGCCACCGTGCAGTCGAACCGCCGGGAACTCCCTGGCAGCGTCGGCGAGGAAGCCCGCGAGGTCGTCGATGCCGACCGCCGCGACGGCTCCCGACGCGAGCAGCTGCCGGCGGAGCTGGTCGAGATAGGCGTCCTTGCCGCCGATCCCGACGGGAATGGACACCGGGACGGGCACCAGCCCGGCATATTGGGCGCCGAAAAAAGTATCGAAGAAGCCGGGCCAGGTGTCGGCCGTGATCAAAAGCCGTTCCCCGGCCGCAAATCCGGCCCCGATCAGCTTGCGGGCGGTGACATGGGCCCGCTCCCGGACCTCGCGCCAGGTGAGCGCCGACAGCAGCTCTCCCTTCGCATTGTAGAAGGAGACGCCGGTTTCTCCCCGGGCGGCATAATCCAGCATCTCGAGCGTCGACTCGAAGCCGGCGCGGCGCTGGGCAAGCTGCGTATTGCGTGAGGGAAGCGGTGCCATCGAACGGCGGGTCTCCTAGCAGAGGGGTTTGACGCCCTCAAGGCGCGCGCCTGCCGCCATGGGCGAAGTTGACACACCCCTACCTCGGTAAGATAGTGCCCGACCCCCGCCAAAAGCGGGGGAATTTTACTTCTGAAGGAGGGTCTAGCTGTGATTACGGCTGTTATGCCGACGTACGGTCGCAAGGACGTCGTGTTCGAACGCGGAGAGGGCAACTATCTCTACGCGACGGACGGCCGACGTTATGTCGACTTTACCTCCGGTATCGCCGTCAACGCGCTGGGCCACTGCCATCCCTACCTGGTCAAGGCTCTGACCGAGCAGGGCCAGAAGCTGTGGCACACCTCGAACCTGTTCCGCATCGGCAATGGCGAGAAGCTGGCCAAGCGGCTGGTCGAGAACTCGTTCGCCGACACCATGTTCTTCTGCAACTCGGGCGCCGAGGCGATCGAGGGCGGCATCAAGCTGATCCGCAAGTACCAGTTCATGAACGGCCAGCCCAAGCGCTACAAGCTGATCTGCTTCCAGGCGGCGTTCCACGGCCGCCTGCTGAACGCGCTGTCGGCCACCGGCAACGAGAAGTACCTCGAAGGCTTCGGCCCGCCGGCGCCCGGCTACCTGCATGCCCCGCTCAACAACACCAACGTCGTGCGCGACATGGTGGACGATGAGACCGCCGGCATCCTGGTCGAGCCGATCCAGGGCGAGGGCGGCATCCGCGCCACCACGACGCAGTTCCTGAAGGATCTGCGCGCGATCTGCGACGAGTTCGGCCTGCTCCTGTTCTACGACGAGATCCACACGGGTTTCGGCCGCACCGGCAAGATGTGGGGCTACGACTGGTCGGGCGTGAAGCCCGACGTGGCGGCGATCGCCAAGGGCATGGGCGGCGGCTTCCCGATCGGCGCCTTCATGGCGACCGAGAAGGCGGCGGTCGGCATGGTACCGGGCACGCACGGCTCGACCTACGGCGGCAATCCGCTGGCCACCGGCGTGGCCAACGCCGTGCTCGACGTCCTCCTGGCGCCGGGCTTCATCGAGGGCGTGCGCGAGCGCGGCGAGTACCTGAAGGGCCAGCTCGAAGGGCTCTGCAAGAAGCACCCGAAGGTGTTCGTCGAGCAGCGCGGCACCGGCTTCCTCCAGGGCATCCGTTGCGTGCCGCCGGCCGGCGAGATGGTCGACAAGCTGCAGTCGCTCGGCATGCTGGTGCCGCCGGCGGGCGAGAACGTCGTCCGCATCTTCCCCGCGTTGATCGCCGACAAGGCGATCCTCGACGAGGGCGTGGCCATCCTCGAGAAGGCCGCGCTGTCGTTCGAAGCGGCGAGCAAGTGACTGCTCATGTCGACGCCCAAGCATTTCCTCGACCTGGATCAGGTCGACCCCAGGACGCTTCGCCAGATCCTCGATCAGGGCAAGGCGATGAAAAAGTCGCGCTCCAACGGGGGGCATGACAAACCACTCGCCGGCAAGACGCTGGCGATGATCTTCGAGAAGCCCTCGACCCGCACGCGCGTGTCGTTCGAAGTCGGCATGCGCGAGCTGGGCGGCGAGACGATCATGCTCGGCCGCACCGACACCCAACTCGGCCGCGGCGAGACCATCGCCGACACCGCGCGCGTGCTCAGCCGCTACGTCGACATCATCATGATGCGCACCACCGTCGAGGAGAAACTCCTCGAGATGGCAAAATACGCGACCGTGCCGGTGATCAACGGCCTCACCGACAAGACCCATCCCTGCCAGCTCATGGCCGACGTCATGACCTACGAGGAGCATCGCGGCTCGATCAAGGGCAAGTCGGTCGCCTGGTCGGGCGACGGCAACAACATGGCGACGTCCTGGATCCATGCCGCCGTGCAGTTCGACTTCGAGCTGCGCATCGCCTGCCCGCCGGAGCTGACGCCGCCGGTCGACGTCGTGCAGTGGGCGGAGAAGTCGAAGGGCCGCATCCGGATCGGCCACGATCCCGAGAAGCTGGTGAAGGACGCCGACTGCGTCGTCACCGACACCTGGGTGTCGATGGGCGACGAGGATCCGCAAAGCCCGAGCGCCGCGCGACGGCACAACCTCCTGCGCGGCTACCAGGTCGACAAGCACCTGATGAAGCAGGCCAAGAAGGACGCCATCTTCATGCACTGCCTGCCGGCGCACCGCGGCGAGGAGGTCACGGCTGACGTGATCGACGGACCGCAGTCGGTGGTGTTCGACGAGGCCGAGAACCGCCTGCACGCCCAGAAGAGTATTTTAGCGTGGTGCCTATCGTGAGTTCTGCGTCGGAGGGAAAACCTTCCGACGATGACTGGGACCGTGTCCTCCCCTTCCAGCTCGACGCGCTGGGGGTTCGCGGCCGTCTCGTGAGGCTCGGCCCCTCGCTCGACGCCATCATCGAACGCCATGGCTATCCGCTCGCCGTGGCGCGGCCGCTGGCCGAGGCGATGGTGCTGTGCGTGGCGCTGGCGACGTCGCTCAAATACGACGGCATCTTCACCCTGCAGATCAGCGGCGACGGGCCGATCCGCCTGCTCGTCACCGACCTCACCAGCGACGGCGCGCTGCGCGGCTATGCCCAGTTCGATTCCTGGAAGCTCGCCGTGGCCCTCGGCACCGGTAACACCGACGCGCCCGACGGCTACGTGCCCAAACTGTTCGGCCAGGGCCGCCTCACCTTCACCGTCGACCAGGGCCGGCACACCGAGCGCTACCAGGGCGTCGTGCCGCTGGAAGGCCCGACCCTGGCCGACTGCGCCCATACCTACTTCCGCCAGTCCGAGCAGCTGCCGACCGGCATCAAGATCGTGGCCCGCCGCGAGGAAGGTGCCGACGGCAGCCCCAGTGGCACGCGCTGGCGCGCCGCATCGCTGGTGGTGCAGCAGATGCCCGAGTTCGACGCCGGCCGCCTCGATATCGACCAGGACCAGCGCGAGGACGACTGGCGCAAGGCCGTCATCCTGATGGCCTCGGCCACCGAGCGGGAGATGCTTGACCCTGGCCTGCCCGGCAAGACGCTGCTGTTCCGCCTGTTCCACGCCGAGGGCGCCCGCCTGTTCGAGCGCCGCGCCTTCGAGGCGCGCTGCCGCTGCAGCCGCGAGCGCATCGACGGCGTGCTGAAGTCGATCAGGCGCGAGGAACTTTCGGACCTGCGCGACCCGCAGGGCCTGGTCGCCGTCACCTGCGAGTTCTGCTCGACCCAATACGCCTACGACGACGCGGACCTCGACCGGATCTACGAGACCGGCGCCGGCGGCTCGCCCGCGGCCTGAAAGTGGACCATTCCGCGGCACACCTCGTTGTGCCACGCGGTGTCCGGCACCCTGTGCCACGAAACGGGGTCAAGCCCTTGATCCGGCTGACCAATCGCCCCCTGACGAACTGTGCCACCGAGCCCGGCCGCTGCGCGAGATGAGTGTTCGGAAAGTCACCGCCGGATTTAGCGAAAGTGGACCATGAAAAACGCCCGGCGCGAAGGATCGCCCGGGCGTTGCCAGCAGAGCCCGCAAGGGCTCCGACTGTAGCGAAAAACTACCACGAAACCTGCTGAACTTGCAAATCTATTTACACGTCGTGCCACTCGAACGCGAACGGCGCCTCGCGAAAGCCGAAGCGGTCGACATGGAGTGCCACGCCTTTCTTCAGCGCCGCGAGCTGGCCCTCGGAACTCGTCGCCAGACGGCATTCGAGGGCGTCGGCATGCGCGGCGAGGAAGAGCGTGGCGTCGCCCGGCCAGTCGGCGCCGCGGGCGTTGCGGGGAAAGACGACCTTGCCCTGCTCTTCCGTGAATTCGACGGCGAGGTTGTGACTCCAGTGCTTGCAAAGCTGCTGGAGGTAGCGACGGCCGTTG
>MEMN01000236.1:18855-19528 GCA_001767945.1 Alphaproteobacteria bacterium RIFCSPHIGHO2_12_FULL_66_14 | reverse complement strand
GCCGTGGACATGCGCAGCCCACGCTTCTGGTTCACATGGAAGTAGCCCACGCCGGTGTTGTCGCCGGTGTTGAAGTCGGACGTCTTCGGGATGCCCATCTCGGCCGCCGCCGCGACGACGGCATCGAGCACGTCCCACTTCACGCGCATCTCCTCGACGCGCCACTCGCCCGAGCCGCCGTGATGCTCGGTGTCGCCCAGGAAGTGTCCGTCGAGCTTCTTGAAGGTCGGCAGCACGTCGTTCCATCCCCAGCCGTTCAGTCCAAGCTGGCGCCAATGGTCGTAGTCGGCCGACTGGCCGCGCATCGAGATCATGCCGTTGATCGCCGAGCAGCCGCCGATCACCTTGCCGCGCGGATAGTTGAGCGCGCGGCCGTTCAGGCCCGGCTCCTTCTCGGTCTGGAACATCCAGTCGGCGCGCGGGTTGCCCATGGCGAAGAGATAGCCGACCGGAATGTGGAACCAGATCCAGTTGTCGCGGCCACCCGCCTCGAGCACCAGCACGCGCGTCTTCGGGTCGGCCGACAGCCGGTTGGCGAGCACGCACCCTGCGGAACCCGCGCCCACGACGATGTAGTCGAACTCTTCCATCCCTGCCCTTGCCCAATCTACGATGCGACGCGCATACTTTAGCGAAGGAATCCATCGGGAGCGACGCCATGCAGTACAAACGC
>MEMN01000236.1:0-18801 GCA_001767945.1 Alphaproteobacteria bacterium RIFCSPHIGHO2_12_FULL_66_14 | reverse complement strand
CCGACCTGTTCACGTCGATGGCACCGCGCGAACTCAAGGACCGCATGCCGTTCGTCGTCGACACCGACGAGGGTCCGAAGTGGACGGCCAAGAGCGGCGCCACCTTCGGCTTCAAGAACGGCGTCGGTCCGGCCGGCTCGAAATACGTTCCCGGCAAGCATCACCGCGTCGACATCATGGCCGAGACCGGCCTCTACTCGGATGGCGCCAAGGACATCCGTCGCATCTCCGATCCGCACCTACGCATCAAGGACTTGGACCGCGACGGCGTCGATGCCGAGGTGATCTACGGCATCCTGGGCGCCGCCAGCCGGCTCAACGACCGCGAGGCCGGCAACCAGATGCTGACGATCTACAACGACTGGCTGAAGGATTTCTGCAGCCACTATCCCGAGCGGCACATCGGCCTTGCCTGCCTGCCCTACGGCGACATCGACGCCGCGGTGAAGGAGATCCATCGCGTCGCCAAGATGGGCATCAAGGGGCTGGAGCTCTCGTGCTCGTGGGACATGGAGCCGATGTGGCACCCGATGTGGGAACCCTTGTGGAAGGCGGTGAATGACGTCCAGCTGCCGCTGCACTTCCACACCTTCCCGGCGGTGCCGCCCAACATGATCGAGAAGTATCCCGGCCGCGTCGGCCGCTCGGTGTTCTTCACCATCGTCTCGGGTTTCCAGATGAACCTGGTGAACATCCTGGCCGCCATCATCGGCGCCAACGTGCTGGAACGTTATCCCAACGTCCGCATCGCCTTCGGCGAGTCGGGCTCGGGCTGGATCCCCTACGCGCTCGACCGCATGGACTTCGAGTGGGAGGACCGCTTCACCGACCTCGGCCTCAAGATGAAGCCCAGCGACTACTGGCGCCGCCAATGCAAGGCCACCTTCCAGTTCGACCGCATCGGCGCCAAGCTGATCGACGAGATGGGCGCGGAAAGCCTGATGTGGGGTTCCGACTACCCGCACGGCGACGGCGTGTGGCCGCACTCCGACAAGTACATCAAGGAGCAGTTCGCCGACGTCCCAGCCGAGCAGGTCAAGATGATCACCTGCACCAACGCCGGGAAATTTTATGGGCTGATCAACTAGACGAGATCGCTCTTCGACACGGTGTGGCGAAGCGCGAAGACCTCACCCTCGGGCGCGTGCCGGGCACGCGCCGCCTGGGCCGCTTCGACCGACCAGAAGAAGGCGACCAGCGCCCGCTCGATCTGGCGGTCGGGCGCAGCGCGCAGATCCTTCTCCGCCGTGTGGGCCTGGCCGAGGTTGGCGTGGCCGGCCAGCAGATCGACGCGCGCCGTCTCCAGTCCCGCCAGGGTGTCGAAGGGCGCGGTGTTGCCGGCGGTCATGCGCAAGGTGAGGACCGCCGCGCCAATGCCGTCGCCCCAGCGCTGCTCGACCGTGCAGACAGTGCGCCAGGTGTCGCGGAACTTGGGGAAGATGGCGCGGCTCATCTCAGTCGGGTTGCCGAGGCGCGCGTAGTACTCCGCACTCTCGAAAGCCGCCGCACTCTCGGCATCGTAGAACAGGAGATAGCGGCCTGGGGTATCGACGCCCTTGAACCTGGAGCCGCGCAGCCAGCCGGGACAGCCGACGCGCTCCTGGACATGCTCTTGGCTGTGCCAGTGTTCGAAGAAGGTATCGTCCGCCGGATCGATGTCGACCCAAATGGCGAGGACCGCCTGACCGCCGCTCATGTCGCCCTCACCGCTTGCGTAAAGGCGGCGACCTCATTGCGGCGGTTATGGTCGGTCGCCGGCACATAGGGAGGCTGCGGAAAGGCGGCAAGGGTGACCACGACCAGACCCTCGTCGCGGAAGATGTCGATGCGCTGCCCGGCATGGCCGAGGGCCGCCATCACGCCACGGCCCAGCCACCAGCTGTAGCCATAATGGGTGATGTCGACGACCGGCGGGGATTCGAGCTCGAACGCGGGCGTCGCCGCCGCCTCGACCCAGCCTTCGGGCAGCACGCGTTTGCCGTCGATCACGCCGTCGTTGCGGACAAACTCGGCGAAGCGGCCGAAGTCGCGCAGGACCATGCCGGCGCGGCTGCCGCCGATCTCCTGGCCGCCGTCGCTTTCCAGCGTGTAGAAGGCGTCGCATTCCATGCCGGCCGGCTGCCAGACCTTTTCGGACATGTAGTCCGCCAGCGGCTTGCCGACCGCCTCGGTAAGTGCCGCGCCCAGGAGATAGGTGTCGCCGGAATTGTAGAGAAAGGTGGTGCCGGGAGCGGCGGCGCGCGGCAGCGAGGCCATCAGCTTCAGCACGCCGCCCGGCACCTTGTCGGCCAGAGACTTCGAGTAACGGTTCACGTCGGAATTGCGGTCGGGATAGACCTCGGTCCAGCGCACGCCGGACGACATGGTCATGACATGGCGCAAGGTCACGCCCTCATAGGCCGACTGGCGCAGAGCCGGCAGGTATTTGGTGAGCGGATCGTCGATCGAGCCAATGGCGCCGTCATGGATCGCCGCGCCGACCAGCATGGCTGTCATCGACTTCACCGTCGACATGGTCGACCAACGGTCGTGCTCCCGTAGGCCGAGGCCGTAGCGCTCCAGCACCACCTTGCCGTGGCGGATCACGAGGAGGCCGGCAATGACGTTGCGGTCCATGAACGACGCGACATCGTACTCGCGGCCATCGACTGCGTAGCGCGGATCGATCTCCGGGCCGCGCGGCAACGCGCGGGCCGCGGGCCCGCGCCGGATCATGCGATGGGCGAACAGTTGGTCGACGATGCGATAGGCGTAGGGCTGGATCGCCGGCGGCAAGAGCAGGAAATCCTCCCCTCGCGGGAGGTGCCTGCGAAGCGCTGACGTGTTCAGGAAAATGCCTTGAAGGTGATGAGGGTGAAGGTGTCCTTCACACCGCCCAGCGTCTGGATTCTGCTGGTGACGAAATGGCCGATGTCGGTCTTGTCGTCGAGATAGCACTTCATCAGGAGATCGTACTGGCCGGAAGTCGAATAGACCTCCGACACTTGCTCGACCGCGACGGCGTCGTCGGCGACCTCATAGGCCTTGCCGAGCTCGCACTTCACCATGACGAAGATCGTCTGCATGGACCCGGAGTCTAGCGCGGCTGGCGGGCGAGGAAAGCCGGCACGTGATCGCCGAGCCCCTTGGGCGCGGGACCGCCATCGTCGCGGTCGCGCCGCGGTTCGGAGCGGCGTTCGTGGCTGCGCTCGGGACGACGCTCGGAATTACGTTCGCGCGGCGGCTGGGCCGCACGCTCAGCACGCGGCTCGCGGGGAGCATGTTCACGCGGCGCATGCTCACGCTCGGGACGGCGCTCGCGCGGCGCCCGCTCCGGCCGCGGCTCGCGTGCAGCCGGAGCCTCGGCCGCCGCCTGCGGCTCCGCCGACACTTCGGGACGCGGTTCACGATGTTCACGGGGCGCGCGCGGTTCACGGCGCGGGCCGCGCGGCTTGTCGCCAGCACCAGCACCGCCGCTGCTGCGGCCGGGGCGACCGCCACGGCCGCCGCGGCCACGACGACGTCCGTCGCCGGCTTCCAGCGTCGCGGTCTCGAGGCCGGGCACTTCGATACGCGGGATGGTGGTGCCGATCAGTTTTTCGATGGCCTCGATCAGACCGCCCTCGAACGGAGCAGCGAGCGTGAAGGAATGGCCGATCTTGCCGGCGCGGCCGGTGCGGCCGATGCGATGGACGTAGTCCTCGGGCGAGAACGGCACGTCATAATTGAACACATGGCTCATGTCCTGGACGTCGAGGCCGCGCGCGGCCACGTCGGACGCGACAAGAATCTGGATGTCGCCGGCCTTGAACTTCTCGAGCGTCTCGGTGCGCGCGGGCTGGCTCATGTCGCCGTGCAGGGCGCCGGCATTGAGGCCGTGCTTTTTAAGGGCGGTGTGGAGCGTGGCGACATCGCGCTTGCGGTTGCAGAACACGAGCGCGTTCTTCACGTCCTGGCTCTTGATCAGAGCGAGCAGAGCCTCGCGCTTGTCATCCTCGGGAACGACGATCAGCCCCTGGACGATGGTGGCGCTGGCCGAGGCCGGCGGCGAGACCGTGACTTCCTTCGGGTTGCTGAGGAAGCGATCGGCCAGGCGCTTGATCTCCGGCGGCATGGTGGCCGAGAAGAACAGCGTCTGGCGCAGCGTCGGCAGGGTGGCAACGATGCGCTCGACGTCGGGGATGAAGCCCATGTCGAGCATGCGGTCGGCTTCGTCGATCACCAGGATCTTGACGTCATTCAGCAAAATGCCGCCACGCTCGAAGTGATCGAGCAGGCGGCCCGGGGTGGCGATCAGCACGTCGACGCCGCGCTCGAGGGCGCGTTCCTGGTCGGGGAAGCTCACGCCGCCGATCAGCAGCGCCATGTTGAGCTTGTTGTACTTGCCGTAGGTCTCGAAGTTTTCGGCCACCTGGGCGGCCAGTTCGCGCGTCGGCTCCAGGATGAGAGTCCGCGGCATCCGCGACTTGGCGCGGCCCTCCGCAAGGATGTCGATCATCGGGAGGACGAAGGAGGCGGTCTTTCCGGTGCCCGTCTGGGCGCATCCGAGGACATCGCGACCCATCAGGACGATGGGAATGGCCTTTTCCTGGATGGGGGTGGGCGTCGTGTAGCCTTTTTCGGCGACTGCCTGCAGTACCGGGGCGCTCAGCCCCAAACTCTCAAAACTCATTTAATTTCCGTGGTTTAGTCCATTCTATCCGCTGGACTTTGGAGCGGTCTCGTAAGGCTCGTGGATCGGGCCGGACCGCTGGCGGCACTCATATGACCCCTCGGTCGCCCCAAGTCAACGTGCGGCCGGGCGGGGTCTGCCTCCCGCTCCGGTCAGGCCTTGAGCTCGATTTCCACGAAAACGAACTCGAAATCGTTGGGATTTATGACGTCGTGCTCGACCCCGATGGGGCGGGCATAGGAGACGCCGGCCCGGAGCGGCGCCGGCACCGTCGTCTTGCCGTCATGGATATGCAATTCGCCCGTGGTCACCGGGACGACCACGTAATCGTGGTTGTGGCGGTGCCACCCGGTGTGGCCGCCGGGCGGGAAGCGCCATTCGGTGACGATGACCCGGTCGTTCTCGACCTGGACGGAGGGCTTGGCGAGGGGACGTTCTTTTTCGGTCATGGTCGAAAGCTAATGGGCACCCGGACTTTTGTCAGGTGACAGGCCAGCGCACCTTGTTAAGGTGCATATGCACGTAACTGCCGAGGTTTCCCCTGTCCAACGCCGCCGTGGCCCATCCTCTCCTGACCGCGCCCATCGGGCCAAGTCTGTGGAAACTCGCCGGCCCGACCACGGTCGTGATGGTGGCGCAGACCTTCGTCGCCATCGCCGAGACCTTCATCTTCGGCCGGCTCGGCACCGAGGCCCTGGCGGGCTTCGCGCTGGTCTTCCCGCTCATGATGATGATGACGATGATGGCGGCCGGCGGCATGGGCGGCGGCGTGGCGGCGGCGATGGCCCGCACGCTGGGCGCCGGCCGGCGCGACGATGCGCGGGCGCTGGTGCTGCATGCACTGATCCTGGGCGCGGTGCTGGCTCTCACGTTCACCCTGCTCGCCTGGACCGTGGCGCCCGCCCTCTATCGGCTGCTGGGTGGCGAGGGCCGCGCGCTCGACCACGCCCTCACCTACTCCCATGTCCTGTTCTCGGGCGCGATCGCGATCTGGGCGAATTTCTTTCTGTCGGCGCTGCTGCGCGGCGGCGGCGATGCCGCCACGCCCGGTCGCTACATGCTGCTGTCGTCGATCGCCCAGGTGCCGCTCTCCTACGTGCTGGCCTTGGGCATCGGCGATTGGCCGGGCCTCGGCATGGCAGGCCCCGCGATCTCCTCTCTTCTGACCTCGACCGTGTCGGCCCTGCTGCAGGCGCGCGCCCTGTGGGGCGGCAAGCTGGGCTTCGTCCCGGGATTGGGCGGCCTCGCGCTGCAGGGCCGTCTGTTCTGGGACATCTTGAAGGTCGGCCTGATCGCCTCCTTCTCGGCCTTCACCGCCAACCTCACGGCCATGCTGGTGACGGGCCTGGTCGGCCGCTTCGGCGTGGCCGCGCTGGCGGGCTACGGCATCGGCGTGCGGCTGGAATTCATGCTGGTGCCTCTGGCCTTCGGCATCGGCTCCGGCCTCACCACGATCGTGGGCGTCGCGGCCGGCGCCAACGACTGGCGGCGCGCCGTGCGGGCGGCCTGGATCGGCAGTCTCGTTGCCGGGCTGGGCATCGGCGCCTTCGGCTGGATCGTGGCGCTCGTGCCGGAGGGTTGGGCGCGGCTGTTCACCAACGACCCCGAGGTGATTGCCGCCACCGTGGCCTACATCACGCGCGTGGCGCCGTTCTATTGCCTGTTCGGCGTCGGCATGACGCTCTCCTTCGCGAGCCAGGGCGCCAACCGCATGACGGCGCCCTTCCTGGCCGGCGTCACCCGCCTGTTCGTGGCGACCCTGGGCGGCTGGTTCGCCATCGAGACCCTGGGTTGGGGCCTGCCGGGCGTCTTCACCGCCATCGCCGTTGGCATGATCACCTTCGGCGCGCTGATCGCGGGGCCGTTGCTGATCCATCCCTGGCGCGGCCGGGCGTGATAGACTTCCCGCTCGACGCGGGAGGGCGGCATGCAACGCAGCGGCACGATCTCGACCTGGAACCGCAACCCGGCCGATGAAGAGGCGATGGGCGCCGCCCATGCGCCGATCTGGCGGCGCATGATCGACGTCTCGGTGCCCGACGATCTCCGCGACGCGACCGTGCTCGATTACGGCTGCAACCAGGGCGGTTTCCTGCGCCTGCTCTACGACCGCCATCCGTTCCGCGCCGGCGTCGGCCTCGACATCGCCCGCGAATCGGTGGCGCGCGCCGAACTGCTGAAACGCCAGCGCCCGATCGAATACCGCGCCGGCAACAGCGCCGCCGCCCTCGACCGCACCTTCGACTTCGCTTTCAGCCACGAGGTGCTCTATCTGCTGCCCGATCTCGCGGCCCACGCCGCCGACATCAAGGCCGCCCTTCGTCCCGGCGGCGCCTATGTCGCCGCCATGGGCTGCCACACCGACAGCGCGGTCTGGCCGCGATGGCGCAAAGTGATTGCCGAGACCTCTTCAATCCCGATCTACGACCACTCTCTGGACCGCGTCGCCAAGACCTTCTCCGAGGCGGGCTTCACGGTCTCGGTGCGGCCGCTGGCGCTTGACGCCTTCATGCCGGTGACGGTGGGCAGCGACTACTTCCCCAAGATCGTCGACCAGCTGCGCTACTATAGCCAGGACAAGGTGCTGTTCCGGTTCGTGCGTTCGCCCTGATCAGCGGGCGCCGAGCTTCCTGAGCGAGCGGTCGATCCAGAGTGCGCCGATCTTCTCCTGGACGCCGTTCTGGCGCAACCGCTGGCGCAGGCAGGCGAAGTCGACGCGGTCGAGCTCCTGGTCCTGGTTGAAGCAGGAGAACACGACGCTCTCCTTGCCGGTCACCGGATCCCGGTGGAGCTGCAGGCACTGGGCGCAGATCTCCTTCATCATGCATTGCATGGGCGAGTTGATCGATCCCAGCGCGCGGTGGTCGGCCTTGAGGTAGGGCTTCAGCACGGCATGACGCGCGAGGCGCACGGCGTTCATCATGCCGTCGGAGCCGATGGCAACGATGCGGTCGGCGTCGCTGAACGGAATCGGCTGGGGCCCCAACTCTCCTGATGCGTACTTGCGCATCGTCTCGACGATGTTGTCGACGGTCGACTTGTCCTGCGGTCGGCCGGGGATGAAGCCTGGGGCCTCGTCACAGCACCACACCACGACGTCGGCCGCAGCCTCGATCTCCTCGATCTTGTAGCGGTCGATCACCTTCTTGTAGCCGGCGAAGTACAAAACCTTGCTGCCGGCTTTGCGGAACGCCTGGCCGATCGAGAACAGCACGGCATTACCGAGACCGCCGCCCGCCAACACCACGGTTTCGCCGGGTTCGATCTCGGTCGGCGCACCGGTCGGGCCCATGACGATCACCGGCTCGCCGGGCTCGAGCAGGGTGCAGAGGTCGGATGAGCCACCCATCTCCAGGGTGATCAGCGACAACAGGCCCTTGCCCTTGTCGACCCAGGCGCCGGTCAATGCCAGGCCCTCCATGGTGAGCAAGGTGCCGTCGACCTTCTTGGAGCGCGCCTCATAATTCTGCAGGCGGTAGAACTGGCCGGGCTCGAAGTTGCGGGCGGCGGCCGGCGCCTCGACGATGACCTCGACGATGGTGGGCGTCAGCCGATCGACGCGCACGACTTTCGCACGCCAGTCACGGTTGGCTTCGGCCAAAATCTCGGCCGGCGAGCGTGCCGGCGCCGCCAGCTTCGCCATCGTCCGGGTCAGCACCGGATAGCCCTGCTTGGCGCCGCCCATCGCCTTCACGACATTGCCCGCAAACGAAGGATGCAGGTCGCCGAAGAACGACATGCCGCGGCCGTCGACATGACGATACATCAGGACGCGCACGTCGGCCGGCTTGCAGATCCGCTCGGGCGTGACGGGATTGCCGTCCTCGTCGAGGGCGCGGAAATACTTGCCGTCGATGAAGGCATGCGTCGAGTCCTCGCGCGCCAGCACCGTGTTGGGTTGCGTGCCCGCCGCGACCAGGATGGTGCGTGCCGGCAGGGTCGCCTCGATCTTGGCACCGTTCTGCTCACCCGCCACCTTCAACGCGCAGGCATGGCCGTTGGCGTCGACCTCGACGGCGACCGGCGAGAGGCCTTCGACGAAGCGGATGTCCTCCTCCAGCGCCTTCAGCACTTCCTCGTGGTTCAGCGTATAGGACGGCGACTCGATCAGGCGGCGGCGATAGACCAGCGAGACGCCGCCCCAGCCGTTCACCAGCCTGGCGATGTCGGGCGCGCGGCCCTCGCGTGCGGCCGTCGCGCGCTCGGCACGGATGGCCCGGGCGTGGCCCAGGAACTCCTGAGCGATCTCGCGTTCCTCGTCGTTCCAGGCGGCATTCACCGCCGGCTCGCCGCGTTCGGCGACAAGTGTTTCGTGCCGTGCCAAAAACTTCTCGACCTGCAGCGGATAGTAGGCGAGCGATTCGGTGGCGGTATCGATGCCTGTGAGGCCGCCGCCGATCACGACCACCGGCAGGCGGATTTGCAGATTGGCGATGGAATCTTTCTTCGCCGCGCCCGTGAGCTGCAGCGCCATCAGGAAGTCCGACGCCGCGCGCACGCCGCGGGCGAGGCCATTGGGCAGGTCGAGCACGGTGGGCTTGCCGGCGCCGGCGCAGAGCGCCACGTGGTCGAAGCCCATGGCCAGCGCGCTCTCGACCGTCACCGTGCCGCCGAAGCGCACGCCGCCGAACATCGAGAACTGGCCGCGGCGCTCGAGCAGCAGCCGCACCATTTTCAGGTAGTTCTTGTCCCAGCGCACGGTGATGCCGTATTCGGCGACGCCGCCGAAACCCGCCATCGCGCGTTCACCCAAATCCTCGCGCAGGCTGGCGACATCCTGGACAGCGGCAAACGGCACGCGGGCGCCGTCGGCCAGTACACCCGACTGCTCGGGCGGCAGCGGCTCGATTTTTAGCCCGTCGACCGCCACCACGGTGTGGCCGTCGTTCATCAGGTGATGCGAGAGATTGAAGCCCGCCGGACCGAGGCCGACCACCAGCACGGTGCGGCCGGTCGCCGGACGCGGGATCGGGCGGCTGAGGTTGAGCGGGTTCCAGCGCGTCAGCAGCGAATAGATCTCGAAGCCCCACGGCAGGCCGAGCACGTCCTTCAGCGTCCGGGTCTCGATCTGCGGGATGTCGACCGGCTCCTGCTTCTGATAGATGCAGGCCTTCATGCAGTCGTTGCAGATGCGATGCCCGGTGGCCGCGACCAGCGGATTGTCGACGACGGCCATCGCCAGCGCGCCGATGGAGAAGCCCTCGCTCTTGAGGAGGTTCATCTCCGAGATCTTTTCCTCGAGCGGGCAGCCCGCCAGGGTCACGCCGAACGGCGACTTCTGGAAGGCGCCGGTCTTGCGGTCCTTGAGGCCGCGTGAGCAGCTGTCCTTACCCTGGTTGTGACACCAGATGCAGTAGTTGGTGTGGTCGAGCGCGCGGACCAGGTCGAAGCCTTCGTCGGTAAGCGCAAAGCCCTCGCGATGACGCAGCATCGGCCGCGGCAGTTTCATCCGTGTGACGCCATCGACCACCTCGGTCTCGATCGGCACCAGATGCTCGGGATCGATCTTGTGCGGCACCTTGAACAGTGGCCCGTCGCGATGGCGCTTCTTGCCCTCGGGATTGTGCAGCGCCCAGGCGGCATAGCGCGCCAGCGCCTCGATCTCCGGTGTCGGTGTCTCGACCTTGAACTCGGCGCCGACGTGTTCGCGGACGGCGAGTGCAAAGGCAAGCTCCCAATCCTCCAAGCCGTCGGCAAAGCCGGCCCCGAGCTTGACGTCTGCCGTGACGCTGTCGCCGTCGAGCGCCATTGCGGCATCTGCCTTGATGGCGCGCGTCACATAGCGTTGCACGAACAGCCGCTTGCAGTCGTAGAGCGGTGCCAGCCGGCTGTGCTGGCCGCGCAGCTCCGCCACCGGCGCGGCCACGCCGAACAGGGCGCCGACGAAATCCTCGAGAGGTCGCGCCAGTTCGATCAGAAGATTCGACTCGTCCTTGGCGGCGAGCTGCTCCGGCGCCACGCGCGCCGCCATCAGCCGCGCGTGCAGGTCCGCATCGACGCCCTGCAGCGAGGCGGCGAATGCAGCATCGAGGCGGCCGAGACCATCACGGTCATAGAGATCGTTGAAGCTGAGCCCGTGGGTGAGGACGGGAGCCAGCCGGGGCGCGTTCATTGCCAAATATCCAGATTGAGCGAGGGGTATTTTGTTCGTAGGCGAACCGATTAGCCGGGGCAGCCCGGGAGCGCAAGACGCGCGGCGAATTCGCGACATTTATGCCTGATGACGGGGCCTCCGGCTTCGCGCATGGTCCGCCATCCATGCAAACTGTTCCCGCCTCCGTGCGCAACTGGCTGATCGTCGTTGCCACCATGATCTTTTTCATGATCGTGATCGGTGCGCTCACGCGACTCACAGAATCGGGCCTGTCGATGGTCGAGTGGCGGCCGGTCACCGGCTGGGTGCCACCGCTTTCCGACGCCGCCTGGAACGCGGAACTGGAGAAGTATCTTTCCTCGCCGCAGGGAAGATTGGCCAATCGTGGTTTCAACGTCGTCGAATTCAGAGAGATCTTCTGGCTCGAGTACACTCACCGCCTGTGGGGACGGTTGATCGGCGTTGTTTTCGCGGTGCCGCTCGCCTGGTTCTGGTGGCGGGGCTTGCTCACACCGCATCTGAAGCCGCGCCTGCTGGCGCTCCTTGTGCTGGGCGGCCTGCAGGGTGCGCTCGGCTGGGCGATGGTCGCCTCGGGCCTGGTCGACCGTCCTTCGGTCAGCCATTACCGGCTCGCCGCCCATCTCCTGCTCGCCGTGGCGCTCTACGCCTATACGGTCTGGCTGATCCTCGAGCTGGGACCGCAGGCGGCGCGGCGCGACGATGCCGAGACCTCGCACATGGCGACGGCATTGATTGCCTTCCTCTTCGTCGTGCTCACCTGGGGGGCCTTGATGGCCGGACTGCGGGCGGGAACGGCGCACGGCACCTTCCCCACCATGTCGGGCCATTGGATTCCGCCCGGCCTGTTCGACCTGGCACCGTGGTGGATCAACCCCTTCGAGAACGGCACGACCATCCAGTTCATCCATCGCTGGCTGGCCAAGCTGCTGGTGCTGGGCGTGCTGATCCTGGCTTGGCGGGTCCGCCGCCCCGAAACACTGGCCGCTGCCACGATGGCGCTGCTCCAGCTCGGCCTCGGAATCGCCACGATTCTGAGTGGAATCAACATCTTCCTGGCAACGGCGCATCAGGCCGGCGCGGTACTTCTGCTGACGGCATTGGTCGTCGTCCGTCATCGCGCCATGCCTTCTCGGCAGCGCCCAGCCTCGGCTATGGTTGGGGGATGAACGGCAAGCTCAACTGGCCCAAACCGCCGACTTCGGCGACGTCGTTGGCAAAGCATCCCGTCGTTCTGGCCGGGATCGCGATCCTTGCCGTGGGCGCCGCTGCAACGGGAGCCTGGTTGACGCAGCCGCCCGAAACGGCGCCGCCGCGCGTTGCCAAGTCGGCCAAGGCGAAGCGTGCCGTCGTCGGGGTACCGTCGGCCGCCGTGCCGGCAGCCTCGATCGTTCTTCAGGACGCCGCGCCACCACCCGAACCGACCAGCGCCGATTTCGCCCGCAGCGGCGACGTGCCGGCCGCTTCCACACCACCCGCCTCGACGGCCACCGCCGAGCCGCCCAAGCCGATCGACTGGGCGGCGATGCCGATCGACGACCTCCGCGCCCGAGCCAACGCCGAGGAGATCACCGCCATGGAGGAACTGGCGCGCCGGCTGGTCCAGGGTGTCGGCGTCACCAAGGACCAGCAGGCCGGCGCCGGCTGGCTGCTGCGCGCTGCCCAGCGGGGTTCGGCGCAATCGGCATTCAATGTCGCCGTGATGTACGAGCGCGGCTTCGTGGTCGAGCGCGATTCGACGAAAGCCATCGAATGGTATCGCAAGGCGGTGGCCGCCAACCTGCCGATGGCCAAGCACAACCTCGCGCTGTTGCTGCGCGACGGCAAGGGAGCGCCGCGCAACGGCCGCGAAGCTGTCGAACTGCTGCGCTCGGCGGCGCGTCAGGGAATGGCGGCATCGATGTTCACGCTGGGCGACATCTATGAGCGGGGCGATGCCGCACCGAAGGACGCGGCGACAGCCCTGGCCTGGTTCGCGATCACCGCCGAATTCGAGCGCCAGACCAATCGCAACGCCGAGACGGCACTGGCCAAGACCGCAAACCAGCGCACGCAGACCCTGCAGCGGATTCTGACTCCGGCCGAACTGGAGCGGGCGCAGCAGCTCGGGCAAAGCGAATTCAAGCTCATCGTCGAAGCCCTATCGCCGCCCAAGCCGCCACCGGCGCCCGTGACGCCGGCGCCGGTCGAGACCGCTGCGGCGCCCGCGGTCGCGCCGTCCCCTGCCGACGTCGATCCACCAGGCTGGCCCAAGGCGACCAACGATCAGGCCCGCGTCATCCAGCAGGCGCTGGTCGATCTCAAGCTGATGCGCGACAAGCCGGACGGCACCGTCGGCCCGGTGACCCGCGCCGCCATCCGCGCCTTCCAGCGCAGTATCGCCATGCGCGAGACCGGCGAACCGACCCGGGACGTGTACGCCGCGCTGAAGGGTGCGTTGGCCGACCGCGACATCGTTGCCAACTCGCCGCTGCCGCCGCCGGCCAAGACCGCGCCGGCCGAATCGGCTCCGCCGAAGGCCGAGACGCCGGCGGTGGAATTGCCGAGAGTAGAGCTGCCGAAAACGGAACCGAAGGTCGCGCCGCGCAAGTCCGAGACAATGGCGATCGAACCTCCCAAGGTCGAGGCGGCAAAGCCCGAAACAACGAAGCCGGAAGCGGCGGAGTCAGCAGTCGCCCCGCCGGAGCCGCCGAGAGTCGAGGCCGCAAAGGTCGAGCCGCCGAAGAGCGAACCACCTAAGAGTGAGCCACCGAAGATCGATCCGCCGAAGCCCGCGCTACCGAAGATCGAGACCACGAAGCCGCCCGCGGCCCAGATAGCGGCCCCCACGGAGCCGCCCAAGGTGACGCCCAAGCCAGAACCCGCACCCGCGGTCATCGGCATCGGGCGGACGGAACCGCCGCCACCGACATCGGCCGAGACCGCGCGGGCGATGCCGAAGGAATTGGCCAAGACCGAGCCCGTCAAGCCGGCCGCGGACGCCTGGCCGACGGCGCCGGCGGAGCAGGTCCGGGCGATCCAGAAACTGCTGCGCGAGCTCAATTTCTCCCGCGACGCGCCCGACGGCTTGAACGGTCCCGGCACGCGCACCGCGATCCGCGACTACGAGCGTGCGGCTGGCCTCCCCGTCACCGGCGAGCCGAGCAAGGTGCTGTTCGAGTCGTTGAAGGAATTGCGCCTGCTCATGGCACCGAAATTCAACTGACGGCCGCCCTTCAGCCGGAGATCAGCCGGCCGGCATGCCGCCACCACCCGACCGGCAGGCGCGAGGATGCGCTGTGTGCCGCATCGGCGGAGTCATAGAGCGCAAAGCAGGTGGCGCCGCTGCCGCTCATCGCGGCGTAACGCGCGCCCTTGCTCTGGCGCAGCACGCCGAGAACCTCGGCGATCGCCGGCCGCAGCGAGATCGCCGCCTCCGTGAGATCGTTGCCGCGCGCTGCCAGAGCGGCGACGAAGCCGCCAAGATCCGGCCACGCGGCTGGCACGGGCCTGGCCGCCGAGAACGCGCCGCGACGCGCCGCAAAGACCTCGGGCGTCGCGAGCGGCATGCCGGGATTGACCAGCAGGATGGTGCAGGTTGGCAACGGCGGCGCCGGCCGCAGGACTTCACCCACGCCCGAGACCAGCGCGGCCTGGCCGGCCAGGCACATCGGGACATCGGCACCCAGCGTGGCACTGAGGTCGAACAACTCGCCCACCGGTATTGCCACGCGCCACAACTCGACCAGGGCATGGAGCGCGGCCGCTGCGTCGGCCGATCCGCCGCCCAGCCCTGCCGCCACGGGAATGTGCTTGGCGAGACGGATGGCGGCGCGCGGCGACACGCCGGCGCGGTCGGCGAGCAGACGCGCGGCCCTCAGGACAAGATTGTCCGCTTCGCCGGCGATCTCCGCCGCACGAGGGCCTTCGAGCGCGAGCGACAAGCCGTCGGCCGGCCCGACCTCCAGCACATCGGCGAGGTCGGAGAAGGCGACCAGGGAGTCGAGCAAATGGTAGCCGTCGGCGCGGCGCCCGACGATGTTCAGCCAGAGATTGACCTTGGCACGGGCGAGCCGCATGACACGAGTCTCGGCGATCGCGCGATCGGGTCAGCCACCCTGCTTCGGAGCAGCGGGCTTCTCGTAGACGGTCGGCTTGTCGTTGGACGGATTGAGGCCGTTGGCAAGCTTGTCCTTGATCACCGGCACGCGATCCTTGTCCGGCTTCTGGTTGAGCGAGCGCTCCCATTCGAAGCGCGCCTCGCGCTTGCGGCCGACCTTCCAGTAGGCATCGCCCAGGTGCTCGGTGATGGTGGGATCGTCGCCCTTCTGCTCGCTCGCCCGTTCCAGCCATTCGACGGCCTTATCGAACTGGCCAACCCGATAGAATGCCCAGCCGACACTGTCGGTGATCGCCCCGTCGTCCGGGCGCAGCGCCGTGGCCCGCTTCAGCATCTTCATGCCTTCGTCGAGGTGCAGGCCCTGATCGACCCAGCTGTAGCCGAGGTAGTTCAGGACATGCGGCTGCTCGGGCGACAGCTCGAGCGCCTTCTTCATGTCCAGTTCCGCCTTCGGCCATTGTTTGGTCCGCTCGAGCACGATCCCGCGGCCGAAGAACACCGGCCAGTGCCGCTCGTCGACCTTGCGTAGCCGCGAGATCGCCGTGTCGTAGGCGGCGACGGCGTCGGCATAGTGCTCCTTGCCGCGCTGCAGGTCGGCCAAGGTGAGGGCCGCATCGATGCGGCCGGGCTTTTCAGCGATGAGCGCCTTCAGACGGCTGACCGCCTGGTCGAAACGGTCGAGCTGGGCGTCGAGCGCCGCCGTCCTGAGCCGCGCCTGCCACGAGAGCGGCGAGGCCGGGCCGATCTTGGCCAGGGCAGCAATGGCCTTGGGGATCTTCTGGAATTGCTCGTAGAGATTCGAGATCATCAGCCAGGCGAAGTCATGGTCCGGTTTGAGGCTCGTGGCGAGATGGTCGAAGATCAGCGCAAGGTCGGCGCGCTGGTTGCGCGGGTCGGCCGCCAGGATGCCGCCGATGTCGAACAGGATCTCGGCGATGCCCGACGCCGGGGACGGCGGCTTGGGCATCGGCGCATTGGCCGCGATCAGGGCGTCCATCAGCACGGCGTCGCTGTACTTCTCACCGTAGGTCTTGAGCAGCTCCCGCGCCTCGTCGGCCTTGCCGAGCCGGCGCAATCCATCGGCCACGGACAGCGTTGTGCGCAGACCGTTGCGGTCGAGGGACGACGCGCGGCGATACTTCGATTCCGCCGCAGCGCGGTCGCCCGCCAACTCGTCGATCTGCGCCTCGATGACCAGCGCCGGTGCCTCGGCGCGCTCGCCGGCCGCGGGCTTGAACTTGGCGAGGTGCGAACGCGCCGCGGGATAGTCCTTTTGGCCGGCCTTGAGCCAGGCCATCACGTAGTCGCGCAGCACGCCGAGCTGGTTCTCGGACCCGATGCGACCGAGCTGCTGCTCGGCGGCCTTGTATTCGCCTTTCTTGATCGCCTGGACTGCCAGCACGAGGTTGGCGAAGCCGTCTCCCGGGCGCGTCGCCAACACCCGAGGCGCAAGCTGCGCGGCGGCGTCGATGCGGCCGGCGTACATGCGCATGCGGAAGGCGGAGTAGATCAGCTCGGGATCGGTCGGCGCCAGCGCAAGTGCCGCGTCCATCTGGTCGGCAGCCGCGTCGTAGTCGTGATCCTGCTCGGCCACGCGCCCGGCGAGATAGCGGCCGTCGAGCGTGGCCGCGATCTGGCGGCCGCGCGCGGCCTGAGCCTGCGGCGGCGTCTTGGCCTGCTGGGCGTGGACGATCGCCGGAAGCGCGAGCAGCAGCGCGGCCGGCAGCAGCATGAGGAGTGTGCGTCGCATACCTGTCACATGTTGGGGTAATTGGGACCACCGCCACCTTCGGGCACCGCCCAGTCGATGTTCTGCGCCGGGTCCTTGATGTCGCAAGTCTTGCAGTGCACGCAATTCTGCGCGTTGATCTGGAAGCGTGGCTGGCCGTTGTCGGCGGTCACGACCTCGTAGACACCGGCCGGGCAATAGCGCTGGGCCGGCTCGGCATAGAGCGGCAGGTTGACGGCGATCGGGATCGACGGGTCGCGCAGCTTCAGGTGCACCGGCTGGTCCTCCTCGTGATTGGTGCTCGAGAGGAACACCGAGGAGAGCTTGTCGAAGGAGATCGCGCCATCCGGCTTGGGATACTGGATCGGCTGGAACTCGCTGGCCGGCCGCAGGCATTCGTGGTCGGCCTTCCTGTGGTGGAAGGTCCAGGGCAGGCGAATGCCGAGATCGTGCATCCACATGTCGAATCCGCCATAGACCGTGCCCACCACCGTGCCCCAGCTGAGCGCCGGCTTGACGTTGCGCACCTTGTCGAGATCCTTCCAGATCCACGACGCCTTCACCTTCACCGGATAGGCGATCAATTCGTCGCCGCCGGTCTTGCCCGCCGCGAGTGCCTCGAAGGCCGCCTCGGCGCCCAGCATGCCGCTCTTGATCGCGTTGTGGCTGCCCTTGATGCGCGGCAGGTTGACGAAGCCGGCCGAGCAGCCGATCAGCGCGCCGCCCGGGAAGACGAGCTTCGGCACCGACTGAAGACCACCTTCGTTGATGGCGCGCGCGCCGTAGGACAGCCGCTTGCCACCCTGCAGGTACCTGGCGACTTCGGGATGGGTCTTGAAGCGCTGGAACTCGTCGAACGGCGACAGATAGGGATTGTCGTAGCTGAGATGCACGACGAAGCCGATCGACACGAGATTGTCGCCGAAGTGGTACATGAACGAGCCGCCGGCGCCGCCGGTCTCCGACAGCGGCCAGCATTGCGAATGCACGACCAGGCCCTTCTTGAACTTGGCCGGATCGACCTGCCACAGCTCCTTCAGCCCGATGCCAAACTTCTGCGGATCGACGCCGGAGCGCAGGTCGAACTTCGACATCAGCATCTTTGCGAGCGAGCCGCGCGCGCCTTCGGCAATCAGCGTGTACTTGGCGTGCAGCTCCATGCCCGGCGTGTAGGTGTCCTTGTGCTCGCCGGTCTTGGACACGCCCATGTCGCCGGTGGCGACACCCTTCACCGAGCCGTCGTCGTTGTAAAGCACCTCGGCGGCAGCGAAGCCCGGGTAGATCTCGACGCCCAGCGCCTCGGCCTGCTGGCCGAGCCAGCGGCAGACATCGCCCAGGCTGACGATGTAGTTGCCGTGGTTGTTCATCAGCCGCGGCATCATGAAGTTGGGAAACCGGAACGAGCCCGCCTTGGTGAGCCACAGGAACTGGTCGTCCTCGACCTGGGTCTCGAGCGGCGCGCCCTTTTCCTTCCAGTCGGGAATGAGTTCGTTCAGTCCGACCGGATCGACCACGGCACCGGACAGGATGTGGGCGCCGATCTCCGAGCCCTTCTCGAGCAGGCAGACGGAGACCTCGTGATTGCGCTCGGCCGCGAGCTGCTTCAGGCGAATCGCCGCCGACAGCCCGGCCGGGCCGCCGCCCACGATCACAACGTCGTATTCCATCGCCTCGCGCGTCATGCCCGTCTCGCTCTGCAATGCCTTTTCCAGATGGACGCGCCGCCGGCCGGCGGCGATCCTTCCGTCGTAGATAGCCTGTCGGGGGCAGGATCGCCACCCGCGCAAAAGGGGAATTCCCGTGGCGGCGTTGACCGAAATCGACAGCAAAATCTTCTCTGCCCGTGAATTCCGGCTGGAAAGTGGCCAGACCCTGGCTGTGCTCGAATTGGCCTACGAGACCTACGGCACGCTCGCCCCTCAACACGACAACGCCATTCTCGTCGTGCACGGCTACACGTCGAGCCATCACGCTGCCGGCCGCAACGCACCCGGCAAGCAGGGCCGCGGCGTTGCCGAGGGCGCGGCAGGTTGGTTCGATGGGCTGATCGGCCCGGGCAAGGCGATCGACACCGACCGTTATTTCGTCGTCTCGGTGAACGCGCTGGGCTCGGCACACGGCAGCACCGGCCCCAACTGCACCGATCCGAGCACCGGCAAGCCCTACGGCCCGACCTTTCCTGCGATCACGATGCGCGACATCGTGACGAG
>MEMN01000235.1:19518-24868 GCA_001767945.1 Alphaproteobacteria bacterium RIFCSPHIGHO2_12_FULL_66_14 | reverse complement strand
CCTCGACGCAATGGTCGGGTTCTGCCCGCAGGACCCCATGACCTTCGATGCGCCGGCCGTATCGTTCAGCGCAGCCGTCGCCAGCCCCGTGGCGCCGAAACGGGTGGCCTTCAGTGTCGACTTCGGCGGCAGGTTCCAGCTCGACCACGAGATTCGCGAGATCTGCACCAGGATGGCGCGACGCTTCGAGGAACTGGGCTGCATCGTCGAGGAGGTCTCGCCAGATTTCGGGCCGGTAGACAACGTATTCATGGCACTGCGCAGCCAGCAGTTCGTCGTCGACCGCGAGCTGCAGATCGAGCAGCATCGCGACAAGATCAAGCCCGACATCATCTGGAACACCGAACTCGGCCTTGAGCAGACCGCGAGCCGGCTGGCCTGGGCCGAGCGAGAGCGGGCGGCGCTGTATCGGCGCATGGGCGCGTTCTTCCAGACCTACGACCTGTTCGTGACGCCGGGCGCGCCGACCGCCGCGTTCGACGTCAATCTGCGCGCGCCCGCGACCATCGCCGGCAAGAAGCTCGAGAACTACATGGCGGGCTCGACCCTCAACTCGGCCATCACCGTGGCGGGCAGCCCCGCCATCGCCGTGCCCTGTGGCTTCGACCAGCATGGCCGGCCCGTCGGCCTGCAGCTGGTCGGCAGACCGCGGGGCGAGGCAGCGCTGCTGCAGGCGGCCGCGCTTTACGAAAAGCTGGTCAGTCTCGATCGCCTGCTGCCCATCGACCCCAGACCCGGAACCGTGCCACCATCGGCCTGAAAGCCGGGGGGATGCCATGCGGGTCGTGATCACGGGGGCGAGCCGGGGAATCGGCCGTGCGACGGCACTGAAGCTCGCGGCCGACGGTGCCGAGGCGCTGACGCTCTGCGATGTGGCCTACCTCGACGAACTCGAGGCGCTGGCCGCCAACCTGCGCACCTCCGGCTGCAAGGTGCACACGCTGCGGGCCGACATGGCCAAACCCAACGAACCTGCCCGGCTGATCGCAACCGCCACAAAGGCCATGGGCGGCATCAGCGGCGTCGTCGGCAATGCCGGCATTGCCGCACCGGCCAGGCTGGTCGATCTCGATGTGGCGACCTGGGATCGCGTCTTCAACATCAACCTCCGGGCCAACTGGTTGCTCGCCAAGGCGGCCCATCCCCATCTTCGGAAATCGAAGGGCGCCATCGTCACACTGTCGTCGATGGCGGGCGTCATGCCGCAACTGCCGACCGGCGCCTACAGCCCGGCCAAGGCCGCGCTGATCATGCTGACCGAGATGATGGCCATGGAATGGGCGCCCGACGGCATCCGCGCCAATTCGGTATGCCCGGGCTTCGTCCATACCTCGATGACCGATGCGATCTACCGCCAGCCCAAGCTGGCGCGCGGACGTGCCAAGCTGGTGCCGCTCGGCCGCGTCGCCAAGCCGGGCGATATCGCCGACGCCATCGCCTTCCTGCTGAGTCCGGAGGCGAGCTACATCACCGGCCAGGCACTGGTGGTCGATGGTGGCCTCACGCGCTCGATCCTCAACCATGCGCCGGGCGTCGCCACCACGCCGAAAGGCAAGTAGGGCGAAGCCTGGAATCAGGTGAAGATCGAGGGATCGATCAGCGGCCGGCCGCGCGGACGGGCGGCTTCGGGGCGGTCGCACTTCTGGAAGAGGCCACGGCCCGCGGCGCCGCTCATCTTGCCCTCGTCCATCACGACCTCGCCGCGCGACAGCGTCATCACGGGATAGCCGGTGAGCTCGCGGCCCTCGTAGGGCGTGTAGTCGCAATTGTGGTGCAGGATCGCATTGGTGAGGCTCACCTTGCGCATGGGGTCCCACAGCACGATGTCGGCGTCGGCGCCGACCGCGATCGTGCCCTTGCGCGGATGCAGGCCGTAGATCCTGGCGGGGTTGGTGGAGGAGAGCGCCACGAACTGCTGCAGGGTGAGCCGGCCCTTGTTGACGCCTTCCGAGAACAAGAGTGGCAGGCGCGTCTCGACGCCCGGCACGCCGTTGGGGATCTTGCGGAAGCTCTTGTCAGCGCCGGGCAGCTTCTTGCCGCGCACGTCGTCGTACTTGAAGGCGGCGTGGTCCGACGACAGGACCTGGAAGGTGCCGGCGGCGAGGCCGGTCCAGATATGCTCCTGGTTGTCGGTGCCGCGCGGCGGCGGCGAGCACACGCATTTGCTGCCTTCATCGCCCGGCTTCTCGAAATCTTCTTCGCTTAGAAACAGGTATTGCGGGCAGGTCTCGCCATAGACCCTGAGGCCGCGCGCCTGGGCGCGCTGGATCTCGTGCATCGCCTCCTTGGCCGAGACGTGGACGAGGAGCATCGGCACATCCAGAAGCTCGGCCAGCGAGATGGCACGGTGGGTGGCTTCGCGTTCGACTACGAAGGGCCGCGAGGTGGCGTGGAATTTGGCCGCCGTCATGCCTTTGAGTTCCAAGCGCTCGGTCAGCCAGGCGATGCAGTCGGAGTTCTCGGCATGGATCATCAGCATCGCCTGCTCGCGCCGCGCTGCCGCCAGCGCGTCGAGCATCTCGCGATCCGTGAGCTTCACGTCGTCATAGGTCATGTAGACCTTGAACGAGGTGTAGCCGTCGGCGACCAGGGCGGTGAAGTCCTGGCCCATGATCTTGTCGCTGGCGTCGGACAGGATGACGTGGAAGGCGTAGTCGATCAGCGACTTGCCCTCGGCGCGCTGGTGGTACTTGTTCACCGCGTCGCGCAGCGGTTGGCCCTTGTTCTGGTAGGCGAAGGGGATGATGGTCGTGGTGCCGCCGGCCGCCGCCGCCCGGCTGCCGCTCTCGAAGTCGTCGCAGAACACCGAGCCGTCGGCCGTGTCCTGGTCGAAATGGACGTGGGCGTCGATGCCGCCGGGCACGGCGATCAGGCCAGCGGCGTCGATCTCGCGCCGGCCCCGGTCGAGCCGTTCGCCCAGCGCCACCACACGGCCGCCGGAGACGCCGATATCACCCTTCACGACGTCCGCGGCCGTGGCGATGGTCGTGTTGCGAATGACGAGTTCGTACTCTGCCATGGTTTCTCTCCCTGTCGACCGGGGAAGCAAGGCCCATGCCGTTCGAGACGGGCCGTGCTTCCCCGCCTAGACCGCGGAAGCGGGCCGGTCCACACTTGGCCTAGGAGTCCAGAAAGGCAAGGGAGCCGCCATGAAGCGCTGGTTGGGATCGGCAGTCGCCTTGATTGCCCTGAGCGTGCTGGCGCCGGCCGGCGCGCAGACCACCATCAAGCCCGCCGTCATCTACAGCACGGGCGGAAAGTTCGACAAGTCGTTCAACGAAGGCGTGAGTGCGGGTGCCGAAAGGTTCAAGAAGGAGACGTCGATCGCCGTTGCCGAATTCGAGCCCAGCAACGAGACGCAGTTCGAGCAGGCGCTCCGGCGATTCGCCCAGCGCGGCCAGGATCCCATCATCGCCGTCGGCTTCTCGCAGGCGGTCGCGCTGGAGAAGGTCGCCAAGGAGTTCCCCAACATCCACTTCACCATCATCGACAGCGTGGTCAAGCTGCCCAACGTGCAGTCCGTCGTGTTCAAGGAACAGGAAGGCTCCTTCCTGGTCGGCGTGCTGGCGGCACTCGCCTCCAAGAGCGGCAAGATCGGCTTCGTGGGCGGCATGGACATCCCGCTCGTCCGCAAGTTCCAGTGCGGCTTCGAGCAGGGCATCAAGTACGCCAATCCCAAGGCCGAGCTGATCTCCAACATGACCGGCACGACGCCCGCCGCCTGGAACGATCCGGGCCGCGGCGCCGAGCTCGCCAAGGGCCAGTTCGACCGCGGCGTCGACGTGGTCTATGCCGCCGCCGGCTCGACCGGCATCGGCATCCTCCAGGCCGCCAAGGACCGCGGCAAGCTCGGCATCGGCGTCGATTCCAACCAGAACCACCTGCATCCCGGCACCATGCTGACCTCGATGCTGAAACGGGTCGATCTCGCCACCTACAACAGCTTCAAGGCGGCGCAGGCCGGCCAGTGGAAGGGCGGCATCCAGGTGCTCGGCCTCAAGGAGGGCGGCGTCGACTGGGCCCTCGACAAGGACAACGAGAAGCTGGTCACAGCCGACATGAAGGCCAGGGTCGAGGCTGCCAAGGCCGACATCGTCTCGGGCAAGATCGTCGTCCACGACTACATGAGCAACAATTCGTGCAAGCCCTGACGCCGGCGGCAGCGGCCATCGAGCTTCGCGGGATCGAGAAGTCGTTCGGGAGCGTCCATGCCGTGCGCGGCGTGTCGCTCAGGATCGAAGCCGGAGCGATCACCGGCATCGTGGGCGAAAACGGCGCCGGCAAGTCGACCCTGATGAGCATTCTTTACGGGCTCTACCGCGCCGACGCCGGCGAGATATGGGTCGATGGCCATCAGGTCGAGATGGCAAGCCCGCGCGACGCCATCGCCCACGGCATTGGCATGGTCCACCAGCATTTCATGTTGATCGACACTTTCACCGTGCTCGAGAACATGGTGCTGGGTGCCGAGGGTGGTCCGCTGCTGGCCGGCGGTCTCGCGGCGGCGCGGGCCGAGCTGGCGCGGCTGGCGCGCGACTTCGGGCTCTCGATAGATCCCGATGCGCGCATTGCCGATCTTTCGGTCGGCGAGCAGCAGCGCGTTGAGATCCTGAAGGTGCTGTTTCGCGGCGCGCGGATCCTGATCCTGGACGAACCCAGTGCCGTGCTGACGCCGCAGGAGACGGACCGCCTGTTCCGCATCCTGCGGACCCTGAAGGAGCGCGGCGTCACCGTCGTCCTGATCACCCACAAGCTGCGCGAGATCATGGCGGCGACCGACCGGGTTTATGTGATGCGCCAGGGCCGGATCGTGGCCGAGCGCCGCACCGCCGACACCGGGGCCGAGGAGCTGGCCGAACTGATGGTCGGACGCAAGGTCCGTCTCGACCTCGACAAGGTGCCGCCCCAGCAGGGCGAGATCCTGCTCAGCGCCGAGCATCTCTCGCTGGTCGACGACCGTGGCGTCCGGCTGCTCGACGACGTCGGGATCGACATTCGCGCCGGGGAGATCGTCGGTGTCGCCGGCGTCACCGGCAACGGACAAAGCGAACTGCTGCAGGTGCTGGCGGGGATCCGTGCGCCGAGCGACGGCCGACTGACGGTCTGCGGCCACGTCTTCGACACCCGCCATCCCGGCGATCCCGCGGAAATGCGCGTGCTCGGGCTCGCCCATGTGCCGGAGGACCGGCTGCGCCAGGGCATGGTCGCGGCCTTCGAGGCCTCGGAGACATCGATCCTGGGTTATCAGGACGGGCCGCCGTTCACCCGCCACTACCTGCTCGACGGGCCTGCCGTCGGCGCGCATTGCGCCCGGCTCATGGAGCGTTTCGACGTCCGCCCGCGTTCGCCC
>MEMN01000235.1:11741-19455 GCA_001767945.1 Alphaproteobacteria bacterium RIFCSPHIGHO2_12_FULL_66_14 | reverse complement strand
GCCGTATCGTGGGTGAGGTCGAACCGGGTCGCGCCGACGAGCGCACGCTCGGCCTGATGATGGCGGGCGCCGAAGCTGCATGAAGCCGTCACGCGGTCCCTTGCCAACATGGGCGGAGATCGTGCTGCTGCCTATGGTCAATGTCGCGCTGGCCTTCATCGTCGTTGGCGCGATCGTGGCGATCATCGGCGTCGATCCCCTCCATGCGCTGAGACTCCTGGTCGTGGGGGCGCTGGGTTCCTCCGAATCGATCGGCTACACGCTTTACTACGCCACCAACTTCACTTTCAGCGGGCTCACGGTGTTGGCGCTCGACCGCTGGCTGCCGGCCTGGCTCCTGATCCCCATTGCCATCGCCTCGGCGGCGCTGCTCGGCGCCGCCTGGGCGGCCGTGCCGGCGTGGCTGCAGGCCTGGCGTGGCAGCCACATCGTCATCACCACCATCATGTTCAATTTCGTCGCCTCGGCGCTGATGGTCTACCTGATGGTGAACGTGCTGATCGCCCCGGGTTCGATGACGCCGCAGAGCCGGACCTTCGGACCCTCGGGCAGGATCCCGGCGATGCACGACGTGCTGCAGGCGGTCGGCATCACCGTGGCGCCGTCGGCCCTCAACCTGTCGATCGTGCTGGCGCTCGCCTGCTGCGTCGCAGTCTGGGTGTTCCTGTGGCACACGCCATGGGGTTATGCGCTGCGCACCATGGGTCACAATCCCGAGGCGGCGGTCTATGCCGGCACCAGCCTCAGGCGCATGACCATGCTCGCCATGTGCCTCTCGGGGGCGCTGGCGGGCTTCGTGGGCGTCAACGAGTTGATGGGCGTGCACCATCGCATCGTGCTCGATTTTCCTGCGGGCTACGGCTTCGCCGGCATCGCCGTCGCCCTGATGGGGCGCAACCACCCGCTCGGCATCGTGCTGGCCGCCCTGTTGTTCGGGGCGCTGCAGCAGGGCGGCGCCGAGCTGGCCTTCGAGATCCCGACCATCACGCGCGAGATGGTGGTGGTGATCCAGGGCCTCATCATCCTGTTCTCGGGGGCGCTCGCGCACCTGCCGCGGCCCTGGTTGCAGGTGCTGTTCGTGCACCGGGCCTGACATGGACGAGGCCATCTCCTTCGTCTTCCTGATGCTGGCGTCGACGCTGCGGGTGGCGACGCCCCTGGTGCTCTGCGCCATGGGCGGGCTGTTCTCGGAGAAGGGCGGCATCGTCGATGTCGGCCTCGAGGGCAAGATGCTGATGGCGGCCTTCTTTGCCGCCGCGACCGCGTCGGTCACCGGCTCGGCCTGGGCGGGCGTGGCCGTGGCCGTACTGGCGGCCGAGGCGCTGGCGCTGCTGCACGGCCTCGCTTGCATCACCTATCGCGGCAACCAGGTGGTGAGCGGGGTCGCCATCAACATCCTGGCGGCCGGACTCACCGTCGTGCTGGGTGCCGCCTGGTTCGCGCGCGGCGGCCAGACGCCACCGCTGGTCGGCGACCAGCGCCTGATGCCGCTCTTCCTGCCGGGGGCAGGAGACAATGTCCTGGTCTATGCCGCGCTGCTGTCGGTGCCGCTCACCTGGTGGATCATTGCCCGCACGCGCTTCGGCCTGCGCTTGCGCGCGGTGGGTGAAATGCCGCTGGCGGTCGATGCCGCCGGCCTCTCGGTGGCGTGGCTGCGCTATCGCGCGGTGCTGCTCTGCGGACTGCTGGCCGGCCTCGCCGGCGCCTACCTGTCGATCGGCCAGAACGCCGGTTTCAGCCGCGACATGACGGCGGGCCAGGGCTTCATTGCGCTCGCCGCCATCATCTTCGGCAAATGGCGGCCGCTGCCGGCCTTCGGTGCCTGCCTGATCTTCGGCCTGCTCGACGCGATCGCCATCCGCCTGCAGGGCGTCCGGCTGCCCGGGCTGGGCGAAGTTCCGGTGCAACTGATCCAGGCCATGCCGTATCTTCTCACCATGTTCCTGCTGGCCGGCTTCATCGGCCGTGCCGTCGCGCCCAAGGCGGCCGGCGTGCCCTACGAGAAAGAGCACTGAGATGGATGACCTGCTCCATCTTGCGCGCTTGATGATGCTGCGCGCCCACGCGCCCTATTCCAAATTCCATGTGGGTGCAGCAGTGCGCGGCGAGGACGGCTCGATCCATGGCGGCTGCAACGTCGAGAATGCCGCCTATCCACAAGGGCTCTGTGCCGAGGCTTCGGCGATTGCGGCGATGGTGGCGGCCGGCCAGAAGCGCATCCTGGAATGCGCCGTCATCGGCCCCGGTCCCGAGATGGTCACGCCCTGCGGCGGCTGCCGCCAAAAGCTGCGCGAGTTCGCCTCGGACGACCTGCCGGTCCATCTCTGCGGCCCCGACGGTCTGCACCGTACCGTCACCCTGGGCCAGCTCCTGCCGATGTCCTTCGGCCCGCATCATGTCGGCAAGCCATGAGCGACGTCGTCGTTCGCGCCGCGCCGGGCTTCCGGCCGAAAGTGGCGGTGATCCTGGGATCTGGGCTCGGTGGCTTCGCGACCGAGGTGAAGCAAGTTGCCGCCATTCCCTATGGCGAACTGCCAGGTTTTCCGCAGACCACCGTTGGCAGCCATGCCGGGAAGTTGGTGCTGGGCCATGTCGGCCCGACGCCGGTTGCCGTGCTGCAGGGGCGAGCGCACTACTACGAACGCGGCCGCGCCGACGAGATGAAAGGGGCCATCGACACGCTGGCCAAGCTCGGCTGCGAGACGCTGCTGCAGACCAACGCCGCCGGTAGCCTCCGCCTCGACATGCCGCCGGGGTCGGCCATGGTGGTCACCGACCACATCAACTTCACCGGCGTCAATCCGCTGTTCGGCGAGTGTGGCGATGGCCGCTTCGTCGACATGGTCGATGCCTACGATCCCAAGCTGGTCGCGCAGATGCTGGCGGTGGCAAGGAGCGTCAACATTCTCTGCCACGACGGGGTCTACATCTGGTTCAGTGGCCCGAGCTTCGAGACGCCGGCCGAGATCCGCGCCGCGCGCGCGCTGGGGGCCGACGCCGTCGGCATGTCGACCGTGCCGGAGACGATCCTGGCACGCCGGGCGGGGCTCCGAGTCGCGGCGCTGTCGCTGATGACCAACTATGCGGCGGGCCTCGGCGGCGACAAGCTCGGCCACGAGCAGACGCTCGCCGTGGCGCAAGGGTCCGAGGCCACGATGCGCCGCCTTCTGCGGCTCTTCGTCGAGCAGTACGCCTAGGTCCCATGCTGCCGCAGGAGATCATCCGCCGGAAGCGCGATGGCCTGGAGCTGTCGGCCGAGGAGATCGCCTTCATCGTGCGCGGCATCCACGACGGCAGCCTGAGCGAGGGCCAGGTGGCCTCCTTTGCCATGTCGGTGTTCTTCCGCGGCATGACCGTGCCGGAACGCGTGGCCCTCACGCTCGGCCTGGCAGGCTCGGGCATCACGCTCGACTGGCGCGATCTTGCGCTACCCGGCCCGGTGATCGACAAGCATTCGAGCGGCGGCGTCGGCGACAAGGTGAGCCTGATGCTGGCACCGATCGTGGCGGCCTGCGGCGGCTTCGTGCCCATGATCTCTGGTCGCGGCCTCGGCCACACCGGCGGCACACTGGACAAGCTGTCGTCGATCTCGGGCTACGAGACCCAGCCTGACATCGAGACCTTCCGGAAGGTCGTCCGTGAGGTCGGCTGCGCCGTGATCGGCCAGACCGACGATCTGGCGCCGGCCGACCGGCGGCTCTATGCCGTTCGCGACGTCACCGGCAGCGTCGAGTCGATCCCGCTTCTGGTGAGTTCGATCCTGTCCAAGAAGATTGCAGAAGGCCTCGACGGGCTGGTGATGGACGTCAAGTGCGGTTCCGGCGCGTTCTGCGACACCGAACCGATGGCGCGCGATCTGGCGCAAAGCCTCGTGGCAGTGGCCAACCAGGCAGGCCTTCCCACCATCGCCCTGATCACCGACATGGACCGGGTCCTGGGTCGCGACGTCGGCAACGCGCTCGAGGTCATGGAGACCGTGGCCTACCTGACCGGCGCCGGCACGCGCGAACCGCGCCTGCATGACGTGACGATGGCGCTCGCCGGCGAGATGCTCGCCTTGGGTGGCCTCAGCCCCACTGTGATGGCCGGCCGCGCGCGCGCCGAGGCGGTGCTGGCTGACGGGCGGGCGGCGGAGGTCTTCGGCCGCATGGTGGCCGCGCTGGGCGGGCCGGCGGACTTCGTCGAGCATGCCGGCCGCTACCTGCCGGGTGCGCCGGTGATCCGGCCATGCACAGCCGAACGCTCCGGCCACGTCGTGGGCATGAATGCCCGCGAGGTCGGCATCGCCGTGGTGTCTCTGGGCGGCGGCCGCACCCATGCCGACGATGCCATCGACACGTCGGTGGGCCTTACCGAGATGATCGATGTCGGCGCCGCGGTCCGGGCCGGCAATCCGCTTTGCATCGTCCACGCCGCGACCGACGCCGCCGCCGACGAGGCGATCGCTCTGGTGCGCCGGGCCATCTGTATCGGCGACGCGGCACCGGTGGACAAGCCCATCGTCATGGACCGCGTCGAGTGATGGCGCCCGACCTTGCCGCCTACGCGCGCGACGGGTTCCTCGTCCTCGAGGGCTTCGTGCCGCTGGAAGACTGCGACGCCCTGCAGGCCCGCGCGGCGGTGCTGGTGGCCGCCTTCAACCCCGGTCCGGCGCGCGCGGTCTTTTCCGCGCGCGACCAGGGACATGCCCGCGACCGCTATTTCCAGGAATCGGGCGGGGCGGTCCGCTTCTTCTTCGAGGAGGCGGCGACCGACCAACCGGTGGCGCTGGCCCTGAACAAGATCGGCCATGCGCTGCACGACCGCGATCCTGTCTTCGATCGCTTCTCGCGCCAGCCGCGCCTGGCCGAGCTGGCGCGTGCCCTCGGCTTTGCCCAGCCGCTGCTGCTGCAGTCCATGTATCTCTTCAAGCAGCCGCGGATCGGGGCCGAGGTTGGCTGGCATCAGGACGCCGCCTATCTGAACACGCGGCCTTCGACCGTTACCGGCTTCTGGGTCGCCCTCGACGATGCCGACCGGAACAATGGCTGCCTGATGGCCTTGCCGGGTGCCCATCGCGGGCCATTGCGCGAGCGGTTCCTGCGCGATGACGGCCGGATGGTCACCCGGTGCCTGGATACGACGCCGTGGCCCGATATCGTGCCGGTGGCGCTCGAGGCGCGGCGCGGCACGCTGGTCGTCCTTCACGGCCTGCTGCCGCATGCCAGCGCGCCCAACCGGTCGTCCCGAGCCCGGCACGCCTATGCCTTGCATCTGATCGACGGCCGGGCCGACTATCCGGCGGACAACTGGCTGCAACGGCCGGACCTGCCGCTACGAGGCTTCGCGTGATCCCCAAGGTCGAACTGCACTGCCACCTCGAAGGTTCGATTGCGCCCTCACTCGCCCGCGAGTTGGCGGCCCGCAACGGCCTCGCGCTGCCCGCCGGCCTGTTCGGTGCCGACGGCCACTATGTCTGGAATGATTTCCTGAGTTTTCTTGCCGCCTATGACCGCGTCTGCACGGTGCTGCGGACACCGCGGGATTTCAGCGATGTGATCTACTCCTACCTCGCCGGGGTGGCGGCCGAGGGCGCGATCTATGTCGAGATGTTCTGCTCACCCGAGCGCCCGGCGGCGCTGGGCATTTCCTACGCGGCCTGGCTCGCGGCGCTGGCCGAGGGCATCGACCGGGCCGAGCGCGAGTTCGGCATCGTCGGTCGCATCATCATCATCTGCATCCGCCATCTCGGGCCCGAGCGGGCGCTCGCGATGGCGGAGGGCATGGTCATTGAGCCGCATCCCTATGTCGTCGGCTTCGGCATGGGGGGTGACGAGGCGAAGTTCGCGCCGGCCGAATTCGCACCAGCCTACCGGTTGGCGCATGAGCAGGGTTATGGCTGCACCGTCCATGCCGGCGAGGTTCTTGGCCCGGAAAGCGTCTGGGCGTCGATCAAGGCCCTGCCGGTCACCCGCATCGGCCACGGTGTGCGCGCGGCCGACGACCCTGCGCTGATGGCGGAACTGGCGCGGCGGGGCACCGTCCTCGAGGTCTGCCCGGGCAGCAACATTGCACTGGGACTGTACCCCTACCGGGCGGCCCATCCGCTGCATCGCTTGATCGACGCCGGTGTCCGGGTCACGCTCAATTCCGACGATCCGCCGTTCTTCCACACCACACTCGGCAACGAGTACGACAAGGCGGGTCTTGGCGATGCGGCATTGAGACATATCGCGCGGACGGGGGTCGAGGCCTCTTTCGCCGACGAGGCGACCAAACGAAGATTGCTGAAGGAGATCGGATCATGATCGCAAGGATCGCCCTGGCGCTCGGTGCCGTCGTCAGCGTGCTCTTGTCGTCGGGTGTGGCGCGGGCGCAGGAAGCCCCGCCGGCGAACGACATGCTGCTGGCGACGCTGTGGACGCAGCGGGCTGTCGAATACAAGGGCAATGCGCTCACGGTTTTCGCGCTGGCCCGCATTCGCCTCGACGAGGCGCTGGCCGACAAGAGCTGGACCGCATCGCCCGCCGAGCAGAAGGCCGACTACCAGAACCTGCCGCCCGCCGTCATTCTCGACATCGACGAGACCGTGCTCGACAACTCGCGCTACCAGGTCTGGATGCTGAAGAACAACCAATCCTTCAGCACCAAGACCTGGAACCGGTTCTGCGCCGCACAGGCGTCGACCGCGATCCCGGGAGCGCTTGAGTTCACCAAATATGCGGACACCAAGGGTGTGAAGGTCTTCTACATCACCAACCGCGGCGCCGAAACCGAACAGGACACCCGCCAGAACATGGCCAAGCTCGGCTTCCCGATGGGCGGCAACGTCGACACCTTCCTGATGCAGGGCGAAAAGCCGGAGTGGAGTGGCGCCAAGGGCACGCGTCGTGCCGTGGTGACCAAGGACTACCGAGTGTTGCTCAACATCGGGGACAATTTCGGTGATTTCGACGACCGCTACCGGACCAGCGAGGCCGATCGGGCAAAGGCGTTCGAGTCCGACATGGCCTACTGGGGCCGGCAGTGGCTGATGATCGCCAATCCGACTTATGGGTCGTTCGACACGGCGCCGTTCGGCCACGACTTCAAGAAGCCGCGCCAGCAACAGCGCAAGGCCAAGTGGGACGTGCTGGAGTCGTGGGTGGGCCCCACGCCGTAGGGCTAGATCGCCGCCTCGGTCTCGGCGTCGAACAGGTGGAGTCGTTCGGGCTTCAGCGCCAGCTTGAGCTTGTCATGGGCACGGACGCGTAGTGTCGGTTCGACGCTCGCCACCATCAAGGCCGGGCCGACACGCATATCGAGCAGGATCTCGGATCCGAGCTGCTCGACCACCTCGACGGCGGCGTCGAAGCAATATTCCGGCGCATCCGCCACGGTCGCGATATGGATGTCCTCCGGCCGGATGCCGAGTGTCGCCTGGCGGCCGGTCTTGGCACGGGCCCGCGCGGCCAGCTCGCCTGGCAGCCCGATTCGCAGTCCCGGTGCATCGGCAACGGGATTGCCGACATTTTCCATCAGGGTCACGTCGGCGAAATTCATTGCCGGTGAGCCGATGAAACCCGCCACGAAGCGGTTGGCCGGGGTGTTGTAGAGTTCCAACGGCTCGCCGACCTGCTGGACCACGCCGTCCTTCATCACCACCACCCGGTCGCCGAGCGTCATCGCCTCGACCTGGTCGTGGGTGACGTAGACCGAGGTCACGGCCAGCCGCTCGTGCAGCTTCTTCAGTTCG
>MEMN01000235.1:2297-11714 GCA_001767945.1 Alphaproteobacteria bacterium RIFCSPHIGHO2_12_FULL_66_14 | reverse complement strand
GCGGCCCAGCGCAACGCGCTGGCGCTGGCCGCCCGAAAGTTGCCGCGGCTTGCGCTGCAGAAGGCTCTCGATGCCGAGGATGGAAGCGGCGTTGTTGATACGCTTCTCGATCTCGGCCTTCTCGAACTTTCTCATCTTCAGACCGAACGCCATGTTGGAAGCGACGCTCATGTGCGGATAGAGCGCATAGTTCTGAAACACCATGGCAATGTCGCGGTCCATCGGCGGCACGTCGTTGACCACGCGGTCGTCGATGCGAATCTCGCCGGCGGTAACGGCTTCCAGGCCGGCGATCATGCGCAAGGTCGTGGTCTTTCCGCAGCCCGATGGCCCGACGAAAACCATGAACTCCTTGTCGCGGATCTGAAGGTCGACGTCCTTCACGACATGGGTGGTGTCGAATTTCTTGTTGAGCTTGTGGAGGCTGACCTCAGCCATGTCTCGCTACCCCTTGACCGAGCCGGTAAGGCCCGAAACGTAGTGTTCGACGAAGAATGAATAGACGATCGCCACCGGAATGGAACCCAGCAGGGCGCCGGCCATCAACGGCCCCCAGAAGAACACGTCGCCGCGGATCAGCTCGGAGGTGACTCCGACCGGGACGGTCTTCTGGTCCGGCGAGGACAGGAAGACCAAGGCGTAGATGAACTCGTTCCACGACAGCGTGAAGGCGATGATGCCCGACGACAGGATGCCGGGTACGGCCACTGGAATAACGATGTAGACCATCGCCTTCCAGCGCGAAGCACCGTCGATGCGGGCGCATTCCTCGAGTTCCTTCGGGATGGCCTTGAAGTAGCCCATCATCAGCCAGGTGCAGAACGGGATCAGGAACGTGGGGTAGGTCAGGATCAGCGACCACGGCGTGTCACCGAGCTGGAAGTTCCGGATGATCTCCGCCAGCGGAATGAATAGCAGGGTCTGCGGTACCAGGTAGGTGATGAAGATCGCCGTACCGAGACCACCGGCGTAGGGGAAGTTGAGGCGCGCCAGCGCGTAGCCCGCCAGCACGCCGCAGAACAGCGAGATCACCGTCGACACGAGGGCGATGAACATCGTGTTCAGCATCCAGCGCGAGAAATTGGTCTCCTCGAACAGATAGAGGATATGCTCGAGCGTCGGGTTGTTGGTCCAGAACGGCATGTAGTTGACGGCGTTCCACGGCAGGTAGAGCTCGCCGTCCGGCCGGAAGGTCGTCACGATCATCCAGTAGAACGGAAACAACAGGACGAAGACGAACAGGATCAGCGGAATGTTGTAGAAGACCCAACGTCTCCAGAGGGCACCCTCGATCATGGTCTGCCGGTCTCCGGGTTCATCGGGGGCTCATCGGGTTTCGACCCGACGGATGTAGAGCAGCTGCACGACCACGATGATGAAGAGGAACGGAAACATCGCGAGCGAGATCGCAGCGCCTTCCGACAGCAGCCCGGTGCCGATGCCGAGCTGATAGGCATAGGTGGCGAAAAGGTGAGTGGCGTTGGCCGGGCCGCCGCCGGTCATGACGTAGACGAGCTGGAAGTCGGCGAAGGTCTGGATGACCGAGAACAGCACCACTACCAGGGTCACCGGCATGAGCAACGGCCAGGTGACGTGCCAGAAGCGCTGCCATGGGCGCGCACCGTCGATGGCGGCGGCCTCGTGAAGCTCGGGACTGATGGTCTGCAGGCCGGCCAGCAGGGTGATGGCGAAGAACGGCACGCCGCGCCAGATGTTGATGACGATGATCGAGGTCATGGCGAGGTCGGGGTCGCCCAGCCAGTTTATGCGGGTGGTGATCAGGCCGAGCTGGAACAGCGTCCAGTTGATGACGCTGAAAGTGGGGTCGAACATCCACTTCCAGGCGAAGGTCGAGAGCACCGTCGGGATGATGAACGGCAGCAGGATGAAGGCGCGGATGATCGCCTTGCCCTTGAAATGCCGGTTGAGCAGGATCGCCAGCCACAGGCCGAGCGCCAGCTTGAACACCGTCGTCACGCCCGTGTACCAGAACGTGTTCCACACGGTTGTGCGGAAGATGCTGTCGTTCCAGATCTTGTGGAAATTCTTCAGTCCGACGAAGTGGCCGGGTTCGCCGACGCGCGTGCTGCTGAGCGACAGCATCACGCCTTCGAAGAAGGGGTAGGCAATGAACAGGCCGAGCAGGATCGCGGTCGGCGCCAGGAGCGCCATCGCGAGCCAGCGTTCGTCCTCGAGCTTACGCAGGCGCGGGGAGAGCCGTTTGCTCTCCGCCGCCGAAAGTGCAGTCACCGCCATGGACGGCTTACCCTAAACGCGATTTTCCGGACTCAGACGTAGACTTTCTTGAGCTCGGCTTCGGCCCACTTCACCGCATCCGCGGCGGGCATGCCCTGCACCGCCTTGGCGTACATGTCGGTGATGATGTACTTCGAGAGGACTTCCTGGGCCTTGGCGTCGGGCGGTCCGGCGTTGCCGATGGCCTGGCCGAGGCGGGCCGCGACCTTGTACGGCGTCATGACCGGATCGGCATCCCAGAGCTTGTCGGACTCCCACTTGGCCGTGCACGGTGTCGCGAAGCCCTTCTGCGATTCGAAGAACTTCCTGTAGTTGGCTTCGGTATGAAGCCACTTCAGGAATTCCTTGGCGGCATCCTGGTTCTTCGAATACTTCATCAGCATGTTCGACTGCAGCAGATGGAAGCCGAACTGTCCCGCCGGTCCCTTGGGCAGGGGCGCGTGCAGGATGTCCTTGTTCATCGGCAGGCCCTTTTCCGTCTTGTACTGATCGGGCTTGCGCAGGGTCTCGATGTAGATCGAAGCGCCGTTCAGCGTCGCGGAGATGGTCTGCGACAGGAACGCGCGGTTGTTGTTGGTGTCGTCCCAGGCGAGGCCGCCCTCGTCCATGCCGTCCTTCCACAGGCCGGTCATGAACTTGACCGACTCGACGGTCTCCTTGGAGTTGAGCACGACCTTGCCGCTGGCATCGATTTCCTTGCCGCCCCACGACCACAGGTACGGATAGCTGAAACCCGGCGCGTCGCCGAAGGTGTGGCCCAGCGTCTGGCCGAACGGCCGGCCCTTGGCCTTCAGTTTCTTGGCCACCTCGCGGTAGGAGTCCCAGGTGTCGGGGAACTTGGCGACGCCGATCTCGTCGAACCACGATTTGCGGTAGGCGATCATGCCGCCGATCACGGCCCATGGCATGCCCATGAAGATCTTGCCGTTGCTGCAGATAGCGCGGGCGTACGGGAAGAGGCCGCCTTCGCGCTTGCCGACTTCCTCGGCCAGCGCGCTGACGTCGACGACGCTGTTGGCGTAGAGATGGGTGTAGCTGTTGAACGACATGATCAGGTCGGCACCGGAGCCCGACTGGATGCCGGCCGTGATGCGCGGCTGCAGGTCGTTGCCGTTCACGGTCTCGAGGTTGATCTTGATGCCCAACGCCTTCTCGGCCTCGGGCATCATTTGCTTCTTCAGGAGCGTATCGGTGGCCGGCACGAAGTCGACCCACTTGAGCCAGTGAACCGTCCGCTGCTGGGCGAAGGCCGGCATACGGCCGGTTGCAAGGATGGCGGCCATGCCACCCATCGATGCGGCGGCTGCACCGCCGGCAAGTTTGAGCACGCTACGACGCTTCGTCTTGGCCATGTTGTCCTCCCAAGGACTGCCGCTTCGTTGAGCGGATTGGTATTCATGCCATCGTAGGCACTGGGAGGCGCTCGGCGCAAGCCGATTAGCGGAATCTTGGGATTCGGCGGCCGGATGCTACTCGAGCAGCGAACGCAGCATCCAGGCCGTCTGCTCGTGCACCGTGAGCCGCTGCGTCAGCAGGTCGGCCGTCGGTTCGTCGTTGGCCTTGTCGGCGAGCGGAAAGACACCGCGCGCCGTGCGCGCCACGGCCTCGTGTCCGGTGACCAGGATGCGCACCATGTCCATCGCCTTGGGCGGCGTCGCCGGCACGTCCTCGAGGGAACTCAGTTTGCCGAACTGGGCGTAGGAGCCAGGCGCGGCATGGCCCAGCGAGCGGATCCGCTCGGCGATCGGGTCCACCGCGTTCCATAGCTCGGTGTATTGCGTCATGAACATCGCGTGCAGCGAGGTGAACATCGGGCCGGTGACGTTCCAGTGGAAATTGTGCGTGGTCAGGTACAGCGTGTAGGTGTCGGCCAGCAGGTGGCTGAGGCCTCGCGAGATCTTGAGCCGGTCTGCTTCCGTGATGCCGATGGAGATGGTCGGTGCCTGCACGTTCTTTGCCATGACTGCTCCGTAAAAAAGGTGTGTCGGGACAGTACCAAGCCAGTGTGGCGGGACCAATATATACGAAAGGTTACATCAGGCCGGGATCGAGGGTGAAAAGCTCCTGGGCCTGGCCGACGCCGCGTAGCGCAAAGCGGCCAACCGATACCAGTCGGGCGCGCTCGGCGGTCGGCAAAGCCTCGGCGAAGGCCGTCGAGACGAGGACGGGGCGGTCGACCGAGCGGCACATCGAGGCGATGCGGCTGGTCTCGTTGACCGCGGGCCCCACGACCGTGAAGTCGAGCCGGTCGATGCTGCCGACATTGCCGTAGAATACCTCGCCGATGTGCAGGCCGAGATAGACTGAGGTGACCGCCCGTTCCTCGGCCCGGCGCCGTTCGTTCACCGCCTGCACCCGCTCGCGCATGTCGGCCTCGGCCTTCAGTGCCTTGGCACTGGCCGTTGCCGGATCCTCGGCACGGAAGATCGCCAGCGTGCCGTCGCCGATCAGCTTCAGCACCTCGCCGCCGGCCTGCTGGATCGCCGTGATCACCGCCTCGGCATAGTCGTTCAAGAGCGGGATCACCTCGTCCGGCGAGGCGGTGTCGGTGATCTTGGTGTAGCCGCGGAGGTCGGAGAACCACAGGACGGCGTCGATGCGGTCGGCGACACCGCGCGAGATGCGGCCACTCAACACGCGCTTGCCGGCATCGCGGCCGAGGTAGACCTCGACCAGCGTGCCGGCGACGCGTGCGAGCGCGCCGGCCTTGATGGCAAGCGCCAGCGGCGGCACCAGGCGGCGCAAGGCCACCATGCCGGCGTCGCTGAAACCCTCGGGATGACGCGTCGACCAGGACGAGTAGACGCAGTCCATTTCGCCGATGGTGTTGTCGTCGGCAAAGCGATGGACGAAGACGAGGTAGTCGGTGTGGCCGGCGTCCTTCATCTCCTGGATGGCCGGGAAATCGGCGGTGTCGCCGAAGGCGATGCGCCGGCGCAATTCCTCTTCACCCGTCTGCAGGAGGTGGAAGAACGGGCTGCGCTGCCACGTTATGGCTCCCTCGCCCTGGTCGCTGCGGCCGTATTCGACCATGGCAGGATCGTTCGATTCGTCGTCGCGCCAGCGGAAGACGCGGCCTTCATGGACGGGATGCAGCGTGTCGATGAGGGCCATCGCGCGCGACAGTTCGAGGCCGGCGGCGCGGCACTTCTCGCAGAATTCGCGCAACAGGTCTTCTTCCGCCACGCCGGCGAGGCCGCGGCGAACCACCCAACCGGCGATACGGACGATGTCGGTGTCTTTCATGGACCCATATTTGTGTTGGCAGACATTCCATCGTGCCCGAAGCTCGCGTGCAAGGGGAATGCCGAATGAGCACGCTGCCGAACTGCCTTCTGATCGTGACCGCCGAGGTCGACGCCGAGGTCGAGGCCGATTGGAGCCGCTGGTACGACGATGTCCATCTGCCCGATGCGCTGGCCTGTCCCGGCGTGCTGGCCGGCCATCGCTACGTCTCCTCGGGCGAGATCGCCGAAAGCGAGCGCGGCAAGAGCCGTCGCCGGCGCGCCACGCTCTACACGACGGTTTACGAACTCGACTCGCCTGCCGCCGTCGAGACGAAGGAATTCGCGGCGATGCGCGGTTGGGGCACTTTCGCGCCGCACGTGCGCTCGCAGACGCGCGTCGTCGTCGGTCTTCGTTGACTTCCTTTTTGCCTAGGCCGGCACGCAGTAGCCGTCGCGCCGCGGATCGCAGCCGCCAGCGAAAGTTCCGGTCGCGGGATCGACCGACACACCCTGCATGCCGCCCACTTTCATCGTCCAGTCCGGTCCGCTGGTGAGATCGTGGCCGCGCTTGCGCAGCTCGGCATGGACGTCGGCGTCAACGCGGCTCTCGAGCAAGACGGCGCGGCCGTCGGTCAGACGCGCGCGGGGCGCCTCGATCGCCTGCTGCAGCGGCAGGCCATAGTCGGCGTATTGCACGAAGGCCTGCGGCTGGGTCTGCAGGATGCCGTAGCTGCCGGGTGTGCCGAGCGCCAGCACCGGCTTGTCATCCTGTGTCACGATCGAAGGGGCGACGCAGACGGGCATGGCGTCGCCCGGCTTCACGCGGTTGGGGCTGCCGGGGGTCACGTCGGCCCAGTAGAGGAAATTGTTGAGGCAGACGCCGGTGCCCGGCACGACGACGCCCGAGCCGAACACGGCGCCGAGACTCTGGGTCACGCAGACCATGTTGCCGTGCCTGTCGGCGATCGAGAACGAGGTGGTGTGGCCTTCCGCCGCCCCATTGCTCGGGGGCGGCGTCCATTGCTCGGTCGGGCCGGTGACGGGTTTGCCGTCGCGCACGCGGGCACGCAGGCTCTCGACATGACCGTCGGACAGGAGTTCGGCGAGCTTCTGCGGCGACGGCACGCCGTTGGCGATGCGGACTCCCGCGGCGATCCGGATGGCGCGCAGCACGGTGTCGACATGCTCGATGCCGTTGCGCGGCATGCTGGCGAGATCGAAGCCTTCGAGGATGCGCAAGGTGAGCAGGTACTGGAAACCCTCGCAGGGCGGCGGCGGCACATGCACGGTGCGACCGCGATAGGCGACCGACACCGGATCGATCCACTCCGTCTTGGCATCCATTAGATCGTCCATGGTGAGGCAGCCACCCAGTTCGTCGAGCCGCTCGATCAGTCTCTTGCCCAGCGCTCCACCATACAGCAGGCCCGGCCCCTCGGCCGCGAGCGCTTCGAGCGTCTTGGCGAGATCGGGCTGCTTCAGCACGGCGCCGAGTGCCGGCTTGCCGCCGCCGATGCCTTCCAGGTAGACGCGCGACCATTCGGGATAGAGCTTTGACTGGCCGCGGAATTCCGGCGCGACGCCACCGATCTCCTCGACGTTGAATTCAATCAGGGCAAAGCCGTCGCGGGCAATCGCGATGGCCGGCGCGAAAAGCTCGGGCAGCTTCTTCGTGCCGTAGGCGCCCACCATCTCGCACCAGCCGGCAAGATTGCCCGGCGCCCCGACGGGAATGGAACCGCGCAGGATCTGCGCGCGCGCGTTCAGCCGCTCGATCGGGAATTTGCGTGGAATTCTCGTCATGAAGTTGAGCGAGCGCACGCGCCTCTCGGCCGCGACGTAGCAAGTCGCCATGCCTTGGCCGGCGAGGCCCGACATGTAAGGCTCGACGACGTTCAGCGCCGCTGCCGTCGCTGCAGCGGCGTCGAAGGCGTTGCCGCCGTTGGCCAGGATGCGGGCACCGGTCGCTGCCGCCAGCGGATGGGCCGCCGCCACCATTCCGTGGCGCGATGTGATGGTCGGACGCTTGCCGTGCTGCAACATGCTTCATCCTTCTCCCGAGGTCGGCGGATCGTGCCGATTCGACACGGTCGCGGCCACAGCGAATTGCGCTAAGCTGCCGCGCAGGAGGAAACGGGCTCATGCGCAGACTGGAATTCGGCTGGTTCCTGCCGACCGCCGGCGACACCACGGCCTATGGGCTGGCGAGTGCGCAGGTCGCGCCCTCGCTGCCGCTGTTCGACAAGATCGTCGCCGCCGCCGAGACGGCGGGCTTCGAATACATGCTGGTGCCGGTGCAGACCGCCTGCTGGGAGGCGTGGATTTCCAGCGCCATGATGGTGGCGCGCTCGAAGTCGATGCGCATGCTGGTGGCGGCGCGGCCGAGCTACATCAATCCGGTGCTGCTGGCCAAGATGATCAGCACCTTCGACCAGCTTTCGGGGGGCCGCATCTGCATCAACCTGATCGCGGGCCAGAGTGAGGCCGAGAACGCTTCCGAAGGCGTCAAGTGGGGCAAGGAAGAGCGCTACGAGATCATGGACGAGGAGGTCTCGATCCTGAAAGCGCTGTGGACCACGCGCGGCCCGGTGAATTTCGACGGCAAGTTCTATCAGTTGAAGGGGGCACAGATCCGGCCCTATCCGCTGCAGCAGCCCTATCCGCGCTTCTATCTCGGTGGCGGCAGCAAGCAGGCCTGGGAGATCTCGGCCAGGCACTCCGACGTCCATCTCTTCTGGGGCGACACCTACGAGCGCATCCGCGCCAACATTGCGGAGATCAGGGCGATGGCGGCGCGGCACGGCCGCGAGAACGACATCGGCTTCGGCATGCGCCTGCAGGTCGTGTGCCGGCCGACCGAGAAGGAGGCGTGGGATTTCGCCCACGGGCTGGTCGCTCATGCCAGCGAGGCCCAGAAGGCTTTCGTGAAGGAACGCTTCGCCACCTCGGAAGCCAACCGCCGCGTGCGCGAGCTGGCGGCGATCGGCGAGACCATCGAGCCGCATCTATGGACCGGCATCACCCAGGTCCGGCCCGGGGCCGGCATCGCCGTGGTCGGCGATCCCGAGCAGTGCGCCGACACCTTGCAAAAGTTCATCGATCTCGGCTGCCACTCCTTTTGTCTCTCGGGCTATCTGCACGATGAGGAGGCGGAGCGCTTCGGCAAGTGGGTGATGCCGATCCTGCGCGAGCGCAATCGCGAGCGCATGCTCGCGGCCTGATGGCCCGCGCGGCACTGCCCGATGTCGGCGCCCGCCAGCTCGAGGCGGTGCTGGCGCTGGCCGAATACGGCAGCTTCGTTGCCGCCGCGGCGCGGCTCAGGATTTCCCAGCCGGCGCTCACCCGCATGCTGAAGCGACTAGAGATGCAGCTCGGCGTGCGGCTGTTCGAACGCAGCACGCGCCGGGTCCAGATCACGGCGGCGGGGCGGGAGTTCGCGGCTGTTGCCGAGCGCATGCTGAACGATCTCGGCATCACGGTGCAAAGCGTGCGCGAAGTGGCGCAGGAACGGCGCGGGCTGGTCGTGATCTCGTGCGTGATGTCGGTCGCGGTCGGCCGGCTGCCGAGGATGATCGCCGCCTATCGCGGCGACCGGCCGGGCGTCGAGATCCATGTGCGCGAGGGCGTGTATGCCTCGATCCTCGACGATGTGCGCAGCGGCGTCGCCGATTTCGGCATCAGCTATGTCGACGAACTGCCCGACTTCGCGGTCGGCACCGCCTTGGGCCGCGAGACCTTCCATGCCGTCGTGCCGGTCCGCCACAAGCTGGCCGGCCGACGCAGCGTCAGTCTGGCCGAGCTCGCGACGCATCCGATCGTCGCGCTGCCCACGGAATCGAGGACGCGCCGCACGATTGATGCCGCGGCCGTGACGGCGGGTCTGCAGCTTCACCAGAGGGTGGTCGTGAACCAGATCGCGACCCTGCTGGCCCTG
>MEMN01000235.1:0-2288 GCA_001767945.1 Alphaproteobacteria bacterium RIFCSPHIGHO2_12_FULL_66_14 | reverse complement strand
GGCGTCGGTGTCGGCGTTGTGCCCGGAGGCACCACCCGTGGTCCGCTGGTCCGAGGCCTGCGCTTCATTCCGCTGGCCGAGCCGAAGCTGGTCCGCCGCCTCGGTCTGATCGCCTTGCGCGAGCGCGAACCGACGCCCGCCGCGTCGGGCTTCATGGCATTGCTGCGTCGCGAATGGCCCAAGTCCGGTTGATGCGAATCACGCAACAATCCCGTCTATCAGGTTGATCTTGGCATAGCGGCGGAGCGGGCTATTCTGGTCGTGGAGGAAATCGTGCAGCTCGCGTCCAAGACCTACGAGGCCGACAGCATTTCGGCAGTCCAGGAGCTCTATCACAGCAGCGGCTGGACCGACGGCCTGCCGATCGTGCCGCCGACGGCCGATGCCGTAGAAGCCTGCCTCGACTGGGCAATGATGCCGCCGGACCAGCTGATCGGCATCGAGCCGGTGCGCGGGCTCGCCATCACCGCCGAGAAGCTCGCGATCAATGCCGTCATGGCGGGCTGCCTGCCGATGCACTTTCCCATCGTGGTCACCGCCTGGATGGCGATGATGCAGGACGAGTTCCTGCTGCATGGCGCCACCGCGAGCACCGGCGGCTGCGCCGTCTTGGTGGTGCTGAACGGACCCATTCGACTGGAGCTCGGCGCCAGCGGGACCTTCAATGCGCTCGGCAACAGCGATCGTGCGACGGCGGTCATCGGCCGTGCCGTGCGGCTCTGCCTGATCAACTTGATGGACGTGCGTCCCGGCGTCATCGACCGCTCGACGCTGGGTCATCCCGGCAAGTTCAGCTACTGCCTGGCCGAGGACGAGGAGGATTCGTCGTGGCTGCCGCTCGCCGAGCAGCGCGGCGTTCCCAAGGGTGCATCCTCGGTGACGGTGATGGCGGCGGGTGCGCCGCGCCAGCTCATGAACGAATGGACGACCAAGCCCGAGGAGATCCTGGAAACTTTCGCCGCCGAGATGCGCGCCAACCTGCGGCATTATTCGATCCATCCCGGCAACTACGCCCTCGTCATTCCCAAGCAGCTGCGCGAGCATCTGCAGGCCGCGGGCTGGACCAAGACCGACATCGCCACCTTCATCCACGAGCGGGCGCGCATCCATCGTCGCGAGTGGGCCGACGTCGGCAAGGGCGCGGTGGTGCGCGACCGCGGTGACAGCGTCTATCCGGCGATGGAGCGGCCCGACCAGCTCCTGGTCGTTGCGGCCGGCGGTCCGGCCGGCGGCTTTGGTGCCGTCATTCCGCCCTGGCTCGGCAACAAGAGCCACGCCGTCACACTGCCGATCGGCGTCTGCGTCGATTGCGAACCGCCCAAGAAGTAACCAAGAGGCCCGAAATGACTTTCCGCGTTCTGGATCCCACGACCGAGAAGGCGCCTCCCGCCGGCAAGCTGGCGCCGCGCCTCGACACGCTCGAGGGCAAGACCATCGGCTTCATCTCCAACGGCAAGGAGGGGACCAAGGGCTTCTTCAAGCATTTGGATCAGATGCTGCGTGAAGAGTACGGCGTCGCCAAGGTGGTGAACCGCACCAAGTCCAACTACAGCGCACCGGCGGACAAGCGCATCGTCGACGAAATCAAGGGCTGGGATGCCGTCGTCTCCGGCCTCGGCGATTGAGGCAGCTGTTCATCGTGCAGTCTGCACGACTCAGTGACTGCCGAACGCCTGGGGGTTCCCGCCTTCAGCGTGATGACCGCCCGCTTCGTGAGTGCGGCCGAGATGATGAGCCGCGTGCTCGGCATGCCCGACTACGCCTTCGCCACCATCGGCCATCCGGTCAGCAGCGCCACCGACGACGACCTCTGCACCATGGCCCGGACCGCGATCGAGCAGGGCCGCCGCCTGCTGTTGCGGCCGTAAAGCGGAGTTTTCGGACGCAACCTTTCGTCGGCTCAGCCGTTGTGCTGACATGAAACCGATCGCCATTTTGGGTGTCCTTCTGATCGCGATCGGCGTCGCGGGCCTCCTGATCGCCAATATTTCCTTCACCGAGAAAAAGGTGATCGTCGACGCTGGTCCGCTGAAGATCACGGCCGATCAGCAACGCAATATCCCGATCCCGTCCATCGCGGGCGTCATTGCCGTCGTTGTCGGCGCGGGCCTGCTCTTCTACGGCCGCAAGGCCCGCAGCTAGGGCAGCTCCAGCCGGACCGCGACAGCCGCACTTGCGATCACTGCGACGTCGTTGCCCTCGGGGTCGGGCACGTCGAGGCCGCCCTTCACCACCTTCACCGTGACGATGCCGTGCGGCAGCGAGGCGCGCACCTTCTCGGCATCGAC
>MEMN01000234.1 GCA_001767945.1 Alphaproteobacteria bacterium RIFCSPHIGHO2_12_FULL_66_14 | reverse complement strand
GCGGCAGCAAGCAACAATAACCGCGGAACCGTCCCGTCGGCAGTCGTGCCATACTTTCTTGCCAATGGAACGGTCCACTCCATCAATACGTAGTTGATGACGCTGAAAGTCACCGCCTCGTAGATGTTCTCTTTCAGTGGGCCCGACTCGGTCGGCCGCAGCAGCGCATACACCCGCATTGAAATGAAGCCGGGCACAACAAAGAACAGGACAAGAAGAAAATCGAAATCCTTAAGTGCGTCCACGCTGACCTCCCAAGGGGCTGCGGCAGCGCGAACCATACGATCGAGATACTATGCCTGCAATCAACCCACGCGAGTATCCGGCTGTCGACATTTAGAACATCGTTGCCAGCACGCGGTCCGGCGGCTTGTGGCCATCGGCGAAGGTCTTGATGTTGATCAGGACCTTCTCGCCCATTTCGATGCGGCCCTCCAGCGTCGCCGATCCCATGTGCGGCAGCAGCACGACGCGCTCGAGTTCGAGCAGCTTGGGATTGACCTGGGGCTCGTGCTCGTAGACGTCGAGGCCGGCGCCGGCCAGCTCGCCCGCCTTCAGCATGCGCACCAGGGCGTTTTCGTCGATCACCTCGCCACGTGCGGTGTTCACGATGATCGCCGAGGGCTTCATCAGCTTCAGTCGCCGCGCCGACAGGAGATGAAACGTCGCCGGCGTGTGCGGGCAGTTCACCGACACGATGTCCATGCGCGCCAGCATCTGGTCGGGGCTTTCCCAGTAGGTCGCCTCGAGTTCGCGCTCGATCTCGGCGTGGGCGCGCTTGCGGTTGTGATAGTGGATCGAGAGGCCGAAGCCGCGGGCGCGACGCGCCAGCGCCTGGCCGATGCGGCCCATGCCGACGATGCCCATGCGCTTGCCCTGCAGACGGGCGCCCAGCATCGACGTCGGGCTCCACCCGGTCCATTTGCCGGCGCGCACCATTCGCTCGCCCTCGCCCATGCGCCGCGCCGTGGCCAGCACCAGCGCCATCGCCATGTCGGCCGTATCCTCGGTGAGGACGCCCGGCGTATTGGTGACGGTGATGCCGCGCTGGCGCGCCGCGTCGAGATCGATGTGATCGACGCCCGTGCCGAAGGAGGCGATGAGCTTCAGTCGCGGGCCGCCTTGCGACAGCAGGCGGCTGTCGATGCGGTCGGTGACGGTGGGCACCAGCACATCGGCCGTCTTCACGGCCTCGGCCAGCTGAGCAGCATTGAGCGGCCGGTCGTCAGGGTTCAACCGCGTGTCGAACAGCTCCATGAGCCGCGTTTCGATCGCCTCGGGCAGTTTCCGGGTGACGATCACCAGCGGTTTCTTCTTTGAACTGGACGGCATGTGGAATCGGTACCGGGCTGGCGCGACAGAAGACGACTGCCCGATTACCAAGTCCGCGCGCGCCTTGTCCAGCAAGGGGGCTGGATATTCGACGCGGCGGAAAAGCGCGCCTTTTCAAGTGCTTGTCGCCGAATGTGAAGATTTGAGGTATATAACTCCCAATGCGAATTCGACCGTCGATCTCTCTTTGCATGGCCTTTGGCGTCTTTGCAGCCCTTTGTCTGCATGCATTGCCGTTCTTCGGGGCCGATGCCTACGCCACGGACAAGTCGGCGATGACCCAGCGCAAAGGGTCCGGACTGCCGATCCCGCGTTTCGCCTCCCTGCGGTCGGACGAGGTCAATGTCCGCACGGGTCCAGGCACCCGCTATCCGATCGATTGGGTCTTCAAGCGCAAGGCAATGCCCGTCGAAATCGTCGCCGAGTACGAAAACTGGCGGAAAATCCGCGATTGGCAGGGCGCCAGCGGCTGGGTTCACCAGAGCTTGCTGACCGGCAAGCGCAGCTTCATCATTGCCTCGAAGACCGCCAGCCTCCACAAGACACCGGCTTCCTCGGCTGAAGTCGTGGCCAAGCTGGAGCCTGAAGTGATGGGCGAGATTCGTTCCTGCGCCGGCGACTGGTGCCGGGTCAAAGTATCCGGCGCCAGCGGCTGGATCCGGCGGACCGGCCTGTGGGGCGTCTATAAGTCTGAATCGATCAACTAGCGGTCGCCACATTCGGCACGTAGAAATGGGTCACTGTGGCCCACGCAGTTAGCGCCCTCTATTCGAAGTTCAACCACATGTCGCCGGTGGCGGCGGCGATGGCGTTGCTGCTGCATGCCCTGGTGGCGCTGGCTTTCCTGTGGGAGGTTCCCCGGCACGAGGCCGAGGCCGCCGCCGAGCAGGCCATCGAGTTCACGGTCGAAATGCCCGCTCCGCCACCGGCAGAGCCGCAGGCCCCGGCGGCGTCTGCTGCCCCGCCAGCGGCCCAACCCGCCACGCCGGCGCCGAGCCCGCAACCGAGCCCGCCGCCCAGGTTGGGCCTGGCGCCACCGCGCTCTCTGACACCCGACCTCAGCGCCAAACCAGCGCCGGTGCAGCCCGATCCAACCCCACCACAGACGCAGACACAGACGGCAGAGCCCGCCAAGCAGGAGCCTGCGAAGCCAGAGCCTGCGAAGCCAGAGCCGAAGCCGGAGCCTCAGCAGGCGGCCGCTACGCCACCACCGCCCCCACCGCCGCCGGAACCCAAGCTGGAGCAGGTCCTGCCGCCCGTGGAAGCGCCGCCGCCGCCGCTCACCGCGCGTGACTTTCCAACGGTCGCGCCGCCGCCACCCCCCAAGTCGCCACCGCCCAAGCTACCTCCGCCCAAGGCACCGCCGCCACCGCCGCAGCGTGCGCAGACGCCACCGCCGCGGCATCTTCAGCCCTCGCCGCTCTCACGGGCGCCGCAGCAGCGAGCACCCGCGGATTCACAGGCAGCAGCCCGGCCGGCGCCTTCGCCCCTGACGAACCCGGCGAGCCAATACGGACAGCGCAAAGCGGAGGAGGACTATCTCTGGCTGGTTGCGCAGAGGCTCTCGCAACATCAGCAGTTCGTTCGCAACGTGACCACCGAGCAAGGCTCCGTCACGATGCGATTGACGATCGCGCGTGATGGTCGTCTGGTCAGCGTTTCACTGATTCATTCCAGCGGCGTTCAGGCGCTCGACGACACGGCCCTGAACCTGGTCCGCCAGGCCGGACCGTATCCGCCGCTCCCTCAGGACATCACGCCCGCGCCACACACCTTCCTCCTGCCGCTGCACTTCAGGCGCAGCGGTTGAGGGCGACCGGGCCGGTCGACTGGTCGTGACCCGCGTCGGAACGTAGAACAGAGCGTTGTGGCTCACACCGTCAGCATCCTCTATTCGCGATCCAGCCGAATGTCGCCGGCGGCGATCGCCCTGGCGTTCTCGCTGCATGGCTTGGCCGCCGCGGCGCTGTGGTGGGCGTCGCCGCTCCGGCCCACCGAACCGCCCCAAGACGCCATCATGGTCACGGTCGATGCTGGCGCGCCGCCGACGGGCGCGGACTCCCAATCGGCCGACGACAAGCCAGTTCCGCCGCCACCACCGGCCGGGACGCCCGAGGCGACACCCCCGGAAGAACAACCCCGTGAGGCGCCGCAACAGGCTGTTGTCCAGCCTCAACCTCCTGAGCCTCCTCAGCCCGAACAACCACCGCCGCAGCCCGCTCCGCCGCAGCCGAGTCTCGAAAAGGCCCTGGCGCCACCGGAGGAACCGCCGCCGCCGACCGCCGGCGACTTCCCCAAGCCCGTTCCGCCAAAGCCCGTCCCGCCGCCGCCTCGCCCGACGCCCCGACCGCCGCAGGGCGCGCTGTCCCAGGCGCCACTGCCGCGACCGCCGCAACCGGCACCGGTACGTCCGCCCGCGAATTCCTCGGCAAGCGTGCCAGCGCCGCCGTCGAACTCGGCTGATTGGCTGATCGGCAAGGGCCGGGCGCGCAACGCCTACCTGGATCAGGTCGCGCGTCTGACCTCACGGTACCGGCGCTATCCGCGCGTCGCCGCCGACAACAAGCAGGAGGGCCGCGTGGTCACGCGCGTGACAATCGGACGTGATGGCCGGCTGATCGACGTCAGGATCGACAAATCGAGCGGCTGGCCCGCGATCGATGCTGCCGAGCTCGAGACGATACGAAAATCCGCGCCGTTTCCGGCGGTGCCGGCGGATATGCCCGGCGATCCCTTGATTCTGATCCTGCCGATTCACTACGACTTGACGTTTTCGCGGATCCGATAGGCTTCAGGCGAAGTCCCGCGCCAAGGTCTCCCGGACCGCACGCGGCATCACCGCCATGTGGCCGTAGTTGGCATGGTCGAAGCCCGCGACCACGTCGCCGGCGCCGCCACAAAAGGCGGCGATCTGGGACGGCGTGAAGGCAAAGCGGACGAACTGCACCGCCGACGCCTTGCCATCCTCGCGCGAGCGTTCCTGGTCGTCCTCCGGCACGCCCGGGATCGTATCGGCGCCGATCCGGATGAAGGCATGGTCCTCGATGCCGCCCAATGATCCCAACACGCGGGCGCGACGCAACGGATCGTCGATCTCGAACATGATCGTTGCGACCAGCTCGGAGCCCTGCGGGATCAACGGATTGTAGGCCGCGAGCTCGTCGGGGATCTGCGCCGGACCGCCCTTCTCGATGAAGAGCATTTCATGCACCTGGTGGAGCATTGTCTCGTACGATTCGAAATAGAACGTCGCGAAGGGGCCAACCTCGAGCCGGCGATTTCTCTTGAGTTCCGCCATCTGGCGGCGCCGTTCGGCACGCACTTTGGCATATTCCGCCAGCGGCAGAATGGCACCGGTCTCGATCTTGCGCGGTGAGGTCATTGGTCCCCTCCGATCAGCCCGTAAGCCCGCGCCAGCAGCTCGATCGGATGGTTGGCGCGCGCGGGCCTGGGTTTCTCCTCGCCGGCGGTCATCTCCATCACCTGCATCAGATGGTCGGCGGCGAGCGGACATTCGGAGGCGACGAAGCTCGTATCGTTCTTCAACGCCGCCCGGGCTGCGGGTTTGCCGACCTTCACCGCGACCTCGAAGTTCTCCTTGCGCGCGCCCCAGATGCCGCCGTGACCGCTGCAGCGCTCGACGACCGCGACCCGCGTCTTCGGCACCAGCCGCAACATCTCGGCGGCCTTGGCGCCCATGTTCTGCGCGCGCGCGTGGCAGGCGAGATGGACGCTGACGCCGCCTTCCAGCGGCTCCAGTCCGGGCGCCAGACCGTGCTTCTTGGCGACGTCGACGACATACTCGGACAGGTCGAACGTCGCCCGGGACAGCCGCTCCACGTCGGGGTCCTTGGGCAGCATCAGCGGCCACTCGAACTTCAGCATCAGGGCGCAGGAGGGCGTGAGCGCGATCACGTCATAGCCCTTGTCGACCCAGGGCAGCAGCGCCGCCGACACCGCCTTCGCCGCGGCAGCCGTGCCTTCGAGGTCGCCCAGTTCGAACTTCGGCATGCCGCAGCAGGCGGGATGGACGACTTCGGTCTCGACGCCGTTCTTGGCCAGGACCGCGCGGGCCGCCGCGCCGATGCCGGTGTTGTTGAAGTTCACGAAGCAGGTCGCGTAGAGCACGGCCTTGCGCGAGCCGAAGGCCGGGGCCGCCTCGTTCAACACGACGCCCTCGCGCGCCGCCCTGATTTCGAAAGTCTCGCCCGCATACTTCGGCAGACGGGCGCCGTGGTGGATGCCGGC
>MEMN01000233.1 GCA_001767945.1 Alphaproteobacteria bacterium RIFCSPHIGHO2_12_FULL_66_14 | reverse complement strand
GCCGGCATCCAGCACGTGGCGCCGATCGAGGAATTTCCCGACGAGAAGTGGGAGGCAATCCTGGCCATCAACCTTTCCTCCGCCTTCCATGCCACCAAGCTCGTGCTGCCGCAGATGCGCCGCAAGGGCTGGGGCCGCGTCATCAACGTGGCCTCGGCGCACGCCCTGGTCGCCTCGCCCTACAAGGCGGCCTACGTCGCGGCCAAGCACGGCGTGCTGGGCCTCACCAAAGTGACGGCGCTCGAGACCGCCGAGGACGGCATCACCTGCAACGCCATTTGTCCCGGCTACGTGCGCACGCCGCTGGTCGAGCAGCAGATCGACGACCAGGCCAGGGCGCACGGCATCGATCGCGAGAAGGTCATTTCCGACGTGCTGCTGAAGAACCAGCCCAACAAGCGCTTCGTCGAGGTCGCGGAGCTGGCGGCGCTTGCGCTGTTCCTCTGCACCGACAACGGCGCCTCGGTGACCGGCGCGGCGCTGCCCATGGACGGCGGCTGGACCGCGCACTGAGGGGAACGTCATGGAAATCAAGCGCATCAACCTCGCCCTGCAGGGCGGCGGCGCCCACGGCGCCTACACTTGGGGCGTGCTCGACCGCCTGCTCGACGACGAGCGCATCGAGGTCGAGGCGATCTCCGGCACTTCGGCCGGCGCCATGAACGCCGCCGTGTTCGCCGATGGCATGGGCCGCGGCGGTCGCGACGAGGCGCGCCGCGCGCTCGACGCCTTCTGGGCCAACATCAGTCAGGCCTCGCAGACCGGCCCGCTGCAGCCGACGCCGTTCGACCGCTATGCCAGCGGCTGGAACCTCGACCATTCCGCGGCCTTCGTGGCCTTCGACATGCTGACGCGCATGCTCTCGCCCTATCAGCTCAACCCGATGAACCTGAATCCGCTGCGCGGCGTACTCGAGCGGTCAGTGGACTTCAAGCGCCTCGAAGGTTGCCGGGCGGTAAAACTCTTCATCAGCGCGACCAATGTGAAGAGCGGCAAGGTGCGGGTCTTCAAGTCTGGCGAGATCACGCCCGAAGTGCTGCTGGCCTCGGCCTGCCTGCCGTTCCTGTTCCAGGCCGTCACCGTCGACGGCGATCCCTACTGGGACGGCGGCTACATGGGCAATCCCGCGATCTTTCCGTTGATCTACGGCACCCAGACTCAGGACGTGGTGATCGTGCAGATCAATCCGCTGGGCTGCGACCGCGTGCCGACCACGGCGGCGGAGATCATGAACCGCGTGAACGAGATCTCGTTCAATTCCTCGCTGATGCGCGAGATGCGGGCGATCTCCTTCGTCACCGACCTGATCGACGAGCAGAAGCTCGACTCCAACGCCTACAAGCGCGTCAATGTGCACTGGATCGAGTCGGAGAAGCAGATGCGCGGGCTCGGCGTGTCGAGCAAGCTCAACGCCCGCATGGATTTCCTGCTGCACCTGAAGGCGATCGGCCGGCAGGCGGCGGACGAGTGGCTGCAAGGCCACTTCGACGCCATCGGCCGGCGCTCGACCATCGACATCAAGGAGAAGTTCCTCTAGTCGAAATTTGCAAGTTCAGCAGGTTTCGTGCTATTTTTCCGATATCGTGATGAAGTTCGTGTCACTTGCGGCCCGCCCGGCTTTCCGGCGCGGGCCGTTTCGTTGTGGGCAGCGGCACAGCCCCGCGATTCGGGCCAGTGGCGACAGGACGTCGGCCCTGTGCCAGCGGATGGACGCAAGTCCTTGAAAGCGCAGGCGATTCGCGGTCTTGCGGCACACGGTCCGGCACACCTGGCATCCTTCAGCGGCACATTTCGTGTGCCGCTGGGGGGGGCGGTCTGGCCCTCAGACGTCGAGGTTGGCGACCTTGAGCGCGTTCTCCTGGATGAACTCGCGGCGCGGTTCGACGACATCGCCCATCAGGGTCGAGAAGATCTCGTCGGCCTCGTCGGCATGGTTGATCCTGACCTGCAGCAGCGTGCGCGCCTCGGGGTCGAGCGTGGTTTCCCACAACTGGTCGGGGTTCATCTCGCCCAGCCCCTTGTAGCGCTGGATGGTGACGCCGCGGCGGCCGGCCTCGACGACGGCGGCGAACAGCTCGGTGGGCGAGAAGATCGTCGTTTCCTTGTCCTTGGCGACGAGCACGCCGGGCCGCTGGTAGACGGCCTGCAGTTCGACCGCGAGGCCATCGAGCTTGCGCGCCTCGGCGCTCCTGACCAGGGGCCCGTCGATGACGTGGCGTTCCTGGACGCCGCGCAGGCGGCGGCTGAAGGCGAGGCCGCCGTCGGGCGTCGGCTCGCCGCTCCAGCCGCGCTCGAGAGGGGGGCTGACGGCATCGAGGCGACGGGCGATGTAGTCGGCGGTGGCCTTGGCCAGATCGGCGTCGTTCAGGATGTCGGGCTTGAAGGCGCCGGCGATGGCCGCCTGCTCGATCACCGCCTGGCTGGTGACGCGGCGCGACAGCGACAGCGGCTTCACCAGGTTGGCGACGGAACGGGCGATGTCGACGGTGCGGCGCAGGTCTTCGCTCGCCTGCACGCTGCCGTCGCCGAGCTGGAGTCTCGCGTTCTCGAGGCCGGTCTGGATGAGCTGCTCGTCGAGCGCGCGCTCGTCCTTGAGGTAGATCGCCGACTTGCCCTTGGCCGCCTTGAACAGCGGCGGCTGGGCGATATAGAGGTGGCCGCGCTCGATCAGGTCGCGCATCTGGCGATAGAAGAACGTCATCAGGAGCGTCCGGATGTGGGAGCCGTCGACGTCGGCGTCCGTCATGATGATGATCTTGTGGTAGCGCAGCTTGTCGAGCGTGAAGTCGTCGGGACCGATGCCGGTGCCCAGCGCCGTGATCAGCGTGCCGATCTCGGCCGATGACAGCATCTTGTCGAAACGCGCGCGCTCGACGTTCAGGATCTTTCCCCGCAGCGGCAGGATGGCTTGGTTGGCGCGGTTGCGGCCCTGCTTGGCCGAGCCGCCGGCCGAATCGCCCTCGACGATGAAGAGTTCGCTGAGCGCCGGATCGCGCTCCTGGCAGTCGGCGAGCTTGCCGGGCAGCGAGGAGACATCGAGCGCGCCCTTGCGGCGGGTGAGCTCGCGGGCCTTGCGGGCGGCCTCGCGCGCCGCGGCGGCCTCGACCACCTTGGTCAGGATCTTCCTGGTCTCCGAGGGATGCTCCTCGAGCCACTGGCCGAACTTGTCGCCCACCACCGACTCGACCACCGGGCGGACTTCCGAGGAGACCAGCTTGTCCTTGGTCTGCGACGAGAATTTCGGGTCCGGGACCTTGACCGACAGCACGCAGGTCAGGCCCTCGCGCATGTCGTCACCGGTGAGGTTGACCTTCTCCTTCTTGGAGAGGCCGCTCTCGTCTGCGTATTTGTTGAGCGTGCGTGTGAGCGCGCCGCGGAAGCCCGCGAGATGGGTGCCGCCGTCGCGCTGCGGGATGTTGTTGGTGAAGCACAGCATCGTCTCGTGATAGCTGTCGTTCCACTGCATCGCGACCTCGACGGTGATGCCTTCCTTCTCGCCGCGGATCGACACCGGCGGGCTGTGCAGCACCGTCTTGTTGCGGTCGAGATACTTGGCGAAGGCCTCGACGCCGCCCTCGTAGAACAGCTCCGAGACCTTGGGCTCGGCGCCGCGCTCGTCGGTCAGCACGATCTTGACGCCGGAGTTCAGGAAGGCGAGCTCGCGCAGCCGGTGTTCCAGGGTGGCAAAATCGAACTCGGTCTTGGTGAAGGTGCCGGTCGAGGGCAGGAAGGTCACCTCGGTGCCGTGCTTGCCCGGCGGCGCGTCGGCCACGACCTTGAGGTCTTCCTCGGGCTCGCCGTGGCGGAACCGTAGGAAATATTCCTTGCCGTTGCGCCAGATGTGCAGATCGAGCAGCGACGATAGCGCGTTGACGACGGCGGCGCCGACGCCGTGCAGGCCACCCGAAACCTTGTAGGAATTCTGGTCGAACTTCCCGCCGGCATGGAGCTGGGTGAAGATGACGTTGGCGGCCGAGATTCCCTCTTCCTTGTGGATGTCGACCGGCACGCCGCGGCCGTTGTCGCGCACCGTGACCGAGCCGTCGCCATGCAGCACCACCTCGACGCCGTCGCAGTAGCCCGCCAGCGCCTCGTCGATCGCGTTGTCGACGATCTCGTAGACCATGTGATGCAGGCCGGTGCCGTCGTCGGTGTCGCCGATATACATGCCCGGACGCTTGCGCACCGCCTCCAGGCCGCGCAGCACCTTGATCGAGTCGGCACCATACTCCTCGGCACCCGGGGTTACGTCTTCGATGTCGCTCATCTATCCAACTTCCCGAAAAGATTCAGATGGCCGCAATGGACCCGTCGGCCACGCGCAGGATCTGCGCCCGGCCGCGGAGCGGCGCGAAAAGCTCGGCATCGGTGCCCGTCATCCAGCTCTGGGCGCCGAGGGCCACGACCTCGTCGAACAGCGCCGTCCGGCGCTCGGCATCGAGATGGGCCGCGATCTCATCGAGCAGCAGCAACGGCGGCCGGCCGCGCGACATCGCCACCAGGCGGGCATGGGCCAATGCGATCGAGACCAATACGGCCTTTTGCTGCCCCGTCGAGCCTTCGGCCGCCGGCAGGTCGAGATCGAGGTGTCGGACCGCGAGGTCGCTGCGATGCGGCCCAATGGATGTGGTGCCGGCCTCGGCATCGCGCAAGCGATTTGCCGCCAGTTCGGCACGCAGGCGATCCTCGGCATCGAGCGCCGCCATGGTGTCGAGCCAGCCGTCGACCTCGCCCGCCATGGCAAGTGCCGCGCGCGGGAAGGGACCGATGCCCAGCCGCGCCGCCGCGTCGAGACGGTGGACCGTGTCGGCCCGGGCGGCGGCGAGCGCCACGCCGTGGCGGGCCATGGTGTCTTCCAGCGCAGTGAACCAGTGCGGGTCGCGGCCGCCGTCGGCCAGGACGCGGGCGCGCTGGCGCAGCGCATTCTCATAGGCAGCCACGTCGCCCGCATGCTGGGGGTGCAGCGCGGTCACGAGCCGGTCGAGGAACCGCCGGCGCTCCCCCGGCCCGTCGAGAAACAAGCGGTCAAGCTGCGGAGTCAGCCAGACGGCGGCGACATGCAGGCCGAGCGCGGTCTGGCTAGCGGCCGGCCGGCCGTCGATTCGCACGACCCGGCGCGAGGGGCTGCTTTCGCCGCGACCCGGCTCCAGCCCAGTGCCGATGACGAGACGACCTTCCGGCGTATCGAGCGTGGCGGCGACCGCCCAGTTCGTTGCTCCTGTGGCGGTGGCGGGGTCTTCGCCGCCAGATTCCCCGCGCATTTGGCGGTGGCTGACATCGTCAAGGCGAGCCCGGCGCAGCCCCCGGCCCGGCGCCAGGAACGACAGCGCCTCCAGGAGGTTGGTCTTGCCGGCGCCATTGCCGCCCACCAGCACCACCGGCTCGAGGCCGCAGTCGAGACGAAGCTGGCGGTAATTGCGGAAATCGGTGAGGCGAAGCTGGCGGACGGCCAGCATGGACCGCGCGGAAGACTCGGCCCGGTTGGCCGGCGCGGGACCGGAACCGGAACGGGCGTCGGGGGAAAGGGCGCAGGTGCTACCGGGCTGTGCGGTCATACCCGCATCGGCATGAGCACGTAGAGTGCGCTCTCGTCGGCGCCGTCACGCACCAGGGTGGGTGAACCGGCGTCGGCCATCAGGAAGCGCGCCTCGGCGCCCGCAATCTGTTCGGTTATGTCCAGCAGGTAGCGCGAGTTGAAGCCGATCTCCAGTGCGGCGGCCTTGTACTCGACCTCGATTTCTTCGGTGGCGCTGCCGGCATCGGGGCTGGTCGCCGAAAGCGTGACCACGCCGTTGGCGACCGCGAGCTTGATGGCGCGCGACTTCTCGGTGGAGATGGTCGAGACGCGGTCGACGGCGTGGGCGAACTCCTTGCACGGCACGTTCAGGATCTTATCGTTGCCGGTCGGGATGACGCGTTCGTAGTCGGGGAACGTGCCGTCGATCAGCTTGCTGACCAGGGTGACATTGCCGCTGGCGAAGCGAATCCGCGTGTCCGAGAGCTCGATGTCGACCGAGCCGTCGCTTTCATCAAGGAGCTTGCGGACCTCGCCCACCGTCTTGCGCGGCACGATCACACCGGGAATCTCGCCGGCGCCCTTGGGCAGCGGCACTTCCACCCGGGCGAGGCGATGGCCGTCGGTGGCCACGCCGCGCAACACCTGGGTGCCGCCCGACGTCGCGGCGTGGAAGTAGATGCCGTTCAGGTAGTAGCGCGTTTCCTCGTTCGAGATGGCGAACCGCGTGCGGTCGATGATGCCCTTGAGGTCGGTCGCGGGCAGCTGGAAGCGGTGCGGCAGATCGCCCTCGCTCATCGCCGGAAAATCGGCCGGCGGCAGGCACTGCAGCGTGAAGCGGGAGCGGCCGGCCCGGATCACCAGGCTGCCGCCATCGGATGCCGTCTCCAGTTCGACCTGCGCGCCGTCCGGCAGCTTGCGGACGATCTCGTAGAGCGTGTGGGCGGGGGCGGTCGTGGAGCCGTTCTTGCTGGCGTTCGCCTCGACCGATTCGGTGATGGCGAGGTCCATGTCGGTCGCCGCCAGGCTCAGCCGCCCCTTTTGGGCGGTGATCAGGACGTTGGACAGAATCGGGATCGTGTTCCGCCGTTCGACCACACTTTGCACATGTGCCAGCGCCTTCAGGAGGGCTGCCCGTTCGATCGTCAGTTTCATGATTTGGTCGCTGTAACGAGGGGCCAAAAATGCGGTTTAGACACCCCGTTTCCCAGGCTGCGAAACACCCCGGCGGAACGGTCGGAGACTATACCACGCGCGCTGCCGGCGGAAAGCGATTTCGCCCGTAATTTGAGGCGTTTAGGGGCTGCCTCGTTCATGCAAACGGGGCCCCGCGGGGCCCCGTTTCACAGTCCCGGCTGGGAATTTGTCAGCCCTGCAACTGCCGCTTGAGCAATTCGACATCTTCTGCAATCGACAGGTCCGAGATCTTGAGTTCCTCGATCTTGCGTACGGCGTGCATGACCGTGGTGTGGTCGCGATTGCCGAAGCGTTTGCCGATCTGCGGCAGGCTGAGCGTGGTGAGCTGCTTGGCGAGATACATCGCCACCTGGCGCGGGCGCGCGACTGACCGGGCGCGCCGGGGCGAACTCATCTCGGCGAGCTTGATGTTGTAGTGCGCGGCCACCCGCTGCTGGATCTCGTCGACGGTGACCTTGCGGTCGGCCTGGCGCAGCAGGTCGTGCAGCACGTCCTGCGCCATCTCGACGGTGATCTCGCGGCCGATCAGCTGGCCGTGCGCCACGACCCGGTTGAGCGCGCCCTCGAGCTCGCGGATGTTGGTGCTGATCTTGTGCGCGAGGAACTCCAGCACCGCGGTCGGCACCGGCACGCGGGCGGTCTCGGCCTTGGTCTGCAGGATGCTGAGCCGCAGCTCGTAGGTCGACGAATGGATGTCGGCCACCAGCCCGCTGCCCAGCCTGGAGCGCATGCGCTCCTCGATGTCCTGCAGCTCGCTCGGCGGCTTCTCCGAGGACAGCACGATCTGCTTGTTCTGCTCGACCAGCGAATTGAAAGTGAAGAAGAATTCGTCCTGGCTGGCTTCCTTGCCGCAGATGAACTGCACGTCGTCGACCATCAGGACGTCGACATTGCGGAACAGCTCCTTGAACTGGCCGGTGTTCTTGGTGCGCAGCGCCTGGATGAAGCGGTTCACGAAGCTTTCGGCCGTCAGGTAGAGCACGCGGGTCTTGGGGTCGCGCTCGCGGATGGCGTGCCAGACGGCATGCATCAGATGGGTCTTGCCGAGGCCGACGCCGCCGAAAATATAGAGCGGGTTGCGTTCCGGCAGCGGCCGGTCCTGTTCGGCGATATTGCGGGCCGCGGCATAGGCGAATTCGTTGGGTTTGCCGACCACGAAGTTGGCGAATGTGTAGCGCGCCTCCGGGCCGGAGAAGGCCTCGTCGCCGCCGCGGCCGATCGACGGCCCCATGCGCGGCATCGGCGGCTGGTAGTTCTGCGACGACGGCACCGGCGGGACGGCGATGATCTCGTTGGGCCGGCGCGGTGCCGGCGGCGGCACGAGGTTCACCTCGACGCTCTTCACATCCGGCGCCACGGCCTGCCAATAGGCGAGCACGCGGTCGCCATAATGGCGGCCGACCCAGTCGCGGACGAATCGCGTGGGGGCGTAGAGACGAAGCTTGCCGGCCTTCAGCTCGCCCAGCTCGACCTCGCCGAACCAGGTCTTGAAGGCCTTGTCGCCGATTTCCTTGCGAAGCCGATCGCAGACGCGCACCCAATGCGCCTCGAGCTCCTTGCGGCCCGCAATTTCATCCATCTCGGTCCCCGCCACGCTCTTCTTATCGTACGCTGCATCGTTATTGCCTGAAATCGGCGATTGGATTCGGTTCACGTTTGTCTCCACGGAAGTCCCGCTGCCTTCCATCCCCCTGCCGAGCCGCGCTTGGCCTCGGCATTCAGGGGCCCTTCGAAGCCGTCCGCTACATTGAGACATGTACTGTAGCCGGCCGCGGTCATGGCTTTCGCCGCCGCGGCCGATCGGGCTCCACTCCTGCACAGGAAAAGCAGCGGCGCGTCCTTGTCCGCGAGCGCGCCCGAAAGCGCCGTCACGAAGTCCGGATTGAGCTGCATGCTCGGGAAGACCTGCCACTCGATCAGCGCCGGCTTCTTCGCCAGCGGTTCGAGGTCGGGCAGGCCGACGAAATTCCATTCGGGCCGCGTGCGTACGTCGACCAGCATCGCATCCTTGTGTTCGCTGAGGATTTTCCAGGCGGTCGCCGGCACCACGTCGCCGGCATAGCCGGCTGCGGGGGACACTTCGTACGTGCCGGCAATCTTGTTGTCTTTCGACATGGCCCCCGCTTTTCATTTGTCGAGGCGGGGCGTCGAACCTCGAGCCAACGATCGACGGGAAGACAAACAGCGCGGCAGGAGCGACGAAGAATTCCGGGTGAGCGTCGTTGTCGGGACGCTTCATCTTTCGATCATCGCTGATGCAAAAACGCTGCGGCTCTCTCCCTCGTTCGTCTTTGGCGAAGAGGAAGCCCCCCGTCTCCGCCTTGGCTCGCGTTCCAGCGCCCCACGCCCCGTCGCGATGAACGGACTCTTAGCAGACCCGATGACGAGCGCAAACGATTCAGCGACGAACGTCACACGCTATTCAGACTGTTCTTCGCGTGACTCGATTGACAACGCGGATGATTCGATTTTCTGCCGCACGATGCGCACGGCAGCGCTCAATATCTAGCGCCCGCGCGCTCACGCGATGCGATAAACGCGAATCGTATGTCGTTCGCCCAATTGGCGACCAAATGTTCTTCGTCGAATGCGCGCGATTTTTTTTGCTGTTCCGTCGCGGGAGGAGGCGCCGGCAAAAAGAAAACGCCGCTCGTTCGAGCGGCGTTCATGTCCACGGAAGACGGCAGAGCGGATCAGGCCATCGCCTTGATGCGCGCCGAGAGACGCGACACGCGCCGCGCCGCGGCATTCTTGGTCACGATGCGCTTGATCGCGCCGCGCTGGATCTCCGGCTGCGCCGCGCGCAACGCTTCCTGGGCCGCCTTCTTGTCGCCGGCGGCGATCGCCTCTTCGACCTTCTTGACCGAGCCGCGCACGCGGCTGCGGCGCGCCGTGTTCACGGCGGTGCGGGTCTCGGTCTGGCGGGCGCGCTTCTGGGCCGACTTGTGATTAGCCATCTAGTCCTCGTTGCTCGAAGGGCGGGCTTATACGGGCCGCATGGGGACCGGTCAAGCGCGCCAAAACCACCCAATCAGCGGTGTTTCCAGCCTGCTTTGCGCTTCTCGGCGAAGGCCGCCATTCCCTCCGCCCGGTCGTCGAAGGCGAAGGTGGCATGGAAGGTGCGCCGTTCGAAGCGAACGCCCTCGGCCAGCGTCGTCTCGAAGGCCCGGTTGACCGCCTCCTTGGCGACCATCGTGGCGGGCAGCGAGAGACCCGCGATCTTCTCGGCCGTGGCAAGCGCATCGGCCATCAACTCGGCCAGCGGCACGACCCGGCTGACCAGACCGCAGCGCTCGGCCTCCACGGCGTCCATCATGCGACCGGTCAGCACGAGGTCCATGGCCTTCGACTTGCCGATGAAGCGCGGCAGGCGCTGGGTGCCGCCGGCACCGGGAATGGTTCCGAGCGTGATCTCGGGCTGGCCGAATTTGGCGTTGTCGGCGGCGATGATGAAGTCGCACATCATGGCCATCTCGCAGCCGCCGCCCAGCGCGTAGCCCGCCACCGCGGCCACGATCGGCTTGCGGACCTGGCTCACCTTTTCCCAGCCGACCGTGATGAAGTCCTGCAGGAAAACGTCCTGGTAGGACTTGTCCTTCATCTCCTTGATGTCGGCGCCAGCCGCGAAGGCCTTGTCGCTGCCGGTCAGCACCATGCAGCCGATGCCGGGATCGGCCTCGAAGCCGTCGAGCGCCTGACCCAGTTCGCGGACCAGGTCGGCGCACAGCGCGTTCAATGCCTTCGGCCGGTTGAGCCGGATGATTCCGACGCGGCCCTTGGTTTCGGTCAGGATGTTTTCGTATGCGGCAGCCACTGCGTCCTCCCGGGTATGGCGCCGCTCTTAGCTAGCGCTGGCAATGGGCGCAATAGAAGGTCGACCGGCCGGCCTGCACGAGCCGCCGCACCGTCCGGCCGCAGCCGCGGGTCGGGCAGGCGATGCCGGCGCGGTCGTAGACATTGAAACGCGTCTGAAAATATCCGAGTTCACCGCCCGGCTGGACGTGGTCGCGTAGCGTCGAACCACCGTCCTCGATCGATCGGTGGAGGACCTTCTTGATCGCGGCCACCAGACGCTCGGCGCGCGCGCCTTGCACCGTATGCGCCAGGCGGCGGGGCGAGATGCCGGCCAGGAACAGCGCTTCGCAGGCGTAGATGTTGCCGACGCCGACCAGGGTCTTCTGGTCGAGCAGGGCGGCCTTTATGGGCGTGCGGCGCCCTTTCAGTCGCGCTGCCAGCACGGCGCCGTCGAAATCGTCTCCCAGCGGCTCCGGCCCCAGTCCCTTGAAGAGCTTGTGCCTGGGCACCGCCTCGTCGGTGGCCAGCAGCATCAGGCCAAAGCGGCGGGCATCGTTGAAGCGGACCTGCCAGCCCTCGTCGGTTTCGAAGACCACATGGTCATGCCGGTCGAAGGGGTGCTGGGCGGCGCTCGCGGCATCGTGCAGCGTCATGCGGCCGGACATGCCGAGATGGGCGATCAGGGTCTTGCCGTCATCCAGGCGAATCAGCAGGTACTTCGCCCGTCGGTCGATGGCCCGGACCGTGCGACCCTCGACCCGTTTGGCGAATTGCGCCGGCAGCGGCACGCGCAAATCGCGGCGGTGCTGCAGCAGGCGGACGATGCGCCGCCCGACCAGCCGGGGGACGAGGCCGCGCCGGACGGTCTCGACCTCGGGCAGTTCAGGCATGGGTCTCCGGCGCTGCGGTCTCCAGCGGCGGGCGTGCGCCGAACAGCGCGCTGCCGACCCGGACATGGGTGGCGCCCAGCTTCACTGCCATCTCATAGTCGGCGCTCATGCCCATGCTGATCTTGGGCAAGCCGTTGCGCGCGGCGATCTTGCCCAGCAGCGCAAAGTGCAGGGCCGGCTCCTCGTCGACCGGCGGGATGCACATCAATCCGACGACCGGCAGCTTGTGGATGTCGCGGCAGGCGGCGACGAAGGCATCGACATCGGCCGGCGCCACGCCCGCCTTCTGCGGCTCTTCGCCGGTATTGACCTGGATGAAGCAGGCCGGCCGGCGGCCGACATGGGCCATTTCCTTGGCGAGTGCCGCCGCGATCCTCTGGCGATCGACCGACTGGATGACATCGAACAGCATCACCGCGTCCCGGGCCTTGTTGGTCTGCAGCGGTCCGATCAGGTGCAGTTCGATGTCGGGACAGGCGGACTTGAGCGCCGGGAACTTCTCCTGCGCTTCCTGGACGCGGTTCTCGCCGAACACGCGCTGACCGGCCTCGAGCATCTCGCGGACGCGGTCGGCGCCATGGGTCTTGGAGACGGCGACCAGGGTGACGTCCGTCGGATCGCGGCCGGCACTTCGGGCGGCGGCCTCGATTCGCCCGCGAACTTCGGCCAGGCGGTCGGCGCCCGTGCTCATGTCCCCGTCCCTCATGCGTCCAGGCCGGTCCGTGCCGCCAGGGCCTCGGCGTTGTCGGGATTGGCCGCCAGGGCGGCATCCAGGGTTTCACGGGCCTTGTCGCGTTCCCCCAGCACCACGAGGCAGGCGCCATAGTGGGCCAGCAACCGCGAATCGCCCGGCAGTCCGCGCAATGCATGTTCGTGCAGCGGCCGCGCTTCGGCGGCCCGGCCGAGATCGACCAGCACGCGGCCGAGGTTGGTCAGCACCAGCGGGTCGTCGCTTGCCAGCCGTGACGCCCGCTTCAGTGCGCGTCGCGCCTCCTCGAGGCGCTTGAGCCCCCGGAGGGCGAGCCCCTGGTTGTTCAGCGCCTGCACGTCGTCGGGAGCGGCCTTCAGGTGGGCGCCGAGGGTTTCCAGAGCCTCGGCGAATCTTTGGTGCTCGATGTGCAGGTTGGAAAGCTGCAGAACTGCGTCGCGGTCGCCTGGATTTGCGCGCAGCGCCTGGTGCAGCAGGTCGACGGCTTCGTCGCCTTTGCCGGCAGCAGCCTGGGCCAGGGCAAGGGTTTTGAGCGCCGCTGCGAAGGTGGGATCGAGTTCCAGCGCCCGCCGGATCGGCGCGACCGCGTCGGTGGGCCGCCCCGCATGGTAAAGCACGAAGCCCATGACGTGATTGAGGGAGGCGCTCTCCGGCGCGAACTCGAGGGCGCGGCCGGCCTCGGCAATGGCCTCGTCGAAATGGCCGAGGCCGCCCAGGGCGAGCGCCCGGTCGCCCAGGATCTGGCCACGGCGGGCGGTGTCCTCGCCGGCATCGATCATGGCCATGTCGAGGACTTCGAGCGCCGAGGAAAAATGCCCCATGCGGTAGAGCGCGTAGCCGAGCATGTTGCGGGCCCGCGCCTGGAGCGGCTTCAGCGCCTCGCCGTCGTGCTCGTGGATCGCCCGGTCGACGTTGCTGACGAATTCGACCAGCTCGCGTTCGGCAGCGGCGAAACGGGCCATATCCAAATAAATGGAGGCAAGCGCCAGCCGCGCCTCGACATGGGCCGGCGTCCGGCGGATCGTATCGCGAAAACGTCGGGCCGCCTCGTCGAGGCGGCCCTGCCGGCGCGCCACCAGGCCGAGATTGTAGGACAGCATCGGCTCGTTCGGGTCCTTGGCCAGGGCCTTGCGCCACAGCGCCTCGGCGTCGTCGAGCGCGCCGCGCTGCGACAGGCAGACCGCGAGATAGTGCAGAATGTCGGGCCGCTCGCCATGGCGGCCGAGGGCGGCACGAAACAACGGCTCGGCACGGTCGAACCATCCGGCGCGCAGATATTGCAGGCCAGTCTGGAGATCCGGATCGGGCTGAGGCGCCGGGGTGGAGGAAGGCAGGGCCATGGCGCGCTGTGTAGACCCGCCCCACGGCCAAGGCTACACCAAACGCCATGGTCAAGGACGCGGGATTGTTCTCGGCGGCGATGGCCGATGTGAAGCCGCTCGACGGCCGGCGCCGCCTTGCGCACGCCGCTGCGGTCAAGGCCGCGCCACCGGCGGCCAGACCGCTGCCGGCGAAGCGACTGCCGGTCGCGCCGGTCGAGCCGGAGCTCCACGCCGACGACAAGAGCTTCGACCGCGACGTCGCCCGCGCCCTGTCGCGCGGCAAGCTCGCCCCCGAGGCGACCCTCGATCTGCACGGCATGACCCTGGCCGCAGCCGAACGCGCCGTCGGTCACTTTCTCGAGCGGGCGGCCGATCGGGATTTCCGGATTGTCCTGGTCGTCACGGGCAAGGGCCTGCGCGAGGAAGGCGGCCGCCTGGTTGGCGGTCGCATCCGGGCCGAGTTCATCGGTTGGCTCAATCGTGCCGATAATCGCGCCCGGGTGCGCAGCGTCCGCCCCGCGCACCCGCACCATGGCGGCAGTGGCGCGTTCTACGTGCTGCTGCGCCGGCGTTCCTCGGCGAGGAGCCGCTCCTTGCGCGTCACGCCCCAGCGATAGCCGGTGAGCGATCCGTCGGCGCCAACGGCGCGATGGCAGGGAATGACGATCGCCGCCTGGTTGGTGGCGCAGGCCCGGCCGACGGCGCGCGCCGCCTTGGGTTCGCCGATTCTCCGGGCGATTTCGCCGTAGGTTCGGGTCTGGCCGGCCGGGATTTCGGTCAGTGCTTTCCACACCTTCCACTGGAAGGCCGTGCCCATGATGTCGAGCGGCACGTCGGGCGCGTCGAGCGCGGTCGGCTTGCGGCCATAAAGCCGGGCCAGCACGCTTTTCACGCGCGGGCCCAGCGTGCGGTCGTTGCGCGCGATCTCGGCCGCCGGGAAGTCGTTCTGCAGGGACTTCTCGAGCGCCCGGTCGTCGTCGCCCAGGAACACCGCCGCGATGCCCTTTGGCGTCGTCGCCACCAGCACGCGGCCATAGTCCGAATCGACCGTCGTATAGTCGATGTGAGCGCCGGCGCCGCCCCGTGCGTAGGTCGCCGGCGTCATGCCCAGCGTCTTGTTGCTGCTCTCATAGACGCGGCTGGGCGAGCCGTATCCGGCGCCATAGAGCGCATCGGCCACCGTCTCGCCGCTGCGCAGCGCCTTGCGGAAGCGCAGGCGCTTGCGCGCTGCCAGCCAGTCGCGGGGGTTCACGCCCAGTTCGGCGATGAAGCGCTTGCTGAGGGCCCCGCTCGACAGCCCGACCTGGCGTGCCACGGCCGCCAGCGAGGGTGGCGTGTCGGCGAGGGCCGAGTCGAAAAGCGCACAGGCCCGGGCCACGGGCTGGCTGAGTCCGAGATCGGCCCGCCAGTCGCGTGGCTTGCAGCGCTTGCAGGCGCGGAAGCCCGCCGCCTCGGCAGCATCGGGCGAGGCGTGGAAGTCCACGTTGCGGCGCAGTGGCGCCCGGGCGGCACAGGACGGCAGGCAATAGACCCCGGTCGACCGGACCGAGAACCAGAACCGGCCATTGAACGTCCGGTCGCGCCGCAGGAGGGCCTGCCAGCTCGTGTCCGGATCGGGGAGGGTGGTCGTGGCGAGAGCCAAGGTGGGAAGCGAGAGAGGATGTTGGGTCATGGCGCCATCAAAGCACCATGACCGAACCTGCTCTATCCGGCTGCCGCCGGCAATTCCCGCCCCAGGCTTCCCCTAGGCCCAGAAGCCTTTGCTGGCTTCATGGCGCGCCGTGCCCCGGTCGAGCCCGATGTCGCGCAGCAGGCGCTCGTCGAGCTGCCCCAGCTGGCGTCGCGAACGGGCAAGCTCAGCTCGGGTCATGACGGCCTCGATTCCAACGACAACCGCACCGGCCAACAGCGCGACAGTGCGGCCGAGGGAGAAGGAGGGGGCATCGGTACGGGCGAAAGCCCGGACGCTGGACAGGGTCGACATGACTTAGCTCCGTTTGAGGCGTTGAGAACTCGAAAGAGCCTCTTTGTGCCTCGTTTCTTCAATATATTTGCGCTATAATGCCTCCAGATACAAAGGATGAAACCTCGGGGGAGGCATAGAAAATTTATGTGCGCATGCCTTAAATGAGCCGCTCTCAGCTGCCACTCAACGCCCTTCGCGCCTTCGAAGCCGCCGCCCGTCACGCAAGTTTCACGCATGCCGCCGAGGAACTGCACGTCACCCAAGCTGCGGTAAGCCATCAGGTGAAGGCGCTGGAGGAAAGGCTCGGCGTGGCACTGTTCGTGCGCCGCCCGCGCGGGCTCGAGATCACCAGCGAGGGCGCGGCGCTGCTGCCCGATCTGCGCGACTCCTTCGACCGCATGACCAATGCGCTGGAGCGCGTCGGCCGCAAGGCCAATTCCGGCACGCTGAACGTCAGCCTGGTGACCACCTTCGCGCTGGGCTGGCTGGCGCCGCGGCTGCACCGCTTCCAGGCCAAGCACCCCGAGATCGAGGTCCGCATGACGACGACCCAGCGGCGGATCGACTTCGCGCGCGAGGATTTCGACTGTGCCATCCGCTTCACCGTGCAGCCTGAGGCCGACGTGCACGCCACGCGCCTGTTCAGTGACGTGCTGACGCCGCTGTGCGGCCGGCGCTACCGCGACAAGTTGAAGACCCTGGAAGATCTCAAGCGCGTGCCCTTCATCGACATGACCTACGATCCCGAATGGGCGATCTGGCTGCGCGCCGTCGGCATGGGCGATTTCAAGCCCAAGCGTGTGCTCACGTTCGATTCGACGATGATCGCGGTGGAGGCGGCAATGGAGGGCGCGGGTGTCGCTCTTGGTCCTCCCCAACTCTTCCGCGAGGAACTGGCATCGGGCCGGCTGTTCCAGCCCTTCCCGCAGATCGTCGACAGCGGCAAGGCGTGGTGGTTCGTGTGTCCGCCGGCCTCGGTCGGCCGGCCCAAGACGCGTGCCTTCGAGGAATGGCTGGTCGAGGAACTCAGCGCCCCGCAGACGCGCTCCGGTCGGGCAGCCCTTGCGGCGACCGGGCGGCGCTGACCGGTCCACGAAAAAAACTAATCCCGGCAGTAAAGGACCGACAAAGTGCGAGACCGGGTTCTTCGCTCTGGGCTAGAAGGGCGCCCATGAATTGGTTTCGTCGCCAACGTGAGACCCTTGTCGGCCCGCCGGCCGCCGTCGCATCCCGCAGCTACAAGCTGGGGGAGATCGAGATCGGCAGCCCCTGGGCACGGGAGTCGTCGCACGGAACCGGCGACGGCGGCTGCTTTTTCACGCTCGCCAACAAGGGGGCGGTCGCGGACCGGCTGATCGGCGCCACCAGTCCAGCCGCCGAGCGGGTCGAGATCCATGCGATCGCGGTCGAGGGCAGCGGCATCCGCATGCGCCAGCGCGAGAACGGTCTGGCTCTTTCGCCGGGCGCCACCCTCACATTCAAGCCGCGCGGCTATCACCTGCTGCTGATCGGCCTCAAGGCGCCGCTGGTGCCGGGCGCACACGTCGCCGTCACGCTCGCTTTCGAGAAGGCCGGCAGCCTGGACGTCGAACTCGTCGCGGCTGCGCCGGGTCCGGTCGGGCAGAAAGCGCTCTGATCCCGAAGGCTCAGCCGGGATAGCGGTGCCGGCCGCCGAACGCGTCCTCGACCGCAAGAGAGTCGGACGTCAGCGCCCCGGGGTCGTCGCCGAGATAGGCGGGCCCGATCGGGACCTTGCCATGGCCACCAGGCACGTCGAGCACGTAGGTCGGCTGGGCGAGGCCCGAGAGGCGACCGCGCAGGGCCTTCATCAAGGCCTGGCCTTCCGCGATGGAGACGCGGAAATGGCCGGTGCCGCGCACCAGGTCGGGATGATGCAGGTAGTAGGGTTTCACGCGCACGGTCACCAGCGCCCGCATGAGCTGCTCCAGGGTCTCGACGTCGTCGTTGACCCCGCGCAGCAGCACCGTCTGGCCCATCAGGGGAATGCCGGCATCGGCCAGACGCGCCAGCGCGGCCCGCGCGGCAGCGGTGAGTTCGCGGGCGTGATTGCAATGGACACCGAGCCAGAGGCTGGCGCGCCGCGGTTTTAGCGCGGCGATCAAGTCCGGGCTCACCCTTTCCGGGTCGACGACCGGCACGCGCGAGTGAACGCGGATGACCGCGACATGCGGGATCGCGTCGAGAGCCCGGATCAGTTCGCCCAACCGCCGCGCTGACAGCATCAGCGGATCGCCGCCGGTCAGGATCACCTCCCAGATCCCGGGATGGTCGCGGATGTAGCCGAGCGCCGCCTCGAGTTCGGCGGCCGACAGGGCCTCGCCGCCGGGGCCGACCTTTTCGCGCCGGAAGCAGAAGCGGCAATAGACCGGACAGACGTGCAGCGGCTTCAGCAGCACGCGGTCGGGATAGCGGTGCACCAACCCCTTCACCGGCGAGCGCGCCTCGTCGCCGATCGGGTCGGCGAGCTCGTCGGCCGACACCTCGGTCTCGGCGGGCGAGGGCACGAACTGGCGGGCGATCGGATCGTGGACCAGGTCGCCATGGTCGATCAGCGCCAGCATCTCCGGCGTGATCGCAATGGCCATCGATTGGGCAGCCGTCGCCAACCGCGGATCGGGGCTCAGCAGTCCCGCGCGGTCCAGTTCCTGCAAGGTGCGCAGCGTCGGCATTGCGGCGTGAAATAGAAGGCTGGCCCTGCTTTGACGAGTCATTTCGCGTCGGCCACTGTCTCTTCGGTCCGACCACTCACCTTCCTCATCCTGAGGAGCGCCGCAAAGCGGCGCGTCTCGAAGGATGGGCTGCAGACGGGGTGCTCGTGCCCATCCTTCGAGACGCGGCCTTCCGGCCGCTCCTCAGGATGAGGGATTGTTTACTGGAGTAACCTCATGCTCGAAGCCGCCGTAAAGACCAAAATCATGAACGAGGTCGACCGCCGGTTCGACGACCAGACCAAGGTGCTGGCCGACCTGGTGAAGATCCCCTCGACGCGTTTTCAGGAGGCGCCGGCGCAGGACATGATGGCCCGCCTGTTCAAGCAGGATGGGCTGGGCGTCGACCGCTGGCAGATCAAGATCGACGACCTGAAACACCTGCCGGGCTACTCGCCGCACAGCCAGGACTACGACGATGCCTGGAACGTGGTCGGTGCCTGGCGCCCGTCGAACCCCAAGGGCCGTTCGCTGATCCTGAACGGCCATATCGACGTGGTACCCGAGGGGCCGCACGACATGTGGGCGCGCAATCCCTTCGAGCCAGCGGTCAAGGACGGCTGGATGTACGGTCGCGGCGCTGGCGACATGAAGGCTGGGCTGATCCTCAACGTCTTCGCGTTGCGCGCCTTGCGGGCGCTGGGCTACCAGCCGGCGGCCGACGTCTATCAGCAATCCGTGGTCGAGGAGGAATGCACCGGCAATGGCGCGCTCGCCTGCCTGCAGCGCGGCTACCGCGCCGAGGCGGCCCTCATTCCCGAGCCGTCGTCGGGTGTGCTCACCGTGGCCCAGGTCGGCGTCATGTGGTTCCAGGTCAAGGTCACCGGTCATCCGGTCCATGTCTACAAGGCCGACGCCGGCTCCAACGCCATCGAATCGGCGTTCCGCCTGATCCAGCAGCTGCGCGAGCTGGAGAAGAAGTGGAATGCGAAGAAGGCGCAGGACAAGCATTTCTGCGATCACCATCATCCGGTGAACTTCAACGTCGGCAAGATCGCCGGCGGCGACTGGGCGAGTTCGGTGCCGTCCTGGTGCACCTTCGACATGCGCGTGGGGGTGCTGCCGTCGCAGAACCTCAAGGAGTGCCGGCAGGAGATCGAGGACCTGGTGCGCCAGGCCGCGGCCAACGATCCGTTCCTGGGCAACAATCCGCCCAGCGTGACCTGGGAAGGCTTCCAGGCCGAGCCTTTCGTGCTGAAAAACCACGAGCAGGTGCGGGTCGTGCTGGCCGAGGCCCACAAGACGGTGTTCGGCAGCGAGCTCGAGGACAAGACTTCCACCGGCACCGCCGACAACCGCTTCTTCGGCCTCTATGCCGGCATCCCGGCGCTGGTCTACGGCCCGCAGTCCGACGACATCCACGGCTTCGACGAGCGCGTGAACCTGGAATCGGTGCGCAAGATCACCCAGGCGACGGCATTGTTCATCGCCGAATGGTGCGGCCTGCAGAAGGCGTGACCTGCTGGCAATGCCTGCGATCTGAAATTTGCAAGTTCAGCAGGTTTTTGCTAGATTTCTAGCTACAATGGGAGACGCCCGCGGAGAGATCCAGCGGGCGTTTTTTATGGTCCATGAATGGTCCACGAAATGGTCCACTCCGGCGCTGATTTTCGGCACACGCATTCCGAAAGCCACTTGCGTGGATTCCGTGGCAGCCATCGCAGAGATTTCATTTCCCGATCAACGGGTTGGAGACGATTTCCGGACGCCGACGCCGAACAAACAAACCCCGTTCAGGCGTGGCAGGGAATGGTCTACTTCTCGGGGTGGCTCAGCGCAGCCGCCGGCCCGAGGCGAAGACGCCGATGGCCACGCCGCCCAGCACCACGACGACGCCCAGCAGGCGCAGCCCGCCGATCGGCTCGTCGACCAGGAAGGAGGCGAAGAGGAGTGCCACGCAGGGCACCAGCAGCGAGATCGGCCCGACCTTGGCGGCGGGATAGGTGCGCAGCAGCGTGCCCCAGATGAGGTAGCCCAGCCACATCACCGGCACGACCGTATAGAAGAGCACGAACCAGCCGCGCCACGTCGGGGCGAGGATCGGGGCCAGCAGGGCGGCAGGGCCATCGAGCGCGAGTGCGGCGAGGGCGAGGGGGATGGGCGGCAGGACGCTCGCCCAAACGGTGACGGCGAACATCGACACGCCGCGCGCCGTGCGGAAGAAGAGATTGCCGGTGGCCCAGGTGAGCGCCGAGAGCAACGCCAGCCCGATGGCGAGCAGGCTCGCCGCGCCTTCGACCGTCTGGCTGATCAGCACGACGCCGATCGTGGCGAGTGCCAGGCCCGACCATTGGCCGCGCGTGGCGTGCTCGCGCAGGAAGAGGGCGGCCAGCACGACCGTGAGCGGGCCCTGCAGTTGCACCAGCACCGAGGTCAGCCCCGGCGGCAGGCCGGCCTGCATGGCGAAGAACAGGAAGATGAACTGGCCGGCGAACATGAAGCCGCCGATGCCGGCCAAGGTCGCCCAGGAGACGGCGGGCTTGGGCACGAACAGAATAGGCAGCGCTCCCAGCAAGAAGCGCCAGGTGGCGAAGCTGAAGGGCGTGAATTCGTCGAGGCCGAAGCGGATGACGGTGAAGTTGAGACCCCACATCGCCACGATGAGAAGCGCCGCAGCGGCGTGGAGCGGCCTCACAAGGTCACAGCCAGACCCACGGACGAGCGGTCTTGTCGCCGGCCTGCCAGGCCTCGATCTCGCCCTTGTGGCTCATGGTCTGGGCGATGTCGTCCAGCCCGTTCAGCATGGCGTGCTGGCGCCGGGCATCGATCTGGAAGGGAATGATGCGCCCCGTGGGCGACACGACGGTGCAGTTCTCGAGATCGACCGTGACCCGGGCATTTCCGGGCGAGGCCTTCATCTCGTCGGCAAGCTGTTCGATCTCCGCGATCGGCAGCGCCACCGGCAGGATGCCGTTCTGGAAGCAGTTGTTGTTGAAGATGTCGCCGAAATAGGGCGCGATCACCGTCTTGATGCCCATGCCCTTGAGCGCCCACACCGCGCCCTCGCGGCTGGAGCCGCAGCCGAAATTCTCCCGACTGAGGATGATCGGCGCGCCGCGATAGGGCGCCTGGTTGAAGATGCAGTCGGGGTCCTCGCTGCCGTCCGGCTTGAAGCGGATCTGCTCGAAGCAGTAGGGCCCGAGGCCGTCCCGGGTCACGTTGTCGACCAGCCGCTCGATGCGGATGATCAGGTCGGTATCGACGTTCTGGCGCATCAGCGGCGTCGCCACGCCGGTCACCTTGGTGAACTTGTCCATGGCGTGCTCCTAGAACTTGCGGACGTCGGCGATGGTACCCTGGATCGCCGCAGCCGCGGCCATCGCCGGGCTGGCGAGATGGGTGCGCGCGCCGGGACCCTGGCGGCCGACGAAGTTGCGGTTGGAGGTCGAGACGCTGCGCTTGCCGGGTGGCACGCGCTCGCCGTTGGAGGCGAGGCACATCGAGCAGCCGGGCTCGCGCCATTCGAAGCCCGCCTCGAGGAACACGCGGTCGAGCCCCTCGGCCTCGGCTTCGCGCTTGATGCGCTCGGAGCCGGGCACGACCCAGGCGGTCACGTGATCGGCCTTGTGTCGCCCCTTCACGATCGAGGCGGCGGCGCGGAGGTCGGAGATGCGGGAATTGGTGCAGGAGCCGATGAACACCCAGTCGACCTTGGTGCCCTCGATCGGCTTGCCGGGCTCGAGGCCCTGGTATTTGAGGGCGGCTTCCCAGGCCCCGCGCTTCTCCTCCGGGCCCGTTCTCGGATCGGGGATGGCGCGGTCGACGGCGATGACGTGTTCAGGGCTGGTGCCCCAGGTGATCTGCGGTGCCACGTTCTTCATGTCGACCGTGTGCTCGCGGTCGAACTCGGCGTCGGGATCCGAAGGCAGCGTGCGCCAGTGGGCGACGGCGCGGTCCCACATCGCGTCCTTCGGCGCATAGTCGCGGCCGTTCAGGTACTCGTAGGTCGTGTCGTCGGGTGCCACCATGCCGGTGCGCGCGCCCATTTCGATCGTGAGGTTGCAGAGCGTAAGGCGCGCCTCGACCGGCAGGGCGCGCACCGCCGAGCCTGCGTACTCGACCGAAAATCCCGTACCGGCGGCGGTGCCGAGTTCGCCGATCAGGTGCAGGATCATGTCCTTGGCCGTGACGCCCGCCATCAGCTTGCCGTCGAAGCTGGCGCGCAGGCGCTTGGGCTTTCGTTGCACCATGGTCTGGGTGGCGATCACGTGCACCAGCTCGGACGAGCCGATGCCGAAGGCCAGCGCCCCCATGCCGCCGTGCGTAGAAGTGTGGCTGTCGCCGCAGACGAGCGTGGTGCCGGGCAAGGTCAGCCCCTGCTCGGGACCCATGACGTGGACGATGCCCTGCCCGTCCTGGCCGAGGTCGAACAGCTTGATGCCGTAGGCGCGCGTCGTCTCGCGCATCGACAGGATCAGCGGTTCGCCCGGAGGATGGGTTTTCTCGGTTCGGCCCGGCTGGGTCGACATCGTGTGATCCGGCGTGCCGTACATCAGGCGCGGCTGCGACGGCGGATAGCCCTTCTCGATGGCTTCCTTCAGCGCCTTGCCGCCCGACATGTCGTGCAGCAGCAGCCGGTCGATGTGCAGCAGGACGAAGCCGTTGCCGAGATCGGTGATGACGTGGCTATCCCAGATCTTGTCGAAAAGCGTCTTGCCCATTTGGCATTCCTCCGCGGATGCGGATATCAGCACCTCTCAAGCCACGCCGCCAGCTTGTCGGTCTCCTCTTCGCCGATGACGTCGAGGCTCGGATACCACGGCGACGGTCCGCGGCGCGGTCCCCACAGCCAGTCTGCGGAAGAGGGCAGCAGCAGCAGGGTGGGAATGTCGAGCAAAGCCGCGATGTGCGTCGTGGCGGTGTCGTCGCCGACCACGCGGCTGCAATCCGCCACCTTGTCGTGATCGCTCTCGACGACGATTCCTGCAGGTGGCGCGGTACGGGCAAACCAGCCGATGCGGGCCGACGGCTGTGCCTTCGGTCGCAATGGACCGGGCAGAGGCAGCGACTCCAGAGTCCAGCCTAGCAAGTGTGGCAGGCTGCGCAGCGGCGCCGCCGCCACGAAACCTTGCAGCGGCGCGTCGCGGCGGATGGTGGGCAGTTCGACCAGGCCCGCGGCCCTGGTGCCGCACTGCACCACGGCATCGACGCCGCGCGCCAGCATCAGCGTATCGCGCACTGCCCCATCGGATTCGATGTCGCTTTGCTCGGGATAGACAAGCAGGGGGCCGCTCAGCGGCTCGCCTTGCCAGCGTGGCAGCGCGGGCGCGTAGCGGTCTGCCGCGATGTCGAGACGTGCCTCGTAGTCGATCAGCCCGCGCGACCAGTCGCCCTGCCGCAGCAACAGCTCGCCGCGCCGCAGCTTCAGGGCGTGCTCGTCGGGTCGGGTGGCGAGCGCCCTGTCGAGATCGCCGAGGGCACCGACCCAATCGCCGCGCGCCGCCAGCAGGCCGGCCCGTGCGCTGAGCGCCGGGATCAGGCGATGGTCGATCGACAGCGCCTCGTCGTAGGCGTACTCGGCCTCGTCGGACCGGCCAAGCGCCTCGAGGGCGCGGCCTCTGTTGTAGGTGATGGCGGCATCGCCGGGTTTCAGTCGCGCCGCCCGGTCGAGCGTCGCGAGAGCGGCATCGTGCTGGCCGAGTTGGCCGAGGCATCCCGCGAGATTGATTTGCGCCGCGGCATCCCGGGGCAGGAACGCGGCGGCGCGTTCCAGAGGCTCTCGGGCCGCGGCGAAGCGACCGAGTTTCAGACGAACCTGACCCAGGAGATGAAGGAGCTGCCCGGAATTGGGGCGTGCCTCGGCGGCCCGCGCGAACAGGGCTTCGGCGCCGGCGAAATCGCCGGTAGCCGCGAGCTGCAGGCCGTCGCGGCCGAGCGATTGAATCTTCTGGTCGGAGAGTGCCACGCTCGGGCTCTAGCAGAGCCCCCGGCGGGCGCAAAGAAAAAGCCGGCGATCGACAGGGAGGCTGAGGGTCGATCGCCGGCCAGGATCCGGAGGGGATGGGCCCGCGCAGGGTAGGGGAAACGGGCCCGCTCCGGAGTTGAAGATCAGCCGCGCCAGAAGGGCTTGTTGGCCTCGAACTGGATTTCGCTTGGGCTGAGGCCGATGTCGCGGATCGTGCGAGGGTCGAGGTCAGCCAATTGGTGGCGCTCCTTGGTGCGGCGGCGCCAGGTCGCGAAAAGCTGACCGACGGCCGAAACCGTGGCCATCACCGGAACTTCGGAGCGGTAGTAGAGCGAGACGTCGGCCATCGGACTTCTCCTGAAGGGGTTGCCGCTTGTGTGACCTGCATGTGTGCCCCGGGTGGGGTCTTTACAAATGACGGTTTGTCCTGTTTTGATAAGAATACCTCATGTGAAGGATTGCCCATGAAGCGAACCCTGCCGCCGCTCAACGGCCTGCGCGCCTTCGAGGCCGCCGCACGCCACATGAGCTTTACGGATGCCGCCGAGGAGCTCAACGTCACCCAGGCCGCGATCAGCCATCAGGTGCGCGGCCTCGAGCAACGCCTCGGATTAAAATTGTTCGTGCGCCGGAACCGCTCGCTGCTGCTCTCCGAAGCGGGCCAGGCCTATCTTCCCGCGGTGCGCGGGGCATTCGACCAGTTGAACGAGGCCACCGAAAAACTCCTGCAGAAGGACCGCGGCGGCCATCTCACCGTCACGACGACGGCATCCTTCGCCATGAAATGGCTGGTGCCGCGGCTGGGCGGCTTCCAGCGCGCCAATCCCGAGATCGACGTGCGGATCAGCACCGGCACCGGGCTGATCGACTTTGCGCGCGAGGACGTCGATATCGGCATTCGCTACGGCCGCGGCCACTGGCCGGGACTGGTGGCCGAACGGCTGGTCAGCGAGGATGTGATGCCGGTTTGCGCTCCCACTCTCCTGAAGGGCGCGAATCCACTCAAGAAGCCGGCCGACCTCAAGCGGTTCACGCTGCTTCACATCGGCAATTTCCCCGACGATTGGCAGGTCTGGTTGACGGCTGCTGGCGTCAAGGGAATCGACGCCTCGCGCGGCGTGTCGTTCGATTTTGCGGTGGCGGCCTACCAAGCGGCGATCGACGGGCTGGGTGTGGCGCTCGGGCGTCATCCGCTGGTGGCGCCCGACCTCAAGGCTGGGCGGCTGGTCGTGCCCTTCGACTTCAAGATGTCGAGCGAGTTCGCCTACTACCTTGTCTATCCCCAGGAGGCGATCCGGCGGCGCAAGATCAAGGCGTTCCGCGACTGGCTGATGCCGCTGGCCGACCTCGGTCCACGGACCGCCTAGAGCGCCCTCAGGAACGCCACGAGATCGCGTTTCTCGGCGTCGCTCAGCGTGTCCTTGCTGTCGTTCTTCTTCCGGTAGAAGTCCCACATGAAGGTGACGGCCTCGTCGAGGCTCTTGAAGCGGCCGTCGTGGAAGTAAGGCCCGGTCTTCGAGACATTGCGCAGCGACGGCACCTTGAACGGCCCGCCGCTGCCCACGTCTTCGGGCCCCTTCTTGTCGTAGGAGGCGGGCGAATGGCAGGTCATGCAACCTGCCTTGCCGGAGAACAGCGCATAACCACGTCGTACGTCGGCCGGCGCCGTGTCGCGCGGCATGCCGTCGGCATCGAGGAATGGCGCCGGCCCGTTGGGCAGCGACCTCACATAGGCCGCCAGCGCGTCCAGCGTCTCCTTGGTGGGCTCCGAGCCCTTCATGCGGTTGACGATGATGCCGCGGATGTTGGTCTCGATCGACGGGATGTTGCCGGCCCATGACCATTCGGCCTGGCGGATGCCGGCGCCCCACATCGTGGGCGTGCTGCGTCCCTTGGGGTCGCCGTCGGGCACGACATCGAGCCCGACATAGGTCTTGTTGTCGGTGTGGCCGTTCATCGGGTGGCAGGTGGCGCAGGAAACCCGGCCGCTGGCCGACAGGCTCTTGTCGTTGAACAGGGCACGACCATTTTCGATCATCTGGAGGCTGGTCTGGGCGAGCGCCGGCAGCGGCAGGGCCACAAGGGCGGCGGCGACCAGTAGACGCTTCATGCCTGTCTCCATCCCGGATCGTCGTTGTCGTTATCGGATTACGTACCCTCGCCATTTGTGGATCACAAGCCAGGGTGTAATTATTTGCATTTACAAATAAATTGAATTGAGCGATTGTTCGTCTCCGGAGGGACGCCATGCAATTCGGTTACTTCACGCTGAGCGACAACCGCTATCCCGGCAATCCGCGGTCGCCTGAGCAGTTCATCAAGGACATCTTCGCCGAGGCGCTGTGGGCCGAGAAGGTCGGGCTGAACTCGGCCTGGATCGGCGAGCATCACTTCAATCTTTTGGGCGTCAACGCCTCGCCGCTCGCCATACTGGCGCAACTGGCCGGCGCGACCACGAAGCTCAGGCTGGCGCCTGCCGTTACCCTGCTGCCGGTGCATCATCCGCTGCATGTCGCCGAGGAATGGGCGACGCTCGATCTCCTGTCCGGCGGCCGCGTCGATTTCGCCGCCGGCCGCGGCTATGACCGCAAGGAATACGAGCCGTTCCAGGCGCCGTTCGGCGAGTCGGCGGAGCTGTTCGCTGAAGGACTGGAGATCGTGTGGCGCGCCTGGACCGAACCAGGAAGATGGTCGCACAAGGGCAAATTCTATCAGTTCGATGACGTCGAGGTGCGACCCCGCCCGGCCCAAAGGCCGCTTCGACCCTATGTCGCCTGCTTTTCGCGGCCGTCGATGGAACTCGCGGCCCGCAACGACTGGAACGTCATCTACGCGCCCTTCGCCGCCGCCATGGTCTATGGCTCGCTGGCGGACGCCGTGCGTACCTACCGCGAGACGTGCGAAACAACGTTCAAGCGGCCGATGCGGCGGGCCATGTGCTCCTACTTCGTGCACATCGCCTCGACGCCGGAGGAGGAGCAGTACGGCAAGCAGGCGCTGGTACGCTACTTCCAGGACGCGCTGATCGCCGCCTTCCCGTCCTCGTCGGGCGAGACCGTGCCGCCGACCTACAAATACTTCGTCGACATCGTGAACATCCTGCGCGACATGCGGCCGGAGAAGCTCACGGACAAGTCGATCCTGTGCGGCAGCCCGCAGCATATCGTCGATACGCTGAAGCAGGTCGAGGCCGCCGGCATCGCCGAGGTGATCCTCTATTTCAACTACGGCCAGATACCGCACGCCCTCGTGAAGGAGCAGATGGAGCGCTTCATGCGGGAGGTGGCGCCGCACTTCGCGGCCTGACGCCATGGGTCCGCTCGATGGCTATCTGCCTTACCTGCTGAACCGGGCCGGTGCGCGCATCGCCACGGCGTTCAGCGAGGAGGTCCGCCCGCTCGGCGCCACCCTGCAGACATGGCGCGTGCTGGCGGCCCTTCACGAGCGCGACGGCCGCCGCATGGGCGATCTGTCGGAAACCACTTCCATCGAGGTCTCGACGCTCACGCGCCTGGTCGACGGCATGGAGAAGAAGGCGCTGGTGGCCCGTCGCCGCGACGCCGCCGATGCCCGTGCTGTCACCCTTCATGCCACACCGGCCGGCCGCAGGCTCACCCAGCGACTGCTTCCGATCGCCGAACGCTACGAGGCCGTGTCGCTGCGGGGCTTCGAAGCCCGAGAGGCCGAAGCGCTGAAGGTTGCCTTGCGGCGGCTTTACGCCAACATGGACGCGCTGGAGAAGCCCCGACGCCAGCGTGGTTGAACTTGGTCCCGAGCTGACCGATGGTTCATCCAACCGGCCAACTCAAGCGACATAAGGGGAGTTTTGAGCCATGGCGCGCATCGCCTCGACCGACGATCTTCGGCGCATTCTTCCCGAGCCGCGTCCGACGACGCGCGCCAAGATATCGGATGCCCTTGACGAACAGTCGATCGCCTTTCTGGCCCGCTGTCCGTTCGCCCTGATCGGCACCGTCGGCAGCGACGGCGCGGTCGAGGTCTCGCCGAAGGGTGACGACCCGGGGTTCATCCGGGTCGAGGATCCCAGGACCCTGCTGATCCCCGAACGGGCCGGCAACAACCTGGCCTTCGGCCTCACCAATATCCTGGCCACGGGCAAGATCGGCTTGATTGCGTTGGCGCCGGCCACCGGCGAGACGCTGCGCGTGTCCGGTACCGCCGAGATCTATGACGATCCCGACCTGGTGGGATCGCTCAGCTCGCTCGGCAAGCCGGCGCTGCTGGCGACCCGGGTGCGTATCGGGCATTGCTACTTTCACTGCGCCCGCTCGATCGTCCGCGCCAAGCTGTGGGATCCCAAGGCCTGGCCGGCGCCCGGCCGCGTGTCGTTCGGCAAGATCATCGCGCCTCGGGTTGGCGCCGGCGACGACGTGGCGGCGCAGATCGATGCCAGTGTCGAGGGCGCCTACACCACGCGTCTCTGGCAGAACAACTAGACGCCATCGGCGAGGCCTGCTTCCGACGCGCATGGGCAAGGCGCGGGCCATGGAGTAAGACTCCAGCCATGGGTGGGGTCTCTCGGTGAAGCGCAAGGTCGGGCTGTTCCTTTTCGTGGTGATGATGGCCGTCACCCTCGGAGCGACCGTGGTGGTCTCACTCGCGATGTATCGCTTGGTGTCCGACAAGCAGGCTCAGGAGATTCGCAGTCTCGAAGCCAGCCTCACGGAGCGCTTCGCGATCTTCGAAACCCTTCTGCGCAGCCAGCACGGCCGGATCAAGGCTCACATGGAGAAGGTTCTGCCGGAGATCGCGGCCGAACTCGCGAACCTCGGTCGTGACCCCGCCGGCCTGTCGGCCGGCGAGCTCAACGCTCTCACCGAGAAATACGATGTCGAGCACATCTACTTCATCGACCGGTCACACAAGGTGTTCCAGACCAATCTGCCGGGCGACATGAACCTCGTCTTTCCCGAGAGTCCCTTCACCAAGTTTCTCGACACGGTGTTCGAAGGCGACAAGGTCATGAGCGACGGCATCGACATGTCCTCGCTGACCGGCACGTTGCGGACCTACAGCTACTACGGCCCCAAGGACAAGAACTTCATCGTCGAGACCTCGACCGAAATCCGCAGGAGCCTGAGCCAGGGCGACTTCGGCTGGATGGGAAAGTATTTCTTCCAGGACCTCTTCACCGATGCCATTCGTTCGAATGAGTATGTGAAGGACGTCGATATCTACCTGATCACGCCCGCAGGCGCATGGTCCCTGCTGCACGTCGGGAAAAAGCTCGCCCCGGACCTCGTCGAACATGTCGCCGAAGCCGGTCGCGACGAGGTCGCGGACGCGGATGGACGGCATGTCACGATCTACAGTCGCTACGCCTCGGCCGGCGGGCCGGTGAAGGACGATCCGATCTCGCACAAGCTGGTGATCTGGCAGATCACGTACGACACCGGCCTGGCGCGCGAGGCGGTTATCAAGGTGTTCATCGCCTCGCTGGTCGTACTCGCCCTGATGCTGCCGGTCGTGTTCTGGATCGCCTCTCGCCTTCTTCAACGTCAGGTCCTGGATCCGCTGCTCAATCTGCGCGGGGAGGCCGGCGCGATCGCCGAGGGGGACCTCGAACACAGTATTGCCAACACCGACCGGCGCGACGAGATCGGGCATCTTGCCCGTAGCTTTGACGCGATGCGCAGCGCCGTTCGTAACACCATCGTCGACCTCAAGGAGACGAACCTGTCGATCGAGCGGTTCGTGCCGCGCGCCTTTCTGGCCATGATCGGCAAGCCGTCCATCGTCTCGGTCAACCTGGGCGACAACATGCGTCAGGAAATGACCGTCCTGTTCTCCGATATCAGGAATTTCACCACCCTGTCGGAGCAGATGACGCCCGATGACAATTTCGCCTTCATCAATTCCTACCTGGAGTGCATGGGCCCGGTCATCCGCGACCACGACGGTTTCATCGACAAGTACATCGGCGACGCCATCATGGCCTTGTTCGGGAATGCCGACGACGCGCTACGTGCAAGCCTTGCCATGTTCGAGACTCTCGAGCGGTTCAACGCCGAGCGCCGGACGGTCGGACTCGATCCGGTCGGCATTGGCGTCGGGCTCAACACCGGGTCGCTCATGATGGGTACCATCGGCGAAAAACACCGCATGGACGGCACCGTCATTTCCGACGCGGTCAACCTCGCCTCGCGAATCGAAAGCCTGACCAAGGTCTATCACGTCGGCATCCTGATTTCGCAGAATACCTACGATCAACTCGCCGATCCGAAAGCCTACGACATCCGGCCGATCGACGTCGTCGTCGTCAAAGGCAAGACGCGACCGGTCACGCTATTCGAAGTCTTCAACCGGAACGATCCGGCCGATCGTGCGGCCAAGGCGCGGACACGGGATCATCTTCTTTCCGGCGTTGAGGCGCTCGTTCGTCACGACACAAAGACTGCCCGCCGGCATTTCGAGGCCAGCCTGGCGCTTCTTCCGGGCGATCCGGCCGCGACCAGTCTGCTGAAGAGCTGCGACTGAACGGCTGGACCGGAGCCCGTGCTTCAGCACGATGCGCGGGCTTCGCGAAACGAGATCAGGCGGCGTTCCGTCTCGTCCCACAAGACGAGACGGACGCAGCGGAAGCTCTCGAGCAGCGTCAGCCGGCCGACATTGCGCAGCTCCGGATGGTCCTGGAGCACGCGTGGCAGCCGGTAGTAGGGGATACGGCTGCACAGGTGGTGCACATGGTGCACGCCGATGTTGCAGGTGAACCAGCGTAGGAATGCCGGCAGGTCGTAGTGGGAGCTGCCGTGCAGGGCGGCGTCATGCAGGTTCCAGTCGCCGTCGTTCGCCCAGACAGTGTCTTCGAACTGGTGCTGGACGTAGAACAGCCATACCCCGACTGAGGCGGCGAACAGCATGATCGGCAGGTGAATGAGCAGGAAGGCCTTGATCCCGACGAGCCAGATCAGCGCCGCCGCGATCACGGCGATCGCCAGATTGGTTGCCATGGTGCTGATCCAGGGCCGCCAGCCGTCGCGCATCAGACCGACCGGCAGGCGATGCTGCAGAATGAAGAGATAGGCGGGTGCCACGCCGAACATGAACAAAGGGTGGCGGTAAACGCGATAGCGCAGCCGTCCCCAGAATCCCCGCGCGCGGTATTCTTCGACCGTGAGCGTATCGACGTCGCCCAGCCCGCGGCGGTCGAGATTTCCCGTGCAGGCGTGGTGGGTGGCATGAGTGCGACGCCAGACGCCGTAGGGTGTGAGTGTCGCCACGCTGACGACCCGGCCGATCCAGTCATTGGCCAGCCGGTGGCGGAAGAAGGCACCATGGCTGCAATCGTGCTGGATCGCGAAGAGCCGGACCAGGAACCCCGCCGCGGCGATGGCGAGCGGCAGGGCCAGCCAATAGCCGATGTCGAGCGTCGCCCAGGCCAGCGCCCAGAGGGCTGCGAGCGGCACGACGGTGATGGCGATCTCGACGATGCTGCGGCCGTTGCTGGGCTGCCGGTAGCGCGCGAGAACCTGGGTCCATGTGCGGGCATCAGTCGCGGAAGAACCTGCGGGTTCCGGGCTATTTCCCAATCGCGTGAACTTTCCTGTCTGGGATCGGCGTCGGATCGCGCCGCTTCTTCGCCCTTAGGCGGGAGCGGAGACAAAAGCAACGAGCGAAGTGGCCCAACGCATGGAATCCGCCACCCTCAGCCGGACTGTGGCCGTCTTGTGGCGGGTGCTGCCGGCGTCCTGGCACGGCCCCTGGCCGGCGGCATCGGCAGTTGCGTCGGCTTCACCCTGATCCGCACCGCCCGGCCTTCGGGCTGATCCATCTCGAAAGCGCCGGTTTGGCGGACCAGATCGCTCAGCTTGCGAAACCCGTAGGTACGGGGATCGAAATCGGAGGCGATGTTGGCCAGGCGTTGGCCGACCACGCCCAGTCCCACCCAGCCGTCCTCGGTCTCCATTTGGCCGATCGCCTTGGTCAGGATGGGAATGGCGGCGCCGGCGGACTGTCGCGCCTTGGGAGAGGGCCCTTCCTCCGGCGTGGAGGTCTCGGTCTCCGGCAGAAGATTCTCCGTGTAGATGAAGCGTCGGCACGCCTGCCGGAAACTCTCCGGGGTCTTCTGCGCGCCGAACCCGTAGACGTCGGCACCCTCCTCGCGCAGCCGCGACGCCAGGCGCGTGAAATCGCTGTCCGACGAGACCAGGCAGAAGCCGTCGAACCGGCGGCTGTGCAGGAGGTCCATGGCGTCGATCACCAGGGCGATATCGGAGGCGTTCTTACCCGAGGTGTAGGCGAACTGCTGATAGGGATCGATCGCGTACTTCTGCAGGATGTCGGCCCATGACCTCAGGCGCGGGCTCGAGAAATCGCCGTAGATCCGTCGCACGCTGGCCTCGCCGAACTTCGCAATCTCCTCGAACAGGCCCGCGGCGATGCGCGGCGAGGTGTTGTCGGCGTCTATGAGGACGGCAAAGCGGCGCAAACGGTTGTCTTCGGCCATGTGCTTGGCTCCCCCGGAGATCATGCCGCCGATTTGGCGTAGAGCGCGTCGACGTGAATGTCGGCGCAATCGATCACGGCGAATCCCGGATCATGGCCGGCAAAGGCCAGAAACAGGTCGGTGCCGCCCAGCATGATCGCCTCGGCGCCACGCGCGACCAGCCGGCGACTGGCCTCGAAGAAGACCTGGCGCTGCGCCTCCGTCACGCGACCGACGGTGGCCATCTCGACATAATTGTTGTGGACCCGGTCGAGGTCCCCGCCTTCGGTGGGCACGACCTCGACCGAGTAAATGCCGCCGTAGAGTCGCGTCTCCATCACGGTGCGCGTACCGATGATGCCGATCTTCTTCAGTTTGCTTCGCGCAAGAGCGGCGTCGATCTCGGGAATGGCGTTGAGGATGGGCAGCGGCGAGATCGCCACGAGTTCCCTGACGCAGAAATGGCCGCCCATGGAGGTGATGGCGGCAGCCTTCGCGCCAGCTGCCTTCATGCGTTCGACCAGCTTCACGAAAATCTCGGCCTGCCTGCCGGGATTCTTGCCGACGAGGTTGCGACTCATCTCGCGCACATCGGCATGGCAGATCGTGACGTCGAGCGGAATGCCCGCGGCGACATGGCGGTCGATCAGGCCGCGGTAGTAGAAGTCGGTCGCGGCCGGTCCGATGCCGCCGATGAGTCCAATATGCATGTCAGCTCGCTCGTCGGCGTTGGATGAGCAGGTTGGCTGCCATCGTGAGGCCAAGTGTCACCGTCATCAGGATGAAGGCGATGGCGCCGCCGAATGGCCAGTTGGTCTGCTGGGTGAATTGATTGTAGATCAGCGGCGCCATCATCTTGAACAATGGTCCGCCCAGCAGGAAGGGCGTCGCATAGGCGTTCATCGCCAGGATGAAGGTGAGGATGGTGCCGGCCAGGATGCCGGGCAGCGCCAGTGGCCACAGCACGCGGCGGAACATCGTGCCGGGCGGGGCGCCGAGGCTGAAGGCCGCCTCCTCGACCGAGCGGTCGATGCCTTCGATCACGCTCTGCAGGCTCAAGACCATGAACGGCAGGTTGACCGCGATGATGCCCACGATCACCGCGGTCTCGGTGAACATGATCTCGAGCGGTTTGTCGATCAGGCCCAGCCACTGCAGGGTGGTGTTGAGGAAGCCCCGGCTGCCGAACACCGTCATCCAGCCGGCGGCACGCACGGCATTGCCGACGAACAGCGGCAAGACGATGGCAATGATCAGCAGGTGCTTGAACCGGCTTTGTGTGCGCGCCACGACATAGGCCAGCGGGAAACCCAGCACCAGGCAGACCGCCGTCACCGTCACGGCAACGCGCACCGTCACGCCCAGGATCGTCGTGTAGTAGGGGTCGGTGAAGAATTTGACGTAGTTTGCCAGCGTCACCGCCTCGACCATCATCTTCTTGGTCGTGACGAATTCGTTCAGGCTGTAGCGGAACAGGATGGCAAGCGGCGCCAGCAGGCAGAAGGCGACGAAGATCGACGCCGGCACGATCAGCATGCCGGCGGTCAGGCCTTCTCCCCGCCGCCGGTCGGCGGCGGGAGCATGTGCAAGAGCGGTGTCCGTCATCCCTTGAACGACTTGTCCCACCATTCCTTGAAGGCGGAATCATTCTTGGCCATGTAGCCGTAGTCGAGATCGACCAGCCGCTTCTGCTCCTCGTCGGTGAAGCCGATGCGCTTGCGCAATTCGTCCGGCACCTTGGCGTTGGTGACCGTGGGGTTGTAGCCCATGTCCTTGGCGAAACCCTCCTGTGCCGAGGCCTCCAGCATGGCGTTCAGGTAGGCGTAGGAGCCGTCCTTGTTGGGCGCGTTCTTCGGCACCACGAAGCCCGAGACGTACATCGGTACGCCTTCCTTGGGCGCGATGGTCTGGACATTGATGCCGGCGTTCTGCCACTGCACCGCGCGCGCCTTCCACATGATGCCGCAGGCGATCTCCTCGGTCTTGAGTGCCTGGGCGAAGGCCTCGTTCGATGGATAGATGCGCGCGCCGGCCTTCTTGCAGGCGACCAGCAGCGCCTTGCCCGGCTCGAAATTGCCGACCTTGCCGCCGGCTGCGAGGCTCGCGGCCAGCATGGTGTATTGATACTGGATGTCGATGATGCCGAGCTTGTTGCCGTGCTTGGGATCGAGCACCTCGGCGAAGCTGGTCGGCGCGGCCATCAGCTTGGGATTGTAGAGGCCGACCTTGCCCGAATAGATGTGGCCGACGCCGTAGGGGTACTTCATCGCCGGGATGAGGTTCTTGGCGTTGGCGATCTTCGAGTAGTCGAGCTGCAGGATCGTGCCCTGCTCGTTCATCTCGTACATGTTGGCGGCCGACACGCCCTGGATGTCCGAGGTGCCGCGGCGCAGCGACTTCTCGGCCAGCACCTTGGCGCGGCGCGGCGGATCACCCGCTTCGTCCTTGATCACGTCCCAGCCCTTGGGCACGAGCAGGGGCGTCTCGATGTTCTTGGCGAGCAGCCGCGAGTAGTCGCCGCCCCAGGTGCCGACCACGATGCGCTTGTTGTCCTGCGCGCGGGCGATGTACGGCGCGCCGAAGGCGAGGGCGGCCGTGCCGCCCAACAGGGCGCGGCGCTTGAGAGTGACGTCCGACATGATGACCTCCTGTGATTTTTACTCGTTGAACACCAGGCCGGCCGACGCGGACCAGCCGACATGAACCGATTGGCCCACTTCCGGGGTGAAGCCGCCGTCGCGGTTGGCGACCTGCACGACCAGCCGATCATTGGGCGACAGGCGGACGTGGATGTCGATCAGTGCGCCGAGATACGACACGAATTCCACCGTACCAGGCAAGCTGTTGTCGAGTCCGGCGGACTTGACGAGCCCGATTTCAACCCGCTCGGGCCGCAGCGCCAGGGCGGCACGGCCCGGCTGGCCGCCGGTGCAGGTCAACGCCAGCCCGCCGTCGGAGCGGAAGCGGCCCGGCGCCTCGACCGTGCCGTCCAGGAAGGTGCTGCGGCCGACGAAGCCCGCCACGAAGCGGTCGGCGGGACGCTCGTAGAGATCGCGCTGGGTGCCGACCTGGCGCACCGAGCCCTCGTTCATGACCACGAGGCGGTCGGCCATGGTGAGCGCCTCTTCCTGGTCGTGCGTGACCATCACGGCGGTGAGCCCGAGCTGTCGCTGCAGCTCGCGGATCTCGACCCGCACTTCCTGGCGCAGCTTGGCGTCGAGGTTCGAAAGCGGCTCGTCGAGCAGCAGCACGTCGGGCCGGATGGCGAGCGCCCGTGCCAGCGCCACGCGCTGCTGCTGGCCGCCCGACAGCTGGCGCGGCAGCCTTGCCCCGAAACCGGACAGGCGAACCAGCGCCAGCGCCTCCTCGACGCGGCGGTCGATCTCGATGCGGAGCAACTTGCGCATCTCGAGGCCGAAGGCGACGTTCTGTGCCACCGTGAGATGCGGAAACAGCGCATAGCTCTGGAACACCATGCCGGCATTGCGCTTCCATGGCGGCAGGAACGTCACGTCGTTGCCGCCCAGCCTTACCTGCCCGGCGGTGGGCTCGATGAAGCCTGCCACCATGCGCAAAGTCGTGGTCTTGCCGCAGCCGGATGGGCCCAGCAGCACCAGGAACTCGCCGTCGGCCACCTGCAGCGAGACATCGCGCGCGGCGTAGAAATCGCCATAGCGCTTGCTGAGCGAATTGAGATCGAGCTGGGCCATCTAGACGACCCGCGCCAGCTTGACGTAGCGATCGGTGATCAGCATCGAGATACCGATCAGCAAGATCTGCACCACCGAGACGGCGGCGATGGTCGGGTCGATCTTCCATTCGAGATACTGGAGGATGACGATCGGCAGGGTGGTCCGACCCGGCCCGACCAGGAACAGGCTCATCTCGAGATTGCCGAACGAGGTGACGAAGCCGAACAGAGCGCCTGCCACGATACCAGGCCGAATGGTGGGCAGAGTGATGCGCCAGAAGGTCACCCAGGGATTGGCCCCGAGATTCTGGGCCGCCTCCTCGGTGGCGCGGTCGACGCCGGCCAGGCTCGCGGTCACCAGACGCACCACCCAGGGGATGACGATCACGATATGGCCCGCCACCAGCGCGTAAAAGGTGCCGAGCACGTCCATGTCGAGACCGATTTCAAGCTCGACATGGAAAACGTACATCGCCGTGCCGAGAACCACGCCGGGTACGATCAACGGCATCAGCAGGAGATTGGCGAGCGGCGTGCGCAGCTTGAACTGGAAACGTGACAGGCAAAGTGCGGCCGGCACGCCCAAGGCCAGTCCGATCAAGGTGGCAAGCACGCCGACCTGGATGCTGTTCCTGAAGCCATCGACGAATTTGCGCTGGTCGAGGATGGCCGCGAACCACTTCAGGCTGTAGCCTTCGGGCGGGAAGGACGGAATCTCCTGCCGGAAGAAGGCCAGCCAAATCACGAAGATCAGCGGCATCAGGATGTAGCCCAGTGCCACCGCGGCGGCACCGTTCAGCGCCCAGCGACGGGCGCGGCGACGGATGATGGCGAGGGCCATCGTCATCAGAGCGCGTTCTTGTGGAAACGGCCGCCCTTCACGATGGCCGAAAGATGCGGACCACCGTCCTTGAACAGGCCGAGGTTTTTTAGCGGATCGCCGTCGACCACCAGGAGATCGGCAAAGGCGCCGGGTTCGATCACGCCCAGCTTGCCTTCCTGGCGCACGACCTCGGCGCCGATCAGGGTCGCCGAGCGGATGATGTCGATGGCCGGCATCACCTCGCCGCGGATCTGGAACTCACGGGTCTGCTCGTCCTCGAGCGCCCCTAGCAGATCGGAGCCGTAAGCCACTTTTACGCCCGCCTTGCGGCAATGCTCCAGTTCGGCAAAGCCGTACTTCAGCACTTCGTCGTTCTTCTCCAGCATCTCGACCGGCATGCCGAGTTCCTTGGCGCGACGCTTCATGGCGTCGTAGGCCACCAGATTGGGGATCATGAAGACGCCCTTCTTGGCCATCAGCCTGGCCGTGGGCGCATCCACCAGATTGCCGTGCTCGATGGTGCGCACGCCGCAATTGACGGCGCGGGTGATCGCCTCGGGCGTATAGGCATGGGTCAGCACGTAGCGGCCGAAGGCATGCGCCTCCTCGACGGCGGCCGTGATCTCCTCGACCGTGAACTGCAGCGATTCCAGCGGATCGTAGGGCGAGGCGACGCCGCCCGAGACCATCAGCTTCACCTGGTCGGCGCCCTGGCGCATCTGCTCGCGGGCGGCCTTGCGGACCTCGTCGGGGCCGTCGGCGATGCAGCGGATGAACACCATGCCGTTGCAGCAGAGGCAGGGCGGGCCGATGTCGGTGCGCCGGTTGCGGTCGTTGTGCCCGCCGGTGGGGCCGATCGAACGACAGGAGATGAACAGACGCGGGCCGGGAATCAGTCCCGATTCCACGGCGGCCTTGGTGCCCCAGTCGGCACCGCCGGCATCGCGCACCGTGGTGAAGCCGCGGTCGAGCATGCGCTTCAGGCGCCCGGTGGAGCGCGCCATCATCAGGGTGAGGGGCACCGCCTCCATGCGGTTGATGTAGACCTCGCTGTGATGGGTATGGACGTGGCAATCGATCAGGCCCGGCATCAGGGTCCGTTTGCCGCAATTCACGATCTGGGCCTTGGCCGCCTTGATCGGCTTGGATGACACTTCCTTGATGAGATCGTCCTCGACCAGCACTTCGTAGCCGCCGCGCGCCTCTTTCCAGCGCGGGTCGAGCAGATTGAGATTCTTGAACAGCAGGGACATCGGAAACCTACTTCAACGCGTTCTTGTGGAACTTTCCGCCCTTCATGATCAGCGGCAGATGAGCACCCTGGTCGAGGAAGAGTTCGAGCTTCTTGAGCGGATTGCCATCGACCACGATCAGGTCGGCGAAGGCGCCCGGCTCGACGATGCCGAGCCTGCCCTCCTGGCGCAGAATCTCGGCGCCCACGACAGTTGCCTGCCGGATGATCTCCAGTGGCTTCAGGACTTCGGCCCGGAACATGAACTCGCGGCTCTGCTCGACCTGCAGTGGGCCCAGCAGATCGCTGCCGTAGCCCACCTTCACGCCGGCCTTCTTGCAAACTTCGAGCGAGCGCAGGGCGCCGTCGAGCACGATGTCGTTTTTTTCCAGCATGTCGGCGGTCATGCCGAAGCTCGCTGCCTTCTCCTTCATGACGAAGTAGGTCACGAGGTTGGCGATCATGTAGCCGCCCTTGGAGGCCAGCAGCTTGGCCGATTTGGCGTCGATCAGGTTGCCGTGCTCGATGGTGCGCACGCCGTTGCTGACGGCGCGGGTGATGGCCTCAGGCGTATACGCATGGGCCAGCACGTAACGGCCGAAATTCCTGGCTTCGTCGGTCGCGGCGGCGATCTCGGCTTCGGAGAACTGCAGGGAATCGAGCGGATCGTAGGGCGAGGCGACGCCACCCGAGCACATGATCTTTACCTGGTCGGCACCCTGGCGCATCTGCTCGCGCACCGCCTTGCGCACGCCATCGGCCCCGTCGGCAATGGCCATACTGTAGACCATGGCGTTGCAGCAGCCGCAGGAGGGCATGCCCTGATCGGTGCGGCGGCGGGAATCGCTGTGCCCGCCGGTCGGTCCGATGGCGCGACCGGAAATGAACAGGCGCGGCCCGGGGATCAGGCCGGCCTCGACGGCTGTCTTGATCCCCCAATCAGCGCCGCCGGTGTCGCGCACGGTGGTGAAGCCGCGGTCGATCATGCCCTTCATGAGGTCGGCGGCGCGTGCGGTGAGCAGCGTCAACGGTACCGATTCGAGGTTGCGGATATTCACCTCGCTCAGGAAAACATGGACATGGCAATCGATCAGGCCCGGCATCAGGGTACGCTTGCCGCAGTCCACGACCTGAGCTTTCGTCGTCTTGATCGGCTTGGCCGACACTTCCTTGATGCGATCGCCTTCGACCAGAACCTCGTAGCCGCCCCGGGCCCCGTCCCAGCGCGGGTCCAACAGGTTGAGATTCCTGAACAAATACTGCGACATCGACGCTCTCCCGAATCCGTCGCGCACCCTACGCTGGCCGCCGCTTTGGCGCTACAGTTGGAGCATTGCCAGGGAGGGGCACATGGCGCGCATCGGTTGGCAGGGCGTCTTTCCCGCCGTCACCACGCAGTTCCGCGAGGATTTTTCCGTCGACTACGCGGCGACCCAGCGCGTCATCGAGGCACTGATCCGCGACGGCGTGTCCGGCCTGATCATCTGCGGGACAGTGGGTGAGGGCACGTCGCTGAGTGCCGACGAGAAGCGGAAGATTCTGGCCGCCGCCGTCGAGGTCGCGGCAAAACGCGTGCCGGTGATCTCGGGGGTCGCGGAATATACGACGGCGATGGCGGGCGACCTCGCGCGTGATTGCCAGAAGATCGGCGTCGACGGATTGATGGTGATGCCGGCCATGGTCTATAGCGCCAAGCCGGCCGAGACGGTGGCGCATTTCCGCAGCGTCGCGAAAGCCTCCGATCTGCCGATCATGATCTACAACAACCCGCCAATTTATAAGACCGACGTCACGCCGGCGATGCTGGCCGAACTCGCAGATTGCGAGACCGTCGTCTGCATCAAGGAATCCTCGGGCGCCACCGCGCGCTTCACCGATATCCGCAACACCATGGGCGATCGCCTTGTGCTGTTCTGCGGCCTCGACGACGTCGTGGTCGAATCGATCATGCTGGGCTGTGTCGGCTGGGTGTCGGGCATGTCCAACGCCTTCCCGCAGGAAGGCAACCGCCTGTTCGCGCTGGCCGCCGCCGGCCGCTACAACGAAGTCAAGCCGCTCTACGACTGGTTCATGCCGCTGCTGCATCTCGATGCCCGGCCTGATCTCGTGCAGTGCATCAAGCTCTGCGAGCAGATCATGGGCCGCGGCAGCGAACGCACACGGCCGCCACGCCTGCCGCTCGCCGGTGGCGAACGCGCCTATGTCGAGCGCGTCATGGCCGAGGCGTTGCGCACGCGGCCGAGCCTGCGACTCGCGGCAGAATAGTGATGCGCCGCGTCGTTGTCTTCGGCACCACCGGGTCGGGCAAGAGCTGGCTGGCCGAACGGCTCGTCGCCGAGAAAGGCCTGCGCCTGGTCGAGCTTGATGCTCTGTTCTGGGGGCCGGACTGGCAGCCGGCGCCGCTTGAGCTCTTCCGCCACCGAGTCGAATGCGAGACGCGCGACGGCGACTGGATTGCGGTCGGTATCTACGGCCAGGTGCGCGACATCGTCTGGCAACGTGCCGACACGCTCGTCTGGCTCGACCTGCCGCTACCCCTGGTGATGTGGCGTCTGTTCTGGCGCACGTTGCGCCGGATCGTGACGCGGGAAGACCTGTGGGGGACCGGCAATCGCGAGTCGTTGCGGCGGACCCTGCTCAGCCGCGATTCCATTCTGTTGTGGGCGCTGAAGACCCACGGTCGCAATCGCCGACGGTTCCGCGACGAATGCAGTAACTTCGCCGCGGGTCGAACGGTGATTCGCCTGCGGAGTCCACGCGACGTCGAACGCTTCGTCGCGGGCCACGTCGATCTGGCGCAACCGTTGGCGGCCTGAACATGTCGGTCCATACCTTCTCGTGTCTCGACGGCCACACCTGCGGCAATCCGGTGCGGCTGGTGACGGGCGGTGCGCCGCTGCTCGAGGGCGCAACCATGAGCGAGCGCCGGCTCGATTTTGTCGCGCGCTACGACTGGATCCGCAAGGCGCTCATGTTCGAGCCGCGCGGCCACGACGTCATGTCGGGTTCGATGCTCTACCCGCCGACGCGTGCCGATTGTGACGTCGGCATTCTGTTCATCGAGACCAGCGGCTGCCTGCCGATGTGCGGCCACGGCACCATCGGCACCGTGACCATGGCGGTCGAAAACGGGCTGGTCTCCCCGGCGACGCCCGGCGTGCTCAACCTCGATGCACCGGCCGGTCGCGTGGTGGCGCGCTACGAGCAGAACGGCCGGTTCGTCGAGAGTGTGCGCATTACCAATGTCGCCTCGTATCTGGCCATGAGCGACGTCACGATCGATGTGCCCGGCCTCGGCGAACTCACGTGCGATATTTCCTACGGCGGGAATTTCTACGCCATCTTCGAGCCGCAGAAGAACTTCGCCGGCCTCGAGGCGATGGCGGCGGATGACGTGCTGCGTTATTCGCCGATCGTGCGGAGGCTCCTCAACGACATGATCCAGCCCGCGCATCCCGAGAACCCCACCATCAAGGGCATCAGGCACGTCATGTGGACGGGCCAACCGCGAGATTCCCGCGCGCATGGGCGCAATGCCGTGTTCTATGGCGAAAGGGCGATCGACCGCTCTCCCTGCGGCACGGGGACGTCGGCGCGCATGGCCCAGCTTGCTGCGCGCGGCAGGCTCAAGGTCGGCCAGGAATTCGTGCATGAGAGCTTCATCGGCTCGCTGTTCGACGGCCGGGTCGAGGCGGCGGCCCATGTCGGCAATCACGACGCCATCGTGCCCTCGATATCGGGTTGGGCCCGGCAGCACGGCATCAACACGATCTTCGTCGACGAGCGCGATCCCTTCGCGCACGGTTTCTCGGTGGTCTAGCGGCCGAGGCTGTCGTGCTTATCGGGAAGGGATGCCCGGTCGAGTGCTCAAACCATTCTGAACGTCTGCCAGCGTTGTCGCCAAGACGTTATCGACGGCCGACGTAACTGCAGGCATGCCGTCGGCACAAAGAACGCCCAAAATAAAGCCTATCGGAACTCGTTCCGTGA
>MEMN01000232.1:17091-22028 GCA_001767945.1 Alphaproteobacteria bacterium RIFCSPHIGHO2_12_FULL_66_14 | reverse complement strand
GGAGTCGTTCCGGCCGGGCGTCGCGGCGCGCTTCGGCATCGGCTACGACGCCGGCGCCGCCAAGAATCCCGGCATCGTCTATTGCTCGATCAGCGCCTTCGGCCAGGACGGCGCCTATCCCGGCCGCGCCGCGCACGATCTCGCCCTCGAAGCCATGACTGGCGTGCTGAGCCTGACCTTGGGCGACGATGGACGGCCGGCCATTCCCGGCATTCCCATTGCTGACCTGGTGAGCGGCCTCCACGGCCTCTCCGGCGTGCTGATGGCGCTGCTGCGGCGGCAGACCACGGGCAAGGGCGACCATATCGACGTCTCGATGCACGAGGCGCTGATGGCCTCGTGCGCCAACGTCGTGGGCTCGGCCTTCGCCGAGAACAAGCAGCCCGATGTCAAGCAGCAGCGCACCACCGGCGGCTCGGCCTTTTATCGCGTCTACGACACCGCCGATGGACGCCAGCTCGTGCTGGCCGGCCAGGAGATGAAGTTCATAAAAAACCTGCTGGGCGCGCTCGGCCGATCGGAGATGGCGCCTCTCTGCGAATGGCCCGGCGCGCATCAGAAGCCGGTGGCGGATTTCCTAGAAGCCACCTTCAAGGCCAAGCCGCTGGCGCACTGGATGCAATGGCTCGACACGCTCGACATCTGCTGGGGCCCGGTGAACACGCTGCCCGAGGCCATCGCCGACGCGAACCTCGCCAAGCGCGGCATGGTCGTGACCGACGAGCAGGGCCGCAAGCATTTGGCGCCGGTCGTGCGCTTCAGGAACGAGCCGTCGAAGCCGCTCTATCGCGAGCCGCTGCTGGGCGAACACACCGCGGAAGTTCTGAAGCTTCGCTAGGTGAATGCGCTTTTGCGACGTCGAATTTCGTCGTAGGCGACCGCCCATGCGCAAGAAAAGAGAATTGTGAGTATTGGCGATAGCAAGATAAGCAACCATTCGGCTGCCCAGATGACCGCGCGCTCGCGGCAAGCTTCGTCGAAGGTGCAGACGAGATCGACGGCCATGTTGGGGCCTAGAATCACGCCCCAGGCGCCCGTGAGCGCGGGCCAGAATTCAGAAGCCGCTTTCAAGCTTCGCGACAAGGAGACCTCCCATCCGGGGCGTTCTACAATCGCGATGGGAATAGCCAGTCCGCACAGGACGAAAAAGGCAAAGCCAGGGATGATGTAGAGGAGGCTGAACAATCCTTCGACCAGACCCAAGATTAAGATCAACGGCAAAACGGGTGCAGCCAAGCCCACCCCCTTCGAGAGGCATTCCTTAATTGTGATCCGCTTGCCGGCAGTGCCTTGAAATGCACCGTACAAAGGGCATGAGCAGATGATGCTGCCATAGGCAGACAGCAGAATTCTGAACGCTGAATAGCCCACGCTTGTGTACGCCGCTTCGTAAATATCAGGATGCCAAAGTGCCCAGCCGGGAGTCGCAAGGACCAAGGCCGTGACGAGCAATGGAACTGCATTCAACTTCGCGGCAACAACTGACTTGCGCAAAATCGTATCGGCATCGAGCTTTTGATCGGCCATTAGCGCATCATCCGACCAACGCCACGGCCTTCGCGAGCAGCACCGGCGCGTCGTCGAGTAGCAGGTCCATCGCCTCCTGTTCCCATGGCGATTCGCTGAGCGACAGCGGATCCTGCGGCGACAGGCGATGCTCGATCACGAGGCGCGACAGCAGCAGGCGGCGGGCATCGCCGCCTTGCGCACCGAGAGTGGCGCCCTCCCAGGCGAGCAGCGCCGCCGTCGTGGCGTGATAGAGCGCGCCGGCCGCGAGGCGCGAGCGCTTCTCATGCTTGGGGTCCGAGGCGACGGCTTCGGCGAAGCGTTCGACGCGGTCGAGCGTGGCGCCCAACAGGCCCTTGTACTGGCCGGGCAGCGTGCCGCTCGGCTCGTACTTCGCTTTGAGGGCGGCATTCAGCGTCTTGTGGCCGCCCGACTTGCCGACGGCACGTTGCACCACGTCGAGGGCGTTGATGTTGGAGGTGCCTTCCCACAAGGTGCCAATCTGGGCGTCGCGCACCAGCCGCGCCGTCACCCATTCCTCGATGTAGCCCAGGCCGCCCTTGACCTCGAGGGCGGCGCTGGCGACCGGGATGTTGTCGCGGCAGGCGCGGAACTTGTAGACGGGCGTCAGGATGCGCAGCAGGTTCGCGGCCTCTTTGTCTCCCTTGTCGGCCTTGCCCATCGTGTCGGCGGAGAAGGCGTACATGGACAGTGCCTGCTCGGTCGGCAGCATGATTTTCATGAGCTGGCGGCGGAGCAGCGGGTACTCGCTGGTGGCGCGGCCGAAGGCGCGGCGGCCACGCGCGGCAGCCAGCGCCTCGTTGAGGCAACGGCGCATCATCGAGGCGGCACGCACGCCGTGGCTCAGCCGCGACAGGTTCACCTGCTCCATCATCTGCTTGAAACCGCGGCTGACGTCGCCCACCGCGTAGGCGATGGCGCCGTCCATGATGATCTCGCCCGACGCCATGGAGCGCGTGCCGAGCTTGTCCTTCAGCCGTACGATCCGGTAGCTGTTGCGGCTGCCGTCTTCCAGCCGCCGCGGCATGGCGAACAGGCCGAGCCCCTGGGTGCCCAGTTTTGATGGTTGGCCCGCCGCGCCGCGCGGACGGGCCAGCAGGACGGCGACATCGGCGTCGGCGTGGCTGCAGAACCATTTCTGGCCGTAGAGCTTCCAGCGCTCGACGCCGTCGGCGCCGACACCCACCTGCTCGGCCTCGGTCTCGAGTGCGCCGACGTCGGAGCCGCCGGCCTTCTCGGTCATGAACTGGGTGCCCTTCAGCATGACGGCCGGGTCCTGGCTCAGCAGCCGGTCGAGCAGCAGCTTCTTCAAGGCATCGGAGCCGTAGCGCTTGATGATGAAGTTGGAGGTGTCGGACACCGAGACCGGGCACATCAGGCCGAACTCGCCCTGTACGAAGAGATAGGTGATGCCGTACTTCACCAGTGGATGGGCGGGTGCCGTCATGCCGAGCACGCCGGCGCGATGGCTCATGGCGTGCATGCCGAATTCGTCGAAGGCGATCTTCTCCATCTCGCGATAGGCGGGATGGTAGTCGATCCAGTCCTCGTCGCGGCCGAAGCGATCGCGCGGTTGCAGCACCGGCGGGGGCTTGTCGGCCGTCATGGCGAGGTCGTCGAGTCGCCCGCCGGCAAGTGCGCCCAGCCGGTCGAAGTGCGGCATCATCGCCGCGCGCAGGCCGGGCTCCATGTAGAGCGAGATCAGGTCCTGGAACTGCCGGTCAATGGCGTAGAAGTTCTGGCCGTGGACGTCGGGCGCGATGTGGTGCGCGCCGTGCGGCGCCTTGTTCATGTCGCGCGTCCGGTCGGACATCGTGTCGGGCATTCGCTTCTCCTCTGCATTGTCGGTCCGCTTTACCAACCGCCGGACTTCCAGCCTTCGGCCAGGATGCGGTCGACATAGGGCGGCACGATCCGGGTGGCGGGACCGTAGATGTGTTCCTGAAACAGCGGCTGGTTCTCGGTCGGCTCGAGATTGAGCTCGACGGTGCGGGCGCGGGCCCGGCGACGGACGTGCAGCACGAAACCCGCCGCCGGATAGACCTGGCCGGAGGTCCCGACCGCCATGAACAGGCCGCACTTCTCGAGCGCCGCGTAGATCTCGTCGAGATACATCGGTTGTTCGCCGAACCACACGATGTTGGGTCGCAGTTCGCCCACGGCGCCGCACTTCGGGCACACCGATTCAGGTGACAGGTCGGCGTCGGACGGGAACACCCAGCCGCATTTCATGCAGCGCACCTCGCCCTCGCGGCCGTGCATGTGGATGACGTTCTTCGAGCCCGCCATCTCGTGCAGCGGGTCGATGTTCTGGGTCACGATCGTGACCTCGCCGCCGTATTTCGCCTCGAGGCGGGCCAGCGCATCGTGGGCGGCGTTGGGCGCGACCTGGGCGGCGCGAAACAGGCCGCGCGCCTCGTTGTAGAAGTCGAGCACCTTTTTCTTGTCGCGATGCCAGCCTTCGATGGTGGCGACATCCTCCAGATTGACCCGGTTCCACAGGCCGTCGGGGTCGCGGAACGTATCGATGCCGCTTTCCTTGGAAATGCCCGCCCCGGTGAGCACGACGATGCCGGGCGGGAAATAATCCTGATGCATGTTGCGAAATCTAGCGCCGTGCTAGGGTCGAGGCCATGACCATCAAGGTCCTCTTCGTCTGCACGGCGAACCTGTGCCGCTCACCGATGGCCGAGGGCGTGTTTCGCGCCCTGGTCGATCGTGCCGGCCTGTCAGAGGGATTCGAGATCGCCTCGGCCGGCACGTCGGAGAAATTCGTCGGCCAGTCGCCGGCGCCGGCGGCGCTTGAGATCGCGGCGAGCCGCGGCTACGACATTTCGGGCATTCGCGCGCGGCAAGTGGTCGGCGACGACATCGCTTACTTCGACTACCCGCTGGCGATGGACAGCAGCCATCTCGTTGAGATGCGCTGGCTGGCCCCCCGCGCTCTGGCCGGCAAGCCCAAGTTGTTCCTGAGCTTCGCGCCGCCGATGGGCGTCACCGACGTGCTGGATCCGATCGGTGGACCGAGGGCCGGCTTCGAACGCGCCCTCAGCCTCATCGAGGCCGGCTGCAAGGGGTTGCTCGAGCGCCTGGCGTCGCAGGTCAAAAAGGCCATTTGAGGCCGAGCTCGCCGAACCGGTTCAACACGTTGAAGGTGAGTCGCGACACGTCGTTGTCGAATTTGTTGTGGGGCAGGCTGCCGCAGTAAGTGATCGAGCCCACCGAGAACACCGCGCCGCCGGCGGGCTTCTCGATGTAGGTCATGTCGGCGTGGATCAGCTCCTCAAGCGTCTGGCCGGGAATGGTGGTGGTGAAGCCCAGCCGTTCCTCGTGGACGACGACGAAGTTCTTGCGGTCGTGGCCTTCGGAGGAGGCCAGAACCACCGCGTTGAGCGGGCTGCCCAGCCGAT
>MEMN01000232.1:4764-17081 GCA_001767945.1 Alphaproteobacteria bacterium RIFCSPHIGHO2_12_FULL_66_14 | reverse complement strand
GTCGAGTTCGAAGCCCGCGGCGCCGCCGCCGGAAAAGCCGTAGCCGCCGAACAACTCGTCCTTCACGCCCTCGAAGACCCAGGCGTGGGTGTTGTCGCGCGCCGCCGGCGATTGGCGATAGGAGTCGCCCACGAACGTGCCCTGGCTCGAGAAGCCGATGCCGCACAGGAGATTGGGCGGCCGGTCGCTGCGCCGCCACAACCCGCCGTAGGCACCGTCGAAGGCGTGGTAATATTCGCCAGGCTCGGCGGCCCAGGTCCGGATGCCGCCCTCGGTGCGCCGCACCTCGATGGCGCCCGGCACCTTCTTCGACAGTGCCACCCGCCAGTAGAAGCCATTGCCGCCGAGATACATCAGCCGCCCGCCGGTCTCGGTGTAGGCCTGCAGCGCGTCGAGCGTGCCGCTGGTGTGATACTCGGGATGCGAGCCGGTCAGGACCACCTTGTACGAGGCCAGGATCTCGACGCCTTTTTCATCGAGGTCGTGGTCGGTGACGACGTCGTAGGCCACGCCCATGCGGTCGAGCCAGCCGGTGAGATGGGTGTCGGCCGGCAGATGGCGCAGACCGGAGCCCGCGGCGTCGTTGAAGCTGAGGAAATTCGGCCGCCAGGTGAGCAGCGGCCGGAGGTGCGAGGAGTAGGCGACGCCCGAGCCGTCGCGGTGGTGGTTGTAGGTCGAGAGGCCGTAGTCCGCGTGGTCGTCGGGATTGTTCGGATAGGCCTTCCAGTCGGCTACCCGTGTGCGGAACGCCTCGTCGTACACGCCGCGCGAGAAGTTGGAATAGACCTGATAGGTGAAGGTCGAAGCGAGATAGCAGACCTTGGCCTGCGGCTTGCCGACCTGGGGCCGCACGAAGAAGGGAATGACGTCGCGATGCGTGCCGCAGCTCAGCTGCATGCCGTAGACGCCGCTGCGCATGTCCTTGGGAATGGTGAAGCTGAAATCGTCCGCCCAGCCGCAGTCGTGCAGGTCGTCGTCGTGGAAATGGATGGCGGCGTAGTGATGCGGCGCGCGGCGCCAGTCGCGCTCCGCGCCCGTCCACGCCGCGCCCTTCATGGCCCGGGTCGGCAGGTTGACCAGCTGGCCGTGCAGGCCGTTGGGGCCGGTGTCCTCGATCTCCATCGAGTCCATGCGGCGGGTGAAGTCCCAGGCGGCGACGCCCGCGATCGCCGGCGCCTCGATCTTGCCGTTGAAGCAGCGTCCAGCCGGGCGATCCTTGGCCGGCTCGGCGCCGATCAGGATCGGCAGGGCAGTGTCGAGCGACAGCGGTGCCGGCGCGGTCACGTGCGCCTCGCCTTCGTCGTCGACGGCATGGGCGCGTGTCAGCGGCTGCTGACCGACACGCAGCGTACCGGTCGTGGGGTCGGCACTCGCCCAGACGCGATACCAGACGCGCGCGCGCAGCGGCTTGCCGACCACGACCCGCGCACCGCCAACTTCGAGCGCCATGCCCTCGGGCGTGAGAACCAGCGCGAAGCCTGCGCCCGACTGGGCATCGCGGCGCGACAGGACCGTTTGCGGCCCGTCCGCAGGCAGCGTCGGCCAGATCAAAGCCTCGACGCCGAGCGCCGCGGGCAGTTTCACCTCCTTGGCGCCGTCGACCAGCGCATAGGAGCCGGGCCAGGCGCGCTGCTCGCGCGAGGCGAAACGGCCGTCGAAGAGATCGGACATGTCCTCCAGCTTGGCCGGCGGTCCGCCGGGGTTGGGATCGCCGCGGACGATCTTCACCAGCATGGCGTTGTAGGGGCCCGGCCCCGCGCTCGAGACCTTGAAGGCGATCTTTTCGCCGCTCCGAACCGAGATGCGGTCGGCATAGCCGACGAGCGGTGCTGTCACGTTTGTCTCCCCCTGAGCGGACGATATAGTCGCCCGAACTCAGGGGCCAACGCCATGACCAAGATGATCCGCCGCCGCACTGCGGCAGCTACGGGGCTCGCGACCGGCGTGCTCGCCGCGGCCAGGCGGGCGCCGCAATGACGGGTCCGACGCTGAAGGGAAAGATCCAGACGGTCCTCGGGCCGATTGCGCCCGAGGCGCTGGGGCGGACGCTGATGCACGAGCACGTGCTCTGCGACATCCGCCCGCCGGCGACGCGCGGCGATAACGATCTCGGGCCCGAAATCACGCTGGAGAACGTGTGGCAAATCAATTACGGCCACGGCATCAAGCGGGCCGGCCGCAAGTACATGCTCGACCTCGAGGACATCGCCACCCGCGAAGTCCGCATGATGAAACACGAGGGCGGCGACGCCATCGTCGAGCTCACCTGTGGCGGCCTCTCGCCCGATCCCAAGGGGCTGCAGCGCATCGCCGCCGGCACGGGCGTGCACCTGATCATGGGCTGCGGATACTACGTCAACGACTACCAGGATCCGAAGAACCACGGCCGCACGGTCGACGATTTCGCGGCCGAAATGATCGGTCAGATCCAGGACGGCGCCTGGGGCACCGACGTCCGCGCCGGCATGATCGGCGAGATCGGCTGCACCTCGCCGTGGACCGACACCGAGAAGCGCGTGATGCAGGCGGCCCTCGTTGCCGCCGCGGAAACGGGCGCTGCCATCAACGTCCATCCCGGCCGCGACCCCAACCAGCCGCAAGAGGTCGCCGACTTCATCAAGGCGGCGGGTCATCCGACCGATCGCATCGTCATCAGCCACATCGACCGCACCATCTTCGACGAGGAACGGCTGCTGCGGCTGGCCGATTCGGGCGTCACCATCGAGTTCGACCTGTTCGGCCAGGAGGCGAGCTACTACGGCCTCTCCGACATCGACATGCCGAACGACGCCACGCGGCTCAAGTTGATCCGCGCGCTCATCTCCCGCGGCCATCTCGAGCGCGTCGTGATCAGCCACGACATCTGCTACCGCACGCGGCTGGCGAGCTTCGGCGGCCACGGCTACGGCCACATCTTCCGCAACGTCGTGCCGATGATGAAGAAGCGCGGTTATGGCGAGGCCGAGATCGACGCCATCCTGGTCCACACGCCGCGGCGGCTGCTGACCTTCGTTTGAGTCTTAGCCGCAGGGGTTTTCGACCGGCGGCCGCGGCACTTTGAGAGTGTCCTGAAACTCACGTCGGTATTTCTCGAGTTCTGCGTTCAGTGGAACGAGATCATCTTCGCGCTGGCGTTGGCAAACACGATTCTGTGCCGGCGGCACGCCGGCTGCCTTGATGCCGGCCGCTGCCTTGGCGGTGCGATCCGCGATGTTCTTTTCCAACTGAGCCTTGGTGACAGGTCTCAGGCTGTTGGTGGCGATGAAGGTATTCGCGGCGTCGATGAACTGGCCGAGCATGGCGCTCAGCTGGGGGAACTCACCGGGGTAGCAAAGATCAGCCGATATCTTCGCGACGATCGCGATGTTCCAGATGCAGAGGACGGCATGACCCGAACTGTCGACGCCGGTCTCGCCGTCCTTGTCGATCGTCACCGTGACATCACCGCGCTTGATCTCGACGGCATCGCCCCGCCTGGTCACTTGCGTACCTGGCTGCCTGGCGATCGCGTCGAGATCGAGCGGCTGGGCAGCAACGGGCGCGACGACAGCCATGACAACAAGCGCCACCAGCACCTTGATCATCGGACCCTCCCGTAGCCGACATGATAGGAGGTGCTGTCCTTACGTTCTACAACCTAAAAGTTGTGGTCAGAACGTCAGGTGATACATCGTCTCTTCAGTATAGATCGGCCCGCCGCGGCCGCGCCGGCTTGAATAAAGAGAGAAGTGCTCGGCTACCCAGGGGGCTGACCTGAAGGTCGAATGGCTGGCCATGAACTGGGCGATGTGATGGCCGGTCTCGGCGCCGACGGGGAAGCGCGCCAGGGTGACGTGCGGGCGGAACTTGCGGCGCTCGATTCCGATGCCGCAGTTGCGCGCCACAGTCGCCACCTTCTGCTGCAGCCAGTCGAGCCGTTCGCTCTTCTGCACCAGCGCCACCAGGGCGCGCGGCTGCTTGCCGGTGCTGAACTGCTCGACTCCCGCCAGGGTCAGTGAAAATTGAGGACCGGAAATGTCGCCCAGCTCCTCCTCGAGGTCGCGCATGACCGCGCCCTGGACCTCGTCGCAGAAACAGAGAGTCACATGGAGATTCTCCGCCGTCTGCCAGCGCGCGTCGGGCACGCCGGACTGCAACGCCGCAAGCTCGTCGGCGATCTCCTCAGGGACGGGCAGGGCGACGAACAGACGTGGCATAATCGTCGAGGTTCTTGGTCACGAACGGCAGTATGCGCTCGACCACGATGTCGACGCCCTTGGGGTTGGGATGGATGCCGTCGGCCTGATTGAGCGCTGGATCCTGCGCCACGCCGTCGAGGAAGAAGGGATAGAGCGGCACGCCGTGCTTGTCGGCCAGCCGCTTGTAGAGGCCGTCGAACTGGGCGGCGTACTCGGGGCCGTAGTTGCGCGGCGCCAGCATGCCGGCCAGCCACACCGTGACGCCGGCATCTTTCAGTTTTGTGATGATGGCGTCGAGATTGCGCTCGGTGCCGGCCGGGTCGGAGCCGCGCAGCGCGTCGTTGCCGCCCAGTTCGACCAGCACGATGTCGGGCTTGTCGGCCAGCATCCAGTCGATGCGCTCGACGCCGCCTGCCGTGGTGTCGCCCGAGACGCCATGATTGAGGATGGTGACGTTGCGCGCCCGTTGCTGAAGGGCCGCCTGTAGTCGGGCCGGGAAAGCCTGGTCAGGCTTCACCCCATAGCCAGCAGCCAGGCTGTCGCCCAGGACGGCGATCTTGACCGGCCCGCTTTGTGCATGCCCGGTCGCGGCCACCAGACACAGGACAAGCGCCAGAAGCGCCGCGATCCGTGAATTGACCGCCGCCGCAAAACCACCATATCCAATGCCGAAGATCATCTTCCCTTACCCGGAGCTTTCTTGACAGCCATCGTCACAGCCATAGTCCGCCTCACCGACGTCCATCTCGACATGGCAAGCGATGCCGGCACGGTCAATATCCTGCGCGGCATTACCCTCGACATCGCCGCCGGCGAGATTGCCGCCGTGGTCGGTCCCTCGGGCGCCGGCAAGTCGAGCCTGATGATGGTCGCGGGCGGGCTGGAGCGCGCCACGTCGGGCCGCGTCGAGGTGGCGGGCCGCGACCTCGGGCCGCTCGACGACGATGCCCGCGCCCGACTGCGGCGCGACCACCTCGGCATCGTGTTCCAGGGCTTCCATCTCATTCCCACCATGACGGCGCACGAGAATGTGGCGCTGCCGCTCGAGTTCGCCGGCCGTGGCGATGCCTTCGAGCTCGCGGAGGTGGCGTTGCAGCGCGTCGGCCTCGGCCATCGCATCGGCCACTATCCGGCGCAGCTCTCGGGCGGCGAGCAGCAGAGGGTCGCGGTGGCGCGCGCCTTCGTCGGCCGGCCCAAGCTCCTGCTGGCCGACGAGCCGACCGGCAATCTCGACGGCACCACCGGCAAGCAGGTCATGGATCTGCTGTTCGAACTGGCGCGCGCCGACGCCGCGACCCTTATCCTGATCACCCACGACCTGGCGCTGGCCGGACGCTGCGATCGCATCCTGCACATTGCCGACGGGCTGGTCGTGGGCGACGAACGCACGAATGCTCCCCCGGGCGTCACCCTGGCGGCACAATGAGCGTCGTCCGATGATCCTGGCCCTGCGCCTCGCCCGGCGCGAGATGCGGAGCGGCCTGGGCGGCTTTCGCCTGTTCATCGCCTGCTTGGCGCTGGGCGTTGCCGCAATTGCCGCGATCCTCTCCTTCAGTCGCGCCATCGAGGAGGGCCTGCGCGCCGATGCGCGCGAGATCCTGGGCGGCGACGTGGCGATCTCGCTGCTCTACCGCGAGGCGACGGCTGAGCAGATGGCGTTCCTGCGCGAACGCGGCCAGCTCGTGCGCTGGATCGACAGCCGCGCCATGGCGCGTCCGGTGAAGGCCGACGGCCGGCCCACGCTGGTCCAGCTCAAGGCGGTGGAGTCCGCCTATCCACTCTATGGCGTGCTCGAATTGAGAGGCGGCGGATCCCTGGCCGATGCGCTGGCTCGGCGCGACGGCGTCTGGGGCGCCGTGGTCGAGGAGGCGGCGCTGCGCCGCATGAACCTAGCGCTGGGCGACCGGCTGCGGGTGGGCGAGGCGACCGTCGAGGTACGCGACGTGATCGCCCGCGAACCGGACCGCGGCCTGAACGCCTTCGCAAGCCTCGGGCCGCGGCTGATGATTCCCTTCGAGGCGGTGATCGACTCGGGCCTGGTGCAGCCTGGCAGCCTGTTGAACTGGGAGTACCGCCTGCGGCTCGCGCCGGGCGGGTCTGACGTTGCGACCATCACGGCGCTGAAGAGTCGTTATCCCGATGCCGGCTGGCGGCTGCGGGGCGTTGCCGATGCCGGCGGCGGCATCCGCTCCTGGCTCGACCGGCTGACGCAGTTCATCGGCCTGATCGGCTTGTCGTCGCTGCTGGTGGGCGGCGTCGGTGTCGGCAACGCGATTTCGAGTTTCCTGGCCGGCCGTCTGCACACCATTGCCACCCTGAAGTGCCTGGGTGCGCCGGAGAGGCTGGTCTTCGCGACCTATTTCCTCCAGCTCGCGGCGCTCGCGTTGCTGGGCGTCGCGATCGGCGTTGCTGCGGGGGCGGCTTTGCCCTTCGTGGCCCAGGCGATGATCGCCGACCTGCTGCCGGTGCGGGCCCGGATCGCGCTCTACGCCGCGCCGCTGGCAACCGCAGCAGCCTTCGGACTTCTCGTTTCCCTGCTGTTTACCCTCGTGCCGCTGATGCGGGCGCGCCGGGTCCCGGCCGCCACCCTGATGCGCGGCGCCGTGGTCGAGCAGCGCGGGCTTGCCTGGCGCGACGCACTGGTGATCGGCGCCGTCGCGATGGCGCTCGCGGCCTTCACCGTGTTCACGGCCGACAGCCGCCGCATTGCGGCGCGGTCGGCGCCTTCATTGCCTTTCCGCTGCTGGCGCGGCTGGTCATGGCAGTGGCGGCACGGGCCGGCAAGCCGAAGCTGGCCGGCCTTCGCCTGGCGCTGGCCAATCTCCATCGTCCCGGCGCGCCGACGCCCATCGTCATGCTGTCGCTGGGCCTCGGCCTCACCGTGCTGGTGGCGACGGCACTGATCGAGGGCAATCTGCGCGAACAGCTCACGCGGCGCATCCCGAGCGATGCCCCCGCCTTTTTCTTCGTCGATATCCAGTCGACGCAGATGCCGGCCTTCGAGAAGGCGATCGCCGCCGTGCCGGGGGCGGGCCCGCTCGACAAGGTGCCGTCACTGCGTGGCCGCATCGTGCGGATCGGCGGCAAGCCGGTGAACGAGGTGGCGGTGCCGTCGGAGGCGCGCTGGGCGGTCGAAGGCGACCGCGGCGTCACCTATTCGGCGACTCCGCCCGAGGGCTCGCGCATCGTGGCGGGCGAATGGTGGCCGCCGGACTATCGTGGCCCGCAGCTCATCTCGTTCGACGAGGGGCTGGCCAGGGCCTTCGGCCTCGGTCTCGGCGACACCATCACGGTGAACGTGCTGGGCCGCGACATCGAGGCCCGCATCGCCTCGCTGCGCCGCATCGAATGGACCACGCTGGCCATCAATTTCGTCTTCGTCTACTCGCCGGGCACGCTCGACCGCGCGCCGCACACCTTCCTGGCCACTGTGAAATCCACGCCCGAGGCCGAGGACTCGATCTTCAAGGCCGTCACCGACCAGTTTCCCAATGTCACGGTGGTGCGGATCCGCGATGCCATCGAGACGGCGGCGGGCGTGCTCGGCAACATCGGGCTGGCCAGCCGGGTCATCGGCTTCCTCAGCATCCTGGCCGGCGTCCTGGTGCTGGCCGGCGCCATGCTCGCCACCCAGCAGCGGCGGGTGCATGAGGCCGTGGTGATGAAGGTGCTCGGGGCGACGCGGGCGCGCATCGCCGGGATCTTCGCCTGGGAATTCGCCTTCCTCGGCCTTGCCACGGCGCTGGCGGCGCTAGGCGTCGGCACCCTCGGGGCCTGGCTGGTGATCAGCCGGCTGATGGGACTCGACTGGACGTTCCTGCCGGTGGTCGCCTTCGCCGTCGCGGTGGGCGCGATGGCGCTCACCCTGGCCTTCGGCCTGGCAGGCACCCTGGCGGCGCTTCGGCAGCGTCCGCTCGCCCTGCTTCGCAACGAATGAAGGGAAATTTCCCCGAAATTGAAAGTAAAACGCCACAATTCAAAGCCTTATCTCTATTGATTCATACCGCCTGAGTGCCCAGATTGGACAGCGAAGGGGCTCGACAACGAGGCCCCCTTGGAGGCTTGAACCAAAATGGCAAATCCGAACTTCGACACCTTCAATCGAGCCGGCACGATTGCCGACCAGGCGTCGTTCGATGTCGGTCTGCGCGCCCACATGGTGCGCGTCTACAACTACATGGCTTCGGGGCTCGCGCTGTCGGGCATCGTGGCCTTTGGCCTGTTCAGCTCGCCAGAAGTGGCGGGGCTGTTCTTCCAGGTCCAGGTGGGCCGCGTCGTCGGCCTCAACATGCTGGGCTGGATCGCGATCTTTGCGCCGCTCGGTCTGTTGCTGCTCACCTCTTTCCGCGCTGCCAAGATGAGCGTTGGAGCGGTGCAGGCGGTCTACTGGGCGGTCACGGCGCTGATGGGCGTCAGCCTGTCGTTGCTGCTGTTCCGCTATACCGGCGCTTCGGTCGCCCGCACGTTCTTCGTCACGGCCGCCGCGTTCGGCGCGCTCAGTCTCTACGGCTATACGACCAAGCGCGACCTGACGGCGATGGGCAAGTTCCTGTTCATGGGCGTGATCGGCCTGATCCTGGCCGGCCTCGTCAACATGATCTGGCCGTCGGGCACGATGAGCTTCATCATCTCCGCCGCCGGCGTCCTGATCTTCTCGGGGCTGATCGCCTACGACACCCAGAAGATCAAGGAGCAGTATTCCGACGCGTGGGGCACCGAGATGGTCGAGAAGATCGCGATCTTCGGCGCGCTCAGTCTTTATCTCGATTTCGTGAACCTTTTCCAGTTCCTGATGATGTTCCTCGGCCAGGAGCGCGAGTAGCAGGCGAATAGTCGGGTTCCGATCTTTCATCAAGACGCCCGGGTCGAAAGACCCGGGCGTTTTGCTGTCTCAGGTCGGCGCCGCCAGCGGAATGACCTCCGTGACGTCGGACTCGAGAACGAGATCGTCCGACGCTGCAAGAAGCCAAAGACGGTCTGCCTGGAACGTCAGCAGCGGGCGGTCCCACCAACGTTCGATGATGCCGTTCAAGGCAGCCGCTTCCGACGGATCGAGATCGTCCGTCAGGTTCCAGAGTCCCACGAGGTAGAGGTCCGTCTCGCGGCAACCCAGCGCCCGTTGAATCGCTTGCAGGACGTTTCCGCCCTGCCGTTTCTCCGGATAGAGGCGGAGATAGAGCCGACCGACATTGACGTTGCCGGAAAACGGGCCGCGCAACCCGACGGGAAAGCCGCCGAGGTCCGTCAGCGCCTGCCGTCGCTCGGTATCGAGAGAAGATGTGCTCTCGCCAACCGCCAGGGACCCGCAGATTGTGGCGTGAAGCTTCGTCCGGCGCCGGGGCAACAAGTCCCACGCGATCTTGCCGGCAAAGGGCGCGGCGCGGAGTTCGGAATCCAGTTCACGATAGGCAGCTGACTGCCGCAGTTCATTTTCCGGGACGGGAAGCACCAGCGAGTGGACGCGTGGATGCCGGCCCATTGCATAGAATGCTCCCTCGCGTGAAGGAATGACATCGGGATGTTGCGGCGCCACGAGCGGCAAATGTGCCAGCCGATAGGTCTCGTCGAGCGCCAGCCCTTCGCCGCCTGTGAATTTTGTCTGGCTGCGCCGGTAGCCGAGTTCCTCGTCGGAGCAGAGTTGGATGGTGCGTTCGGCCATTTTTCTCCGCTGAATTTCCTGAAGGCCGTGCCGACGTTAGGGCTGGGCCTCCGATCGGGCAAGATTGCGCCTGCTGGCGCGCGCCTTATACTTCGCGCCCATGCGGCGTACGTCCTACGAGCAGATGAACTGTTCGATCGCCTCGGCCCTCGATGTCGTGGGCGAGCCTTGGACGCTGCTCATCGTGCGTGACGCTTTCTACGGCGTGCGGCGCTTCGATGAATTCCAGGAGAACCTCGGCATCGCGCGCAATGTATTGACGGCGCGGCTGAAGAAACTCGTGGAGGCCGGCGTCTTTCGCAAGACTGCCTATCGGCAGCGCCCGTTGCGCCACGAGTATCGGCTGACCGACAAGGGCGCGGCGCTGTTCACCGTCATCGTCGGCCTCAAGCAGTGGGGCGATCGCCACGGCGCCGCGGCGCGCAGCGGCAAGCCGATGGATCTCGTCGATCGCAGCGACGGCCGCCCGCTGGAGCCCGTCCTGATCGACGCCGAGAGCGGCCGACGGCTCGAACTCACCAATGTGCGCGCTGTGGCGGGGCCCGGTGCCGACCAGGCCACTCGCGCCTTCTTCGAACGCCTGGCACTGAACCGGCCGCCGCGCTAGGTGCCCGAACGGCGCGCGCTGTCAAGATTTGTCGGGGTCGAGCTGCTTGCCGTCGAGCGACTGGCGGGTGCGTGTTTCTGCGTCCTGGTCGGTCGCCTTCTCCGCTTTGGTGCGGCCGAATCGCCGGCGGTTGGCGTCCGCTTCGCTCTCACGGTCGCGCCGCGCCTTGGCCTTGCGCGCGCGTGTCAGGTTGACGATCTCGGCCATGTTCCGGTCTGCATGAGAGGTCCTCGATTTCTCTATGCCGCGCTGTCGGGCGATGCGCTAGTGTTTCGTCGAGCCGAATGATGGGAGCGTTCCATGACCTCATCCACGCGCAAGAAGGTTCTGATCGGCGGTGCTGGCGCAGTCGGTCTTCTGGTGGTGGCGCTGGTGGCCGCGCCCTTCTTCATCGACGTCAATTCCTACAAGCCGCTGATCGTGTCGCAGGTGAAGACGGCGACCGGTCGCGACCTCGTGCTCGACGGTCCGATCTCCCTGTCGCTGCTGCCGACGCCGACGGTCTCGGTTGCCGGCGTCAAATTCTTCAATATGGCGGGGTCGAAGAACCCCAACATGGTCGAGGTGAAGTCGGTCACGGTGAAGCCATCGCTGCTTGGCTTGCTCGCCGGGAGTATCGAGATCGGCGAGGTGACGCTGGTCGAACCCAAGATCGTGCTGGAGATCAATGCCGAGGGTAAGCCGAACTGGGAGTTCGCGCCGTCCGTGGCGGAGGCCAAGCCCGCCGCACCCAAGCCCAGTTCGCCCAAGCCGCTGTCGCTGGGCCGGCTCACCATAGAGAACGGCACGCTGATCTTCAGCGATTCCAAGGCGGGGCTTTCCGTGATTGCGGAGAAGGCGAACTTCTCGGCTTCGGTCGGTTCGATGGACGGTCCGTACTCGCTCGCCGGCGGCGCCACCGTGAACGGTTCGCCGCTGAAGCTCGATCTCGCCGTCGGCGCCAAGGAAGCGACCGGGCACGATGCCGATGTCTCGCTCCAGGCGGGTGACGGCAAGCTCGCCTTCAAGGGCACGCTGAGTGAACTTGGGCCCAACGCCCGGCTGGCCGGCACGGCATCGGTCTCGGCCGAGCAATTGACGACGTTTCTCGGCACGCTGATCAAGCTGACCGGCCAGCCCGAACCCGTCCTGCCGCCGCTGCTCGCCGGCAAGTTCACCTTCGACGGTGGCATCGACGTCTCGCAGACGGCGGTGGCAGCCAAGGATTTCAAGATGGCGCTGGGCCAGGACGGCGGCTCGGGGTCGCTGTCGGTGACCCTGAAGCCCGCGCTGGCGGTCGATGGCAAGCTCGTGGTGCCGCGGCTCGATCTCGACAAGTGGCTGGCCACGCTGGCGCGGCCGGCGCCCACCGCGACGCCCTCCGTGACACCGGCTGCGCCGCCGGCCGGCGCAGCCGCCCGGGCGACGCCCGCGGCCCCCTCCGCCGCCGGCGGCTTTCCCGTCGGTCTGACGGCCAAGCTGGCGCTCGACGTCGGCGAGGTGATCTACAACAAGAGGCCGATCCGCAACGTGGCGGTCGAACTGGAGGCGCGGGGCGGCGCGGTGGCCGTCCCCAAGCTCACCGCGACCCTGCCGGGCGACATGACGCTCCAGGCACGGTCGACCATGACGGGTGACCCGTCGCGGCCGGCGGTGTCGGGCGATTTCAGCCTGCTCGGTCCCAAGCTGCGGGAGACCCTGGCCTGGCTCGAGGTCGACGTGTCGGCCATTCCGACGGCCAAGCTCACGCGCCTCAGCATGAAGGGCAAGATGTCCTCGACCGGCGGCAACGTGGCGGTGAGCGACGCCTCCTTCGAGCTCGACGACCTCAAGGGCAGCGGCGGCATTGCCGTCACCTTCGGCGTGCCGCTGTCGATCGTGACCAACCTGGCGA
>MEMN01000232.1:829-4740 GCA_001767945.1 Alphaproteobacteria bacterium RIFCSPHIGHO2_12_FULL_66_14 | reverse complement strand
TTCCGTCGGCCGCCGCTCAGCCGGCCGTGGCCGGCCCGACGATCGGGCTAAAAGCCAAGGTCGCCCGGCTGATCTACAAAAAAGAGACGATCGGCGGCATCGATGTCGATCTCGCCCTGCAGGGCAGCATGCTGCGTCTGAACGACGTCAAGGTCTCGAATCTACTGGGTGCCCGGCTGGCGGTCCGCGGCACGGTCGCCGGCTACGATACCGCCCAGCCCCGTCCCGACGTCGCCTTCAACTTCGAGGCGCCTGACATGACCCGGCTGTTGAAGTTTGCCGGCGCCACGGCGCCGGCCGGGCTCGGTGCCGTGCGCGCGAGCGGCGGCGTGGCCGGCAGCTTCGAGCAGCTCGCGCTGCGCGAGTTCGCCGTCGCCGGCATGGGCCACAGCATCAAGGCGAGCGGGACGCTGTCGCTGCCCGGCATTTCCAAGGGCGCGCCGCAGGCGGCCGTCTACAAGGGCAGCGTCGCGCTGAACGGCCAGACGCTCGAGGGCGCGGTCGACGTGAAGCTCACGGGAAAGCCCAACATCACCGCCGACCTGCGGGCCAATGTGCTCGATCTCGACAAGATCGGCGGCAGCGGCGGCGGTGGTACGGCCCGCGCGCCGGCACGCGGCCAGGCTGCCGCCGCCCAGCCGATCGACACCTCGGCGCTACGCAGCGTCGACGGCTCCTTCAAGCTGGTGGCGGGAACGCTGATCAGCGCACCGCTGCGCATCGGCAACGCCGATCTCGCTGCTACGCTGAGGGACGGCGTGCTCACCGTCTCGCACTTCAAGGGCGCGCTCTACGGCGGCTCGCTGGCGATGTCCGGCGTGGTCAACGGCAGCCAGCCGGCGCTGTCCTTCGACTTCAAGGGCGATGCCAACGGCATCTACCTCGGTGAGATGCTGCGGGCGACATCGGGCACCAACCAGTTCGGCGGCGGCGTGAAGGTGACGATCGACGGCCGGCTGAACGCCAATGGCCTCACGATGCGAGGCGCCGGAGCGACGTCGGCCCAGATCAGGAGTTCGATGGCCGGCAGCGCACAGCTGAGCGGCCACGTCTTCGCCGGCGCCGACAAGGCGCTGCAGGTGCTGGGTGGCGCGGCGGCAGGCGCCGCCGGAGGCGTGATCGACCAGACCCTGGGCAATGTCCTGGGCGCCGTCGGCCAGAAGGGCGGGGTCGGCGTCGGCAACATCCTGAACGCCATCGCGCTGGTGCTGAATCGCTTCGTCAATCACGACAGCCCGATTTCAGGCCGCGTCGACATTGCCGGCGGCGTGCTCTCCGACAAGGGCCTGGTCGTCCAAGGCAACAGGGCGACCGCCAACATCGCGACCCGCACCAACTTCGGCAACTCCACGACCGACACGACGATCAACTTCATGATCGCCGAAGACGGCTCTGCGCCTTACCTGATCACCACGGTGCGGGGAGCCATGTCGTCGCCGTCGATCAATGTCGTGCGTGGCACGGCCAAGGATCCACCGGGCATGATCAGCACCCTGCCGGGTGTGAAGCAGCTGGAGCAGGTGCCGACGCCGTCGCGCTCGCTGATCCCGAACGTTCCCATTCCCAACATACCCGGCCTGTTCGGCCGCTGAGGAGACATCTTGCTCGATCGATTGCTGACGACACTGAAGGCACGCTTCGGATCCGCGCCGGCGCTCACCCAGGCCCCGCGGGGTGTCGAGGTGCTGGCCGACATGGCCAACCGCCGCGTGGTGCGGCGCTACTCGGACAAGCCGATCGAGCCCGCCCTGCTCGAGACGCTGTGCGCCGTGGCGTTGTCGGCGCCGTCCAAGAGCGACCTGCAGCAGGCCGATATCGTGGTCGTCACCGACAAGGCCCAGCGCGAGAAGCTCGAGGCGCTGATCCCGGAGAATCCCTGGGCCAAGTCCGGACCTGCGCTGCTGGTGTTCTGCGGCAACAACCGCCGCCACCGGCTGCTGTTCGAATGGCGCGGCCGGCCTTTCGTGAACGACTACCTCGACCCGTTCTTCAACGCCGCGGTCGACGCCGGCATCGTGCTCGCCACCTTCATCGCCGCTGCCGACCGGGTCGGGCTCGGCACCTGTCCGATCAGCCAGATCCGCAACCATGCCGCAGAGGTGTCCGACGTGCTCGGTCTGCCGCAGCATGTCTTTCCCGTGGCCGGCCTGGGGATCGGCTGGCCGTCCTTCGAAGGCGTGATGAGCCCGCGGCTCGGCCTCGACGTGTCGATTCACCGCGACCGCTACGACGAGACCGGCCTTAGGGAAAAGGTCGCGGCCTACGACCGCCGGCGCAACGAGACCCAGCCCTACAAGACCCAGCGCTTCGTCGACAAGTTCGGCGAGGATCCGGCCTATGGCTGGGCGGAGGACAAGGCCCGGCAATATTCGGTGCAGGAGCGGGCCGATTTCGGCGCATTCGTGCGCGCCAGGGGTTTCAAGCTCGACTGATTGTTCGTTTCTTGAGGTCGTCGAGCACGTAAAGACGCAGCACGCTGGAAAGATTGCTGCCCGTGTTGCCACTCTGGGGGGCGCTTCGGGCATGGTCGATTTCGGCCACCAGGGCGTTGAGCGACAGGCTGCGGGCCCGGGCGATCTCCGAAAGCTCGGCCCAGAAGGCATCTTCCAGCGAGATGCTGGTGCGGTGGCCGTCGATCGTGACCGAGCGTTTGCGCATGGCCGGACTGTGGCAGCGACCCCTGGGAGCGGCAACACGCCCCTCAACCCGCCTTGCCGCCGTCACAGAGCGTGCGTATAAGCGCGCCCAGCCAACCCCCTCCGGATAAAGCATTATTATGGACATCCGCAACGTCGCGATCATCGCGCACGTCGACCATGGCAAGACCACACTGGTCGATTGCCTGCTGAAGCAGAGCGGCACGTTCCGCGACAACCAGCAGGTGGCCGAACGCGCCATGGATTCGAACGACCTTGAGCGCGAGCGCGGGATCACCATCCTCGCCAAGGCGACCTCGGTCGTCTGGAAGGGTACGCGCGTCAACATCGTCGACACGCCGGGCCACGCCGACTTTGGCGGCGAGGTCGAGCGCATCCTGTCGATGGTCGACGGCGTGGTGCTGCTGGTCGATGCGGCCGAAGGGCCGCTGCCGCAGACCAAGTTCGTGCTCGGCAAGGCGCTCCGCCTCGGCCTGAAACCGATCGTGCTGATCAACAAGGTCGACCGCTCCGACGCCCGCGCCCACGAGGTGCACGACGAGGTGTTCGACCTGTTCTCGGCGCTGGAAGCCAGCGACGAGCAGCTCGATTTTCCGACGCTCTTCGCCTCGGCCCGCCAGGGCTGGGCCGCGACCTCGCTCGAGGCCGAGCACAAGGACATGACGCCGCTGTTCGATCTGGTGCTGAAGCACGTGCCGCCGCCCCTGATCGAGGCCGACAAGCCGTTCCGCATGCTGGTGACGACGCTCGAATCCGACCCGTTCCTCGGCCGCATCCTGACCGGGCGCATCCAGTCCGGCACCGTCAAGCCCAACACGACGCTGAAGGCGCTCGCCCGCGACGGCAAGGAAATCGAGCAGACGCGCATTACCAAGGTGCTGGCCTTCCGCGGCCTCGAGCGCATGGCGCTCGACCAGGCCGAGGCCGGCGACATCATCGCCGTGGCGGGCTTCAAGACCGCCACCGTGGCCGACACGATCGGCGATCTTTCGGTCGAATGGGCGATCCCGTCGCAGCCGGTCGATCCGCCGACCCTGGCCATGACCTTTTCGGTGAACGACTCGCCGCTGGCCGGCAAGGAAGGCGACAAGGTCACGACCCGCATGATCCGGGCGCGCCTGATGCGCGAGGGCGAGGGCAACGTCGCCATTCGCGTCACCGACACCGAGAACGCCGATTCCTACGAAGTCGCCGGCCGCGGCGAACTGCAGCTCGGCGTGCTGATCGAGACCATGCGCCGTGAGGGCTTCGAGC
>MEMN01000232.1:0-804 GCA_001767945.1 Alphaproteobacteria bacterium RIFCSPHIGHO2_12_FULL_66_14 | reverse complement strand
GTTCCAGGCCGACCCGGCCACCGGCCAGCGCCTGGAGCCGATCGAGGAGGTCGTGATCGATGTCGACGAGGCCTATACCGGCGTCGTGGTCGAGCAGATCTCGCTGCGCAAGGGCGAGTTGCAGGACATGCGCCCGTCGGGCGCCGGCAAGACCCGCCTGGTGTTCTACGCCCCGTCGCGCGGCCTGATCGGCTATCACGGCGAGTTCCTGACCGATACCCGCGGCACCGGCGTCATGAACCGCATTTTCCACGAGTACGGCGCCTATCGCGGGCCCATCGCGGGCCGCCGCAACGGCGCGCTGATCGCCAACGCCGAGGGGACCTCCGTGGCCTATGCCATGTGGAACCTGGAGGACCGCGGACCGATGTTCATCGACCCGGGCGTCGCCGTCTACCAGGGCATGCTGATCGGCGAGCACAGCCGCGGCAACGACCTCGAGGTCAACGTGCTGAAGGGCAAGCAGCTCACCAACATCCGCGCCGCTGGCAAGGACGAGGCTGTCCGCCTCACGCCGCCGCGCAAGATGTCGCTTGAACAGGCGATCGCGTACATTGAGGAGGACGAACTGGTCGAGATCACGCCCAAGTCGATCCGCCTGCGCAAGCGCTTCCTGAAGCCGGAAGACCGCAAGCGCGCCAAGAAAGAGTCGACCGCGGAAGCGGCGGAGTAAGGGACCAAGAACGATGAGCGGCAGGAATATCGATTTCGGCGATCGGCTGGAAACCGCGGCCAAGGCCAAGCAGGCATTACTCGAGAAGGCGCGCGCCAAGGATCCCGCCAACGACCCCGACTTCGCCAAGC
>MEMN01000231.1:762-12472 GCA_001767945.1 Alphaproteobacteria bacterium RIFCSPHIGHO2_12_FULL_66_14 | reverse complement strand
TCCTCACCAACTGGCAGCAACTCATCGACTACTGCCATGCGGCGCTGGCGCACGAGAAGACCGAGCAGTTCCGCATCCTGTTCCTCGACCGCAAGAACGTGCTGATCGCAGACGAGGTGCAGCAGCGCGGCACCATCGACCACACGCCGGTCTATCCGCGCGAAGTGGTGAAGCGGGCGCTGGCGCTCAACGCCGCGGCGCTGATCCTGGTGCACAACCATCCCAGTGGCGATCCGAAACCCTCGCGCGACGACATCGAGATGACGCGCGAGATCCGGACGGCGGCCGAGGCGCTCGGCATCTCGATCCACGACCACCTGGTGATCGGCCGCAAGGGCCACGCGAGCTTCAGGAGCCTGGGGCTGCTGACCTAGCGCTGTTGCAAAGGCGGGAATGCGCGACCACATTCCACTTGGGTGGACCCTACGGAATAGTCGCGCCGCACGCATATGCCCAAGTTCCTTCGCATCGGAATCCATCAGTCGAACGTTTCCGGATACACGTCGAAGGCGTGGTGGATTCGCCGGGTCGGTTCGACAGTTTTCCTGAAGTGGGGAGCTGTCGAGGTCCATGGCGTGGGAGACGGGCGCCAGATCCACTGGACGATCCCACCGCGCGAGAAAACAGTCCGTTGCGGCGCGGTGCAGCGCGCCAAGGACTACGTGAGAAACGCAGTCGCACGGCGACGCAGCCATCGCTACGAGCCGCTGACGGGAAGCATCGCCATCAAGCGCCGTCCCGCCAAACTTGGCGCCGAACTCGAACAGGTGCTTGCCACGATCCTGTTCGTCGACATCGTCCGGTCCACGGAAAAGGCCGCACGGCTCGGCGATGCGCGTTGGACAAAGGTGATGAACCACTACTATGCCGCCGTCCGCAGAGAGCTGAAGACTTCGCGCGGGAAGGAAGTCGTGACGACGGGAGACGGACTGCTAGCGACGTTCGAGGCGCCGGCGGCCGCGATCCAGTGCGCATCCGCAATGCGCGAGGCCGTTCGTACGCTGGGGCTGGAGATCAGGGTGGGACTGCACGCGGGCGAATACAAGGTGAGCGGACCCGATGTGTCCGGTCTCGCGTTCCACATCGGCGCGCGCGTCGCCGCGAAAGCGCGCGCAGGCGAAGTCCTGGTCTCGAGCGCGGTCAAGGATCTGATGTCGGAGTCTGAAATCCTGTTCAAGGATCGCGGCGTTCACCAGCTCAAAGGCGTACCGAAGCGATGGCGCCTCTACCGGGTCGGTCGGTAAGCCACTCCCGCACTCGCGGTCGCGGCTGCTCGCTTCTCCCGCTGCAACGTCGACAAGCCGACACCGCTGATGGTCGCGTTTCCGAACGCCCAGTGCTAGACGTGACGGGTCCCTCCGGATGCTTGCCGCCGTGCTTCAAGACGAAAGGACGCCAGAAATGCCGCTCTTCAATGTCGGATTCGTCATTTTCCCCAACCTGACGCAGCTCGATTTCACCGGGCCGCTGCAGGTGCTCTCGCGCCTTCCCCAGTCGGCCACTCACATCGTCGCAAAAACGACGGCGCCCGTGCCGAGCGATTGCGGGGTCGGTCTCGTGCCGACGCACACCTTCACGAACTGTCCGGCCCTCGACCTGATCTGCGTCCCCGGCGGAAACCTGGGCGTGGTCGACGCGTTCTGCGACCGCGAAACCATCGAGTTCGTTCGCCGCCAGGCCGGCACCGCGAAGTATGTCACCTCGGTCTGCACCGGTGCGATCATCCTGGGCGTCGCCGGACTGCTCAAGGGACGGCGGGCAACGACGCATTGGGCCTTCACCGATCTGCTGCCTTTCGTCGGGGCCACGCACGAGAAGGCCAGGGTCGTCCAGGACGGCAACGTGATCACCGCGGCCGGCGTCAGCGCAGGCATCGATTTTGCGTTCACCGTCGCCGCCGAAATCGCGGGCGAGACGGCCGCCCGGAAAATACAGCTCGGCATCGAATACGACCCGTCACCGCCCTTCGATTCCGGCAATCCCGACAGGGCGCCGGCTGCCATAAAGTCGGCGGTGCTCGCCGGGGGCTACGACAAGTCCCTGGCTGCGTACCGCGCAGGCATCGACCGGGCCACCCGCTGACGCGTGCAAGACCGTCATATGAGGTCGATCAGACCTTCACGTGCCTTCCCACGAACTCGACCATCTGCCCGAACATGCCGCCGCACTTCGACAGGTCCGGCGAGGAACCCGCCTTGCGCTCCATGTCGACGTACTCCAGCGCGATCGAGCCGCCGGCCTTGGCGTACGCGGCGCAGAAGCGCTGCGGCTCGTTGCCGTCGAAATCCGATTCGACGTCCTTGTAGTCGTGCATGATGTCGCCGTGGGCCTGGTACCAGACCGCCGGCGGCGTCCGCGCCTTCTCGGCCCTCTCGAGCACGACCGTGGGGCTGCCCTCCGCCATGTTGGCCTCCGAGCGCCAGTAGGAGTCGTGGCGCGCAATGATCGACCTAGGCCATTCCGGCTGAGGCGTTTGCATTTGGGCGCGCTTGGCGTGGCGATAGCGGCTGAGCGGGTTGATCACCGGCTACGACATGATCACGCATCGCGCAGTGGAGTCATGCACCGGCGATCCTGCCGGGAGTGCGATCGCCGCATAGCGCGGATCGTGCGGGCGCATGGCGACCAGCATCGCGAGATGGCCGCCGCTCGATTGACCCGACAGGCCGACGAGGTCGGGCCGGGTTTTGAGTTCGCGCGCGTTGAGCTTGGCCCAGCGCACCGCATAGTTGATGTCCTGCACCGAGGCGGGATAGGGATCCTCATTACCGGAGCGGAAATCGAGCGCGATCGACACGATGCCGCGCGATGCCATGTATTCGTGGCGCAGCTTCTCGGTGGTGCGGTCGCTCATGCACCAGGCGCCGCCGTGGCACTCGACCAAGGCCGGGAACGGCCCGGCGCCGCGCGGCTTGAACACACGCGCCAGCAACGGCTTGTCGCCATGGCGCAGGTACTCGACATCGGCGACGTCGAACCCGGCGGTCTCGGCGTTCCTGGCCTCGAGGATTGCAGTCGTCATGGCGCGTTCCCCTGTCCGTCTTGTGTCGCGTGGCCGGGAGCCTAGCGCGAATTCGGCGGGCGTGAAATCGGGGCGGCCTCTGGTTGCGCCTGGTTTGCGATCGTCGAATACTGGAAGACCGACGCCCAAGGAGGAGGAAGACCGATGTCATTCTACCGAGGCATGACAGCTGAGAACGTGACCATCAAAGGCGACAAGGGAACGCCGATCACCGCCTACGTCGCGAAACCGGAAGGCAAGGGTCCCTTCCCCGGCGTCGTCCTGATCCATCATCTCCCGGGGTGGAGCGAGTTCTACATCGAGACGACGCGGCGCTTCGCTCACCATGGTTACCTGGCGATCTGCGCCAACCTCTATGAGCGCGAGGGCGGCCAGGCCAACCCCGACGACGTCGCGGCCAAGGTGCGCGCCGACGGCGGCATCGCCGACGCCCAGATGGTCGGCGACACCGAGGCCGCGGTGAAGTGGATGCGCGCCCAGCCCGATCACAACGGCAAGGTCGGCCTTTTCGGCTCCTGTTCCGGCGGCCGGCACGCGTTCATCTATGCCTGCCAGAAGAAGGACATCGATGCCTGCGTCGAACTGTGGGGCGGCCGCGTCGTGATGGCCAAGGAAGAGCTCAATGCCAAGACGCCGGTGGCGCCGATCGACATGACGAAGGATCTCTCCTGCCCGCTGCTCGGCCTGTTCGGCAATGACGACCGCGCGCCGCCGCCCGAGCAGGTGAACCAGCACGAGGCCGAGCTCAAGAAGCACGGCAAGGCGCACGAGTTCCACCGCTACGACGGCGCCGGCCACGGCATCTTCTACTGGCACCGGCCGCTCTACCGGCCCGAGCAGGCCATGGACGGCTGGAGCAAGGTGTTCGCCTTCTTCGGCAAGCATCTCGCCAAGAAATAGGAGGCCGGGACATGTGCACGTCCATCATCGAGATCGCCCGCGCCGAGGGCATGGCCAAGCGCGGCGACGACTGGTTCCCGCTCGCGCAGGCAGTGGTGGCCTACGACCACGCGCGTCACGCGCCGCTGGGCGACGTCATCACGCTCGACTTCCTCAATACCGGCCTCGACCCCGGCGCGCGGGCCGCGGTCGAGCTCTCGCTGGAGAGCGCCAGGGAGCTGCGCGCCGCGCTCGACCGGGCGATTGCCGCGGCCGACTTCGAGGAGACGGAAGTGCGGGGCAAGGGCGCGGTGCCCAGCCTCGTTCGGGCGGCCTGACACGCGAGCTTCAGGAGTCCGGGGCACTGGACTGAGAGGAAGTTGGCTGCCATCGCAGTGCCCGATTCGCGCCACAGGGTGCGGGCGTGAACAGATCGAGGACACCATGTCCACCGACCCGGTCCTGCATGCCGCGGCATTCCACGGCGAAATCGTAGCCGAGACGCCATTCTACATTCCCGCAACGGGAACGGCGACCCGGCCTCGCCGCACGCTCAAGCACGGCGACATGTTCGCGGTGCTGGACAGCCACGGCGACATCGGTGCGTCGCCCGGTGAGGCCGACGGGCTGTTCCACCGCGATACACGCTTTCTGTCGCATCTCGAGCTGCTGGTGAATGCGCGGCAACCGCTTCTGCTCGGATCCAACCTGCGCGACGACAACAGCCTTCTCTCGGTCGACCTGACCAATCCGGACTTCCTCGTCGACGGCCACATCGTGCTGCAGAAGGACCTGCTGCACATCGCGCGGACGCTCTTTCTCTGGCACGGCACGGCGTACCAGCGGCTGGCGGTGCACAATCATAGTGACCGCCGCATCGATCTCTCGCTTTCGATCCTCTACCGGAGCGACTTCGCCGACCTGTTCGAGGTCCGGGGATTGCAGCGGGCGCGTCGCGGCGGCGCCGTGCATCGCGTGATCGGCGCTGACCGGGTGCTGCTTGGCTATCAGGGCCTCGACGGCGAGGCACGTCGCACCACTCTTACGTTCGACCCGCCGCCGACCGACCTCGGCACCGGCAGTGCGTCCTACAAGCTCAATCTGGCGCCGGGGGAAATGTGCCCGATCTTCCTGGCCGTCGGTTGCAACGAATCGCCCGCCGATCGTCCGGCGCCGTTTCTGCGCGGATTGCTGGCGGCGCGGCGCGAACTCAGGACGGCGACACGCGGCGTCACCACGATCGAGACCTCAAACGAGCTCTTCAACGAGATCCTGTGCCGATCGGCGGCCGATCTCCAGATGCTCACGACCGACACGCCCGAGGGCCGCTACCCCTATGCCGGCATACCCTGGTATTCGACGACGTTCGGACGGGACGGCCTCATCACCGCCCTGCAGATGCTGTGGTGCGATCCGAGTGTCGCGCGCGGCGTCTTGCGGCGGCTCGCCGCGCATCAAGCGACCGGCATCGATCCGCCCTCCGATGCGCAGCCCGGAAAGATCCTGCACGAAATGCGCAGCGGCGAGATGGCCGCCATGCGCGAAGTGCCGTTCGGCCTCTACTACGGTAGCGTCGATGCCACGCCCCTCTTCGTGCTGCTCGCGGGCCTCTACGCCGAGCGCACGGATGACATGGAAACCATCGAAGCGCTGTGGCCCGCCATTCAGGCGGCGCTTCGCTGGATCGACGATCACGGCGATCGCGACCAGGACGGCTTCGTGGAGTATCACCGCGCCACGCCCCAGGGCCTCGCCAACCAGGGCTGGAAGGACTCCCACGACGCGATCTTCCATGCCGACGGCCGGTTGGCCGATGGTCCGATCGCGCTCGCCGAAGTCCAGGGCTATGTCTTTGCCGCCAGGAAGGCCGCGGCGCGGGCCGCGCGCCGGCTGCGGCGCGACGAGGAGGCGCGCCGGCTCGATGCCGAGGCCCGGCGGCTCGCTCGGCGTTTCGAGGCCGCCTTCTGGTGCCCCGAACTCGGGACCTACGCACTGGCGCTCGATGGTGCCAAGCAGCCGTGCCGCGTTCGCACATCGAACGCCGGCCAACTGCTCTTCACCGGCATCGCGCGGCCGGACCGTGCGGCCAAGGTCGCGGCAGGACTGTTGGGGCCCCGGTTCTTCTCGGGCTGGGGCGTGCGCACGGTGGCGCGCGGCGAAGCGCGCTACAATCCGATGTCGTACCACAACGGCTCGATCTGGCCACACGACAATGCACTGATCGCGCTCGGTCTGGCGCGCTACGGTCTGAAGCCGTCGGTCGAGCAATTGTTCAAGGGCCTGTTCGACGCCGCCACCTACATGGACCTGCGCCGGCTGCCTGAGCTCTTCTGCGGCTTCCAGCGCCAGCGCAGCCGCGGCCCGACGCTCTATCCCGTCGCCTGTACGCCGCAAGCCTGGGCGAGCGCCACGCCGTTCTCGCTGCTAGAGGCCTCGCTGGGGCTGGCGTTCGAGCCGCGGCACCACGAGATCCGCCTGTGCAACCCGCGGCTGCCGCCGTTCCTCAACGAGGTGACGCTGCGCAACCTGCAGCTCGGCCCATCGAGCATCGACGTCAATATCCGGCGCCACCAGGACGACGTTTCACTCGAGGTCCTGAAGACGCGCGGCAGGAAAATACAAGTCTCGATCGTGTCTTCGCGCTGAGCGATGGGAACTCTGCCGGTTGCCGCGAGTTGATCCACCGGCGCCTCAGGATGTCTCGGGAGGGTTCGATGAACAGCAGGATCGGGCGGGTCATCCTGGCGATGGCGTTGATCGGACTCGGCGTGGCGACCCGGCCGGTCACCGCACAGAACGTTCCCGAAAGCACCGCCCCCCCGCCCGCTTCCCCTCCGTCGGTCACCGTCCTGGGCAGCCAGGAAGTGCAGGGCATTCTCGGCCGAGAGATCCGCAGCACGGCAGACGAAAACATGGGGCGCATCGTCGACGTCCTGGTCGACGGCGAGGGACGGACCCGAGCAGCGATCATCGACTTCGGTGGCTTCCTCGGCGTCGGCAGCCGGAAAGTCGCCGTCGATTGGAAGGCACTCCATTTCGTTCCCACGGCAGCCAAAAAGTACGGCATCGTCCTCGAACTGACGCGGGACCAGGTCAAACCCGCCCCGGAATACAAGGAGGGCAAGCCCACCATCGTGCTGGGCGCGTCGGGCAATCTGGAGTCCATTCCCTAGATCGCCGGCAGTGTCATCGTGGCCGAACCCGCCTGCACCTCGCCTCATCCCTCGCGACGCAGCTTGCGCGGCCTCGACTGGTTCGTCTTCCTGGTCGCCGACCTGCAGACCGGCTTCGGGCCCTTCGTCGCCGTCTATCTGACGAGCGAGAAATGGACGCAGGTCGAGATCGGCCTCGTGCTCTCGGTCGCCGGCCTCGTCGCCCTGGTCGGCCAGATGCCGGGCGGCGCCCTGGTCGATGCCGCGCGGTCCGAACGGACGGTCGCGGCCGTGGCGGTCACGCTGATCGCCGCATCGGCGCTCACCTACGCGACGTTGCCGGTCTTCCCGGCCGTGCTCGCCGCCGCGACGGTGCATGCCGCCGCAAGTTGCGTGCTGGGGCCTGCGATCGCGGCGATCAGCCTGGGTCTCGTCGGACATGGCGCGATCGGCGAACGGTTCGGACGCAACGCGCGCTTCGCCTCGCTGGGGGCGGGCCTTTCGGCCGCCGTCATGGGCGGTGTCGGATACTTCTTCTCGACCAGCGCGGTGTTCTTCGTCACGGCCGCGCTCCTTTTTCCGGCCCTCTTCGTGTTGCGCCGCATGGCCTGGCAGGAGATCGATCCGGAACGCGCCCACGGCAACATGCCGGAGCACCACAGCCATGAGCCGCCGATCGACGTTCGAAACCTTCTCTCGCGGCGGCCGCTGCTGATCTTCGGTGGCTGCATCCTGCTGTTCCACCTCGCCAACGCCGCCATGCTGCCGCTGATGGGCAGCGTGCTCACCACGCGTTCGAGCGAATGGGCGACGGTGCTGATCGCCGCCTGCATGGTCGGGCCGCAGCTCGTCGTCGCGGCCTTCTCTCCATGGGTCGGCAGGCAGGCGCAGAAATGGGGGCGCCGGCCGTTGCTGATCGCGGGTTTCGCCGCCCTCCCCGTCCGCGGACTCCTCTTCGCCACGGTGACCGACCCCTACCTGCTGGTCGCCGCGCAGCTTCTGGACGGGCTGACGGCCGCCGTGTTCGCCGTGATGGTGCCGCTCACGATCGCCGACCTCACGCGCGACACCGGACGGTTCAACCTGACCCAGGGCATCGTCGGCACGATGATGGGCGTGGGCGCCGCCCTCAGCCCGACGCTCGCCGGATATGTGACCGACTTCTACGGCAGTCCGGCTGCCTTCCTCAGCCTGGCCGCGATCGCGGTCATGGGACTTGCCGCCGTCACGCTACTGATGCCGGAGACGCGGCCGGCGGCGGACTGATGTAGAGTGAGGCGAGACAAATCCACGGAAGTGGCCACGGGAGCGACAATGGCAGGCAAGATCTTCGTCGGCATCGGCGGCTGGACGTTCGAGCCGTGGCGCGGGGTGTTCTATCCCGACGATCTCACCCAGAAGCGCGAGCTGGAATATGCCAGCCGCAAGCTCACCTCGATCGAGATCAACGGCACCTACTATTCGAGCTTCAAGCCGGCGAGCTGGGCCAAATGGCGCGACGACACGCCCGAGGGCTTCGTCTTTGCGGTGAAGGCCTCGCGCTTCTGCACCAACCGCCGCGTACTGGCGGAGGCGGGCGAATCGGTGCAGCGCTTCGTGACGCAAGGGCTGGTCGAACTCAAGGACCGGCTGGGGCCCATCAACTGGCAGTTCATGGGCACCAAGAAGTTCGATCCCGAGGATTTCGAGGCGTTCCTGAAGCTCCTGCCGCGCGAGGTCGGCAAGCTGCCGCTGCGCCATGCGCTGGAAGTGCGCCACGACAGTTTCAAGGACAAGCGCTTCTACGATCTCGCGCGCAAGTACAACGCCGCGATCGTTTATGCCCACGACAAGGACTTCCCCGAGATCGACGAGCCGACGGCCGACTTCACCTACGCCCGCCTGATGCAGGCCGAGGAGAAAGTGAAGACGGGCTACAAGCCGGCCGAGATCGACAAATGGGCCAAGCGCGCCAAGGCCTGGGCCAAGAAGGGCGACGCCTTCGTCTACTTCATCTCCGGCGCCAAGGTGCGCAATCCGGCCGCCGCGCAGGAGCTGATCAAGAAGCTGTAGGCAAATTCCAGCGACAACAACCGTGTCATCCCGAGCAGAGCGAGGGATCCTTGCAACGAGAGCAACGATACTTCGTCTACATTCTCACGAACGTCGCCCGCAACGTCATGTATGTCGGCGTCACAAACAATCTCGAGAATCGGGTCGCACAGCACCGCGAGGGCAAGACCGACAGCTTCACGTCGAAATACCACGTGAATACACTCGTCTATGCTGAAGACTACCAGTACATCGAAGATGCCATCGCGCGGGAAAAGCAGATCAAGGGATGGCGTAGATCGAAGAAGGATGCGCTGGTCGAGACGGCCAACCCAACATGGGCGGATTTGCTGGAAACCAGCGTCATTAAGGATCCCTCGCTTCGCTCGGGATGACACAAATGGTGATACTGACAAAGGAGCGGCGTAGGAGCTGATCAAGAAGCTGGGCTGACCTGCCGCAGGAAGGTCCGCTCCTCGGACAGGATGAACTTTTCGCGCTTGGCGAATTCGAAGTTGGCGACGCCCTCCGGGTCGGCCCGCAGCCTCGCGCGGTAGGCCTCGTAGGCCGCCAGGCTGTCGAACGAGATCAGCGCCCAGCCGATATTGTTGGTGCCTTCGTGGGGCATGAAATAGCCCAGCAGCCCGCCGCCGCAGCGCGGGATGATTGTTAGCCATTTCTGCCCGTAGCGCTCGAAGGCTTCCAGCTTGAACGGATCGAGGACGTAGCGGATGAAGACGGTGACGGTCATGGCGGCCTCCGATGGACTGGCCGGACCCTAGCGGCGGCGGGGCGTTCCATGTTTCGGCGGCGGCCGTAGTGGGCTTGACGAAGGGCCTGCTCCTGCTCCATAGTTAACTTTATGGTTAACTTTCAAAGCCCCATCCTCGACCGCACCTTCGCGGCCCTCGCCGATCCGACGCGCCGCGCGCTGCTCGCCCGGCTCGACGAGCAGGGCGGCGTCTCGGTCAGCGATCTCGCCCGGCCGTTCCCGGTGTCGCTGCCGGCCATCATGAAGCACCTCGACGTGCTCTCCGACGCCGGCCTGATCGCCCGCAAGAAGACCGGCCGCACCGTCACCTGTCAGCTCAAGGCCGAACCGATGGAGCAGGCAATGAACTGGCTGGCCAAGTACGAGCGCTACTGGACGGAGCAGCTCGACCGCCTCGCCGCCTTCGTGGAGGACGACTCATGGCAAGCAAGCCCAGCCTCGCCCTCAAGCGCCGCCTCAAAGCGCCGCCCGAAAAAGTCTACGAAGCCTGGACCGTCCCGGAAAAGATGATCCGCTGGTGGGGCGCCTCCGACGCGGCGTCCCGCACCGCCAAGGCCGACGTCAGGGTCGGCGGTCACTTCCATGTCGGCTTCCGCGGCGACGAGGGCGGCCAGCACGACGTGAGCGGGATCTACAAGGAGGTCGTACCGGGCAGGAAGCTGGTGTTCAGCTGGGCCTGGCGCACGACGCCGGAGCGTGCGTCGCAGGTCACGATCGACCTCAAGCCCGACGGCGACGGCACCATCCTGACGCTGATGCACGAGCAGTTCTTCGACGAAAAGGCGCGCGACGACCATCGCCGGGGCTGGAGTCTCGCGCTCGACAATCTGGAAAGTGTCTTCGCGTGAAGCTCGCACCGTTCCGCACGCCCGTCGGCATGAGTGATGCCGGCATCTGGGCACTGCAGTTCGATGCTTTGCCGCGCAATGCCGGCGGGCTGGCCAAGGTCCTGCAGGGCCTGCTCATCCACGAGCACATGCCGGACTTCTACGGCGTCACGCTGTCGGACCGCCAGCGCGGCGAGCCGCATGTGCGCGGCGCCGAGCAGATCCTGGAACGGATCGCCGTCCACGATCCGCGGCCGCTTTCGGAGGCCCGCCCGCCCGGCGAGCGCTTCGCCGGCTGCTGCCGGCACTACACGCTGATGCATGTCGCCATGCTGCGGAACCGCGGAATCGCCGCGCGGGCGCGCTGCGGCTTCGGCGCCTACTTCGTGAAGGACATGTTCATCGACCACTGGGTGACCGAATACTGGAGCGACACAAAGCGCCGCTGGGTGCTGGCCGATGCCCAGATCGACGCCCAACAGTGCGAGAAGTTCGGCATCGACTTCGACACGCTCGACGTGCCGCGCGACAAATTCCTGGTGGCGGGCGATGCCTGGAAGCTCTGCCGCGACGGCAAGGCCAGGCCGCAGGCCTTCGGAGTCCTGGACATGTTCGGCCTGTGGTTCATCGCCGGCAACGTCATCCGCGACGTGGCGGCGCTGAACAACCACGAGATGCTGCCGTGGGACGTGTGGGGCGGCATGAGCCAGACCGACGCCGGCATCGATTTCGACTTCATCGACCGGCTGGCCGCGCTGACCCATGAACCCGACAAGCACCTCGACAAGCTGCGCGCCGCGTACGACGACGCCCGCATCGCCGTGCCGCCCACCGTCTTCAATGCCGTCCTCAACCGCCCCGAGACCGTCTCGATCTAGAAGGGAGTCCCCCCATGCAAACGCACAAGACCGCGTCCCGCGAGGAATGGCTCGCCGCCCGCCGCGCCCTGCTCGAGAAGGAGAAGGCGCACCTTCGTGCGCACGATGAATTGGCGCGCCAGCGCCGCGAGCTGCCCTGGGTGAAGGTC
>MEMN01000231.1:0-722 GCA_001767945.1 Alphaproteobacteria bacterium RIFCSPHIGHO2_12_FULL_66_14 | reverse complement strand
CGAGGGGCCCGACGGCAAGGAGATGCTGGCAGACCTCTTCGCGGGACGCAGCCAGCTCATCGTCAAGCACTTCATGTTCGGGCCCGACTGGGAGGAAGGCTGCGTCGGCTGCTCGTTCGGCGCCGATCAGCTCGACGGCTCACTGGTTCACCTCGTGAACCACGACGTCATGCTGGTCGCCGTCTCGCGCGCGCCCTATTCGAGGATCGCGCCGTTCCACAAGCGCATGGGCTGGCGCTTCAAGTGGGTGTCGTCGGCCGGCTCCGATTTCAACTTCGACTACAACGTCTCGTTTTCCAAGGCCGACGAGGCGCGCGGCAAGGTCTTCTACAATTTCCAGGAGCAGGACTTCGCGAGCGACGAGCTGCCGGGCTACAGCGTCTTCACCAGGGACGAAACCGGCCAGATCTTCCACACCTACTCGGTGTTCGCCCGCGGCACCGAGGACACCGGCACGGTCTACGGCTTCCTCGACATCACGCCCAAGGGCCGCAACGAACCGCCTGGCGGGAATCTCAGCCACTGGGTACGCCACCACGACAAATACGGCGAAAAACCCGAAAAATCCTGCTGCCACGGGTAAGGTGGAGTGTTGTAAGCTTGGCCCAGCAGATAGGGAGAATCACATGCCCGCACTCTCGCTGGATCACTGGAACGTCTACTGCAAGGACCTCAAGGCCACCGTGCGTTTCTATGAACGCTATGTCGGCCTGCATGACGGC
>MEMN01000230.1:12112-13734 GCA_001767945.1 Alphaproteobacteria bacterium RIFCSPHIGHO2_12_FULL_66_14 | reverse complement strand
GATGAACGGCATCGCCGCCGCTACGAAGCGGCGCATCGACTTCCTGCATGTTCCCGTTCCCAAGGGCCGCACCGACGAGGCCTACTACGCCCCGCTCAAGGCGTGGGAGAAACCGGCGGGAACCAGACTCTATTTCGGGCTGCTGCACTACGACGACGACGTGGGCGACAAGGCCCGCATCGCAATGGCGCGGCGGTTCGTGGACGATTTCGGCCTGTCGGCCGAATGCGGCTGGGGCCGCACCGAGCCTGGGCGGCTGCCCGGTCTGTTGAAGGGTCATCGATTGGCGGCGGAGGTATTGTGATGGTCGAGCGCGTTCTGGTGGTGGGTCCGAAGGATTGCCTGGCGATGGTCGACGACGTCGCCCCTTCCGGCTTCGAGATCGTCAAGGCGTTGCACAATTCGCCCGAACAGAAGGCGGCGTTGCCCGGGACTCATTATTTCATGGGCTTCGTGCAGCAGTACGTGACCCAGCAGCTCTACAAGGACGCGCCGCATCTCAAGCTGGTCCAGATGCTGAGCGCCGGCTACGACAGGGCCGACCTCGTCGCCGCGGGCAAGAGCAGGGTACCGCTGTGCGCCAATGGCGGCGCCAATTCAGTCGCCGTTTCCGAGCATGCGCTGTTGCTGATGCTGGCAGTATCGCGTCGGCTAATCACTCAGCATTCCAATGTCACGGCCGGCCGCTGGCACGGCAACTCACCACCGACGGTCCACGAGGTGCGCAACAAGGTGCTGGGCATCGTGGGCCTCGGCACGATCGGCAAGAAGGTCGCCCGCCTGGCGCTCGCGTTCGGCATGGCTGTCCACTACTACGACATCGCCCGCCTCAAGGAGGAGGAAGAAGACGCGCTCGGCGTGCGCTTTCGCCTGCTGCCCGAGATCCTGCGCGGCTCCGACATCCTCTCGCTGCACGTGCCGCTGAACGACTCGACCCGGCATATGATCGGCAAGGACGAGCTCGCCCTCATGAAGAAGTCGGCGATCATCGTGAACACGTCGCGCGGGCCGGTGATCGACGAGAAGGCGATGACCGCCGCGCTCTCCGCCGGCAAGCTGTTCGGCGCCGGCCTCGACGTGTTCGACGAGGAACCGACGCCGGCCGACAATCCGCTGCTGAAGCTCGACAACGTCGTGCTGACGGCCCACCTCGCCGGCCCGACCCTGGAGAGCAACGTCACGCGGCTGCGCAACGGCTTCGACAACGTCCAGCGGGTCGCCCGCGGCGAGCCGGCGCTCTGGGTGGTCCCCGAACTGCTCCAGCCTCCGGGTCGCTGAAGCGTCTAGGCGACCTCTAGCGGCGCCCTGAAGGTCTCCTTGAAGCGCAGAACGGCCACGAACGAGATCGCCGCGGCGAGCATGATCATGAAGGCCGGGCTGTAGTCGTTGCCCGTGCGACTGATCAGCCAGGTCGCCGCCAGCGGACTGAGGCCGCCCACGACGCCCAGTGTGACGTTGTAACCCAATGCGATGGCAGTGCAGCGCACCGCTATCGGCGCGGCCTCGACCATGATGGCAGGCTGTGTGCCGACGAAGGTGCCCACGGCGGCCACGAATCCCAACTGTCCCAGCAGGACGAGCGTGGGGTCGGTGTGGTGCATCAGCCAGAAGAACGGCAGGGC
>MEMN01000230.1:1768-12038 GCA_001767945.1 Alphaproteobacteria bacterium RIFCSPHIGHO2_12_FULL_66_14 | reverse complement strand
CGACCATGAGCGGTAGCAGCACGAGCATGCTGATCGTGTTGATCGCCAGGGCGCGCGCCGGCGCCATGCCGTCGACGAGCTGGAGCCAGCTCACGATGTAGACAAACATCAGGTAGAAGCCGACGGAGTTGAAGACCGAGAGCGCGGCCAGGCGCGCCAGCAGCGGGCCGTGATTGCGCACCGTCTCGAGCAGCGGCGAGCGCTCCTTCACGTGCGGCTTGGGCACCTCGTGGACGTGGCGGCGCAGCAGGAAGCCCGCCAATCCGACCAGAAGGCCGACCAGGAAGGGAATGCGCCAGCCCCAGGCCTCCAGCGCCTCGGGCGACATCGTCTCGGCCAGCAGCGCACCGCTCGCCGAGCCCAGCAGGATGCCGCCGACCGCGCCGCAGCAGGCCATGGCGCCAATGATGCCGCGGCGGCCCGGCGGGGCGCGCTCGACCATGAAGACGATCGAGGTCGTGTACTCACCGCCCACCGACAGGCCCTGGATCATGCGCAGCAGGGTAAGCAGGATCGGCGCCGCAACGCCCAGCACCTGATAGCCCGGCAGGGCGCCGACCAGGAAGGTCGGGATCGCCATCGCCGCCACCGAGAAGGTAAGCGCGGCGCGGCGGCCGAACCTGTCGCCGATATGACCGATCAGCGCGCCGCCCACGGGGCGCATGAGGAAGCCCACGGCGAAGATGCCGAAGGCTGCCAACACTTGCGCTACGGGGTCCTCGCTGGGAAAGAAGGCACGGCCGATGGCGGCGGCGAAATAGCCGTAGATCGCGAAGTCGTACCACTCCAGCACGTTGCCGATGGCGCCGACCGCGATGGTCCGCCGTGTGCTCCCGGAAATCATCGATACTCCCCCAAGCCTCGCCGCACCGTAGAGGCGACGGGGAAGCGGCTCAAATTCCCCATCTCGGAGGATGATCTCTCCAGCTCTAGCGGCGCACTTCCCTGAACATCCAGGCAATCACGGCAGCCAGCAGCCAGGCGCCCACGACGGGCACCAGCATCGCCAGCAGGAAGCGCGCCGGATCGACCGCCTGGAAGAACAACCCGTAGCCATCGCCCCTGACCCCGCTAGGATCGCTGTGCTTCTGGGCGATGAACTGCATCAGCCAGCCGAAATGCGACGGACCTTCGTTCACTTCCAGCCACGCGCCGGCCGCGACGAAGGCGCACCACAAGACAGAGAGAACCGCTCCGAGCAACTTCATGGTGTCGCGCCTCCCCCGATCCGGCGGCAACCACGATATCACATCACCAGCGCGCGCCGAGGAACTCGTTCACGCAGTTGGCCGAAGCCTTGGCGTAGGTGCCTGCGCCGTCGGGTGAACAAAGCTCCGGTACCGGATACGGGTGGGACGAGACGGCTCCCTCGCTTGTCGCCCCATGGTCGTAGGCCGATGTTGCTGCTATCGGATTGTGACAGCGCTCGACCAGCCGATCGACAACCAGGGAGCTTTCCGTTGGGATCGATTTTTCCAAATGACGTTCTTTACGAGTTCGTCACCTTGTTCGTCGTCCTCGATCCGATCGCGACGCTGCCCGTCTTCGTTGCGGTCACGGCCGGCCTCACTCGGCGGCAATCGTTCCTGGTCGCCTTCTACGCGCTGGGCGTCTCCTTCCTGGTGCTGCTGTTCTTCATCATCGCCGGCCAGCATATGCTCGAGGCTCTCAAGATTCCGATGACCTCGTTCCAGCTCGCGGGATCGCTCGTGCTCCTGCTGTTCGGCCTCAAGATGGTTCTGGGCAAGGTGACGGAAGAGGCGGCAGAGGTCGCCGAAGGCACGAGCCTGCTGGAGCGCGCGATCTATCCGCTTGCCGTGCCGTGCGTTGCCGGCGCCGGCGCGATGCTGACAGTGGTCCTGCTGACCGACAACAAGATCCGCTCCATCACCGAGCAGGCGACGACCACGGGCATCCTGGTGCTCTGCCTGACAATCCTGTTCGTTCTGTTCGCGCTGTCGGCGGCGATCTTCCGCGTGCTCGGCCGACCCGGCATCGAGATCGTGAGCCGAGTCTTCGGGCTGATCCTGGCCAGTATCGCGGTGAACAGCCTGGTCATCGCGATCAAGATGAGCTTCGGCCTGCCGACGGGCTAGGCGGAGTCGCTCGCGGAGGGCCTCACGATCGCGCACCCGGGCACGCCCCAGTTCCGGCTGTCGAGCGGCCAGATCGGCGAGCCCGAACGCCTACCTCAAGCCTCTCGAACGGCGAAGCCCTTTGATCCAATGCCTCGCGGGTTCCTTCCCGGCGCCTGTATTGTTCCGTGGGTCACGCTGAGCCATCCCGTTTGACAGCTTCCATGCCTGACCGGTAGCCTTCGAGCCAAGCAAAGAAAACGCATTTCCCGCATTATCCGATCCGCCTTAGAGCGAAGGCGTCTCGAGGCGGCGAGGACGGTGCGGTTACAAGGGAGGCAATATGTCGATCATAAAAGCGAGCCCGACGTGTGTCGTGCGTGTCGTTCTTGCCGCAGCGTTGGCGCTTGCGGCAACGAACCTTGCCCAGGCCCAGCAGAAGACCGAAGTCATCTTCAGCGCCGGACCCACGGGTGGCAGCTGGACGCCGCTTGCGGCGACGGTGTCGCAGGTCGTCAACACCCGGGTTCCCGACCTGAACGTCGCGGTCGAGCCGGGCGCGGCGCTGGTGAACATCGAGAAGATCCGCAACGACAAGGCCGATCTCGGCTGGTCGATGACCACAGTCGTGGCCGATGCACGCGACGGCAAGGGCCAATTCGCCGGCAAGCCGACCGACAAGGCGCTGTTCGTCGCCAATTTCTATCCCAACGTCTGGCAGCTCGTGGTGCCGGCCAGCAGCGACATCAAAAGCATCAAGGACCTCAAGGGCAAGCCGGTGGCGCTGCCGGCACGCGGCAACACCAGCCTGGCGGCCGGCTGGGAGTACCTGCTCAAGGTCAACGGCATGACGCTCGCCGATCTCGGGCCGAAGAGCTATGGACCGGTCTCGTCGAACGCCGAAGCGGTGAAGAACCGGCAGGCGATGGCGAGCGGATGGTTCACCGTGGTGCCCGCCTCGTTCGTCCTCGATCTCGGCTCGGCGATGCCGCTGCGCATGATCCAGGTCAGCGACGCAGAGTTCGCCGAGCTGAAGAAGCTCAACGCCGGGTTCGTGCGCCATGCGGTCAAGGCCGACACCTACAAGGAACAGGGCATCACCCAGGAGGTGCTCACGTTCCAGTCGCCGACCGTGCTGATGGCTTCGTCCCGCACCTCGCCGGAGACCGTCTACAAGATCACCAAGGCGATCATCGAAGGGCGGGAGGACTTCGCCCACATCGTCAAGACCATGAAGGGCATCACCCCGGCTGAGATGTCGCAGAACTTCGGCATGCCCTATCACCCTGGTGCCGAGAAATACTATCGAGAAGCCGGACTGCTGAAGAAGTAGCGAGCGGCCGGGATGCGTAAACTCGTCGGCTATTCCGGCCTCGTCGTCGGCGCGGTGGCGGTCGCGATGTCCGTCTACCATGTCTACGCGCGACTGACGATCTACGCGCCCGACCAGCATGCCCTGCTGTTCATCACACTGGCCTTCAGCCTCGTGTTGTCGTTCCTGCTGTGGCCGGCCCGCAAGGACACGACACCGGAGCGGGTGCCGTGGTCCGACCTGGGGCTGGCGGTCCTGTCGATCGCCTGCATCGGCTACATGTTCGTGAACTACGACTACATCGTGAACCGCTTCCCCACCGCCCATCCGCTCACGGCGATGGACATGCTTGTGGGGACCGTCGGGATGCTGCTGGTGCTGGAGGCGACGCGGCGCACGATCGGGGCGTCGTTGCCGATCGTCGCGATCGTCTTCCTCGTCTACGCGCTGGCTGGCCAGTGGCTGTTCGGTTTCCTGCATCATCGCGGTCTCACCGCCGAGATCACGATCGACCAGAGTTGGTTCACCACCGAGGGCGTGTTCGGGGTCCCCCTGACGGTCGCCGGAACCTACGTCATCCTGTTCATCATATTCGGCACCTTCCTCGAGAGATCGGGGGCCGGCCAGTTCTTCATGAACTTCGCCAACGCCATCGCCGGCGGCGCGCGCGGCGGCCCCGGCAAGGTGGCGGTCGTGTCATCCAGCCTGTTCGGCACCATCTCCGGCTCGGCGGTCGCCAACGTGATGGTCGACGGTTGGTTGACCATTCCGATGATGAAGAAGACCGGCTTCAAGCCGGAGGCTGCGGCGGCGATCGAAGCGGTGGCCTCGACGGGCGGCCAAATCATGCCGCCGATCATGGGCGCGGCGGCCTTCGTCATGGCCGAGTTCCTGGGCGCCAGCTACACCCAGGTCATGGTCGCCGCGGCGATCCCGGCGCTGTTCTATTACGGCGCGCTGTTCGCCGCGATCCATTTCAACGCCGTACGCTCGGGCCTGAAGGGGCTGCCGCGCGAGGAACTGCCGATCCTCGGCCATATCATGGTCAAACAGGCGCACCTGTTTTTGCCGGTCATCGTGCTGCTGGCGCTGCTGCTCATGGGCTTCACGCCGACCTACGGCGCGATCATCGCCACCGGAGCGCTGATCGTGATCTCCTGGCTGCGGCCCGCCACGGGACTGGGTCCCAGGGCCTGTCTCGAGGCGTTGCGCGACGGGGCGATCCACACCGTACCGGTCGCCATGGCCTGCGCCAGTGCGGGCATCGTGATCGGGATCGTGCTGCAGACCGGCCTGGCGCTGCGCTTCACTGCCTTCCTGATCGACTTCACCCAAGGATACCTGCTGCTGGCGCTGCTGATCACGATGGTCGCCGGAATCATTCTCGGCATGGGGATGCCGACGACGCCAGCCTACATCATGCAGGCGGCGCTGCTGGTTCCGGCCATTATCAAGCTCGGCGTCGAGCCCATGGCCGCCCACATGTTCGCCTTCTATTTCTCGTGTCTCTCGGCGGTGACGCCGCCGGTGGCGCTCGCGGTCTATGCCGCGGCCTCGATCGGCGGGGCCAGCCTCTGGGGATCGGGCGTGCAGGCGATGAAGTTTGCCGCGGCCGGCTTCATCGTGCCGTTCTTCTTCGTCTTCAATCCATCCCTGCTGTTCTCGGGGGCGTGGAACGAGATCCTGCTGGCGGTGGTGACCGGCTCGATCGGCGTGGTGGCCCTGGCCGCCGCGATGGAGGGCTATTTCTTCCGAACGGCGCCGTGGTTCGAGAGGCTGCTCCTGCTCGCGGCGGCGCTGCTGCTGATCGACCCCAATGTGCTGACCGACGTGATCGGCCTGGTCCTGCTGGGCGCAGTCCTGCTCAGCCAGAAGCTGCGACCCGTGAAACAGCCGAGGCCGGCGGAGTGAGCCCATGAGCCGTGCCCAGCTCGTCACCCTGACGATCATCGCCGCCGTCATGTTTGGCGGCACCGTGGCCTACGGCGTGCTGCGGCTCTACACCGCCTGATCGCGCGAGCCCGGCCGGCATTCGGCAGGATAGAATGGCGGAGAGGAAGGGATTCGAACCCTCGATAGGGGTTTACCCCCTATAACGGTTTAGCAAACCGCCGCCTTCGACCGCTCGGCCACCTCTCCGCAGCCCGTTAAGACCCCGGCGATCGAAATATCCACGACGGATGCGCGGCGGTTCTAGCGGGGGGTTCGGGGAGTGTCAAACAACCTCGCAATTTCGCAAGCGATATCAGGCTCTTGGCGTCCCGGCACGCGGTGTGCGACGGTGCCGGGATGAGTTCCGCATCCCCCTCCTCCATCGACATGCTCCAGCGCCTGGTGGCGTTCGACACCACCTCGCGCAACTCGAACCTGGAGCTGATCCAGCACATCCAGGGCTACCTCGGTGAGCATAACGTCAGGAGCACGCTGGTGCCCAACGACCAGGGCACCAAGGCCAACCTCTACGCCTCGATCGGGCCCGACGCGCCCGGCGGCATCGTGCTGTCGGGCCACACCGACGTGGTGCCGGTCGACGGCCAGGCCTGGGACACCGATCCTTTTGCGCTCACCGCAAAGCCCGACGGCAATATCTATGGCCGCGGCACCTGCGACATGAAGGGATTCATCGCGGCGTGCCTCTCCCATGTCCCAGCGCTCCAGCGCGCGAAGCTCAAGGTGCCGATGCACTTTGCTTTCAGCTACGACGAGGAGATCGGCTGTCTCGGCGCCCATTCGCTGGCCGAGAAGCTGATGGGCAACGTGCCACGCCCTCAGGCCGTGATCGTGGGCGAGCCCACCATGATGGGCGTGGTCAACGCCCAGAATGCCGGCGGCGGCCACGTCGCCACTTTCACCGGCGTCGAGGCCCATTCCTCGATGACCCATCTCGGCGTCAGCGCCATCCACTTCGCCGGCGACTTCATCCACTGGCTGAACGAGCTGCAGGTCGAACTGGCAGAACGCAAGCACACCGACATCGACACCGTGCCCGGCCACACCACGATCAACGTCGGCATCGTGAGCGGCGGCACCGCGGGCAACATCCTGGCCCGCGAATGCACGCTCAACTGGGGCTACCGCACGCTCCCCGGCGACGACGCCTGGGAAGTGCAGCGCCGCGCCGAGAAGTACGTGGCCGAACTGCTGCTGCCCAAGATGAAGGCCAAGCATCCCGACGCTAACATCACGCTCAAGCGCCGCTCCTTCGTGCCCGGGCTAAAACCCGACGAGAATGAGGAAGCGGCCAAGCTCGCCCTGCAGTGGACCGGCGGCAACCGCACCTACGCCGTGCCCTACGGCACCGAGGCCGGCATCTTCCGCGGCCACGGCATTCCGACCGTGATCTGCGGTCCCGGCGACATCTCCCAGGCCCATCAGCCCAACGAGTTCGTTGCCAAGTCGCAGATCGACGCCTGTGACGCCTTCATCGCCAGGATGATCGACTGGGCCGAGCGGCAGTAGACACCCGCCGGCCCCTCGGAGCGGACATCCCGCGTTCCGACGTTGAGTTGATCGGCGACGCAGACTGCCCCGCTCAACGCCTTGATCCGGCCGGGTTAACCGTCGGAAGGGCCGGACTCGGCCTGTCCGGCTCCCCCGGACATTTCTCAGTGGTCTCTCCTTTTGTTTCCTATTTAGCAGCCCAAAACTCAGAAGAAACGCTTTTTTTTGACCGATCTCTTCTCTCGTCTTTTTCCTATAAAAAGCCGATCAATTCGTTAAGCTCGGCGCCGGGCGTGGCGCGCCGTCCGATCCTTCACCATGAGTCCACCGACCTTCTTCGACCCTAAAATCGGGCCTGAAGGTGTAACCAATTCGCCAAGCCGGCGTTCATCCAGTGACCGCTATTCGCCTGCGACGCTGGAGGAACCCTTGATCCGCAACCCGAGCGACCTCACCCGTCAGCAGATCGTCGCCCAGGAGCTCGGTCAGTTGCGTGCCTTGGGCCTCGTTCGGCGCCAGGCATCCCTGAAGCGGTCGGAAGGGATGTTTCAACGCGCCAAAGCAGCCACCGAGGCTGAGCCCGCCGCGACGGAGCCTTCCCCTGCCGCAGCTCCACCCTCCCCGCTGCCTCAATCGTAGGCAATCTTCAGTCGTGGGGCGAGAAGGCTCCGACCAGCAACACATGCCCAACCCACGAAGTTGCCGGCGCCAGCGACGCCGGCTTGAGGGAATTCAGAGGGCGTGGCATCAATTCGACTGAGCCACGGGAGCGGCTCTTTCGGGGGAGCCGTCATGATACTGGGCCTGTCGCTGTCGACCTTCACCACCCTGCACGTCGTGTTGAGCCTGATCGGAATCGCAACCGGCGTCGTCTGCCTGTTCGCCCTGCTGGGCTCGCGAGTCCCCGCCGGATTGACGATGACTTTCCTCCTGACCACCGTGGCCACGAGCGTGACCGGCTTCTTCTTTCCCAATCTCAAGATCGGGCCGCCCGTCATCTTCGGCGTCGTCTCTCTCGTCGTGCTGACGCCGGTTCTGCTGGCGCTCTATCGCTACCATTTGACCGGGCCGTGGCGCTGGATCTACATCGCGGGCGCCGCCTTCGCGCTCTATCTCAATTCGGTCGTGGGGGTCGTGCAGGCCTTCCAGAAGCTCGCCTTCCTGAAGCCGCTCGCGCCGACGCAGTCCGAGCCGCCGTTCCTGGTGGCGCAGCTCGTCGTTCTCGTCGTCATCGTCGGATTGACCGTGCTCGCGCTCCGGCGCTTCCGACCTGCAGACGCCTAAAGCACGGCTCGGCTCGAAAGGACGCGAGCTACAGCCAGCGGCGAACCCGGGACTTGTAGCCGAGATAGGCGTCGCCAAATTTGCGCTCGAGATAGACTTCCTCCCGGGCGACCACGCCGTAGCGGATGACGAGGTAGAAGGGCGCCAGCGCGACGACGATCCAGAGGCTGTTGAAGGCGATGGCGAGGCCGATCTGGCCGAGGAACATGCCGGCATAGATGGGATTGCGCGTGAAGCGGTAAGGTCCATTCGCGACGATCGTCGTCGTCGGTTTGTTGGTCTCGATCCGGCTGCCGGCCCGGCGGATCGTCACGATCGCCCAGATCGCGACCGCAAAGCCAGCCGCGAATACGGCCGCTCCAAGCCAGATGTTGGAAAAGGCCGGCGGCACGAACGGCAAAGGGTAGAGCCAATCGATGCCGAGACCGGCAACGAACGCAAGCGCCCATGCGATCGGCGGGTGAATGACCGTATCGGCGTGGTCGGCCATCTCGTCCTCCTGTCCGCGATCAGACTCCGGCGCAGACCGTGTGTTCGGTGCGGAAGACACCGTGCTGGCCAAAGCGTCTGTTGTAGACCTCGACGATGGCCTGGACCTTGGCCTGATGCGCCGGCGCATCGAAGATGACGACGATCAGCAGCTTGGTCCGCTCGCGCAACGTCTGATTCTGGGAGTTGCGGGACTGTCCAGCGACGTTGAGGACGCTCAAGCCATCGGGAAAGCGCGGCGTTACCTCGTCTGCCACGAACCGCGCCCACTGCCCCTCGCTCACCTCGCCGCCGCCTTCGATGTCGCGGCCGAAATAGAGGTTGAGTTCGAGCGCGGACTTAAGCGGTGCGGCGCAGGTCGCCGCAAGCTGCGGTGGCTGGGGAGGTGTGCTGGTTTGGGCACAGGCGGAGAGCAGTAGCGCACATACTGTCATTCCGAATCTCGCGAATGAAATTCGCGCTGAAGCGAGGGACCTTTCGCGACGTCGTAGCAAAGGTTCCTCGCCTTTGGCTCGGGATGACAACTGCGAGGAAATCATCAGTTCAAGTACGGCACCGACATGCCCTTGGTGACGGCAGGGCGGGCGTTGACGACGTCATACCAGCGCTTGACGTTGGCGAAGTCGGCGAGGTTCACGGTGTGCCATTCATGGCGCGCCGCCCACGGGAAGATCGACATGTCGGCGATGGTGTATTCCTCGCCGGCGACGAAGGCGTTGCCCGCGAGCTGCTTGTCGAGCACGCCATATAGGCGCTTGGCCTCGTCGACGTAGCGCTTCATGCCGTACTCGATCTTGGTGGGCGCGGCGCGCAGGAAATGGTGCGCCTGACCCAGCATCGGGCCGAAACCACCCATCTGCCACATCAGCCACTGCAGCGAGTCGTAGTGCTTGGCGCCGTCTGCCGGCAGGAACTTCTTCGTCTTGTCGGCAAGGTAGATCAGGATCGCGCCGGATTCGAACAGGCTGTAGGGCTTGCCGCCCGGACCGTCGGGATCGATGATCGCGGGAATGCGGTTGTTGGGGCTGATGCGCAGGAACTCGGGCTTGAACTGCTCGCCCTTGGAAATGTCGACCTTGTGCACGCTGTAGGGCAGCCCGCACTCCTCCAGCATGATGGAGATCTTGCGGCCGTTGGGCGTGCCCCACGTATGAAGTTCGATCATCTCGGCATTTCCCCGTTCATTGCAGAAAATTTACACCTGGATCAGGCAAAGTCGTCGCCGCCGCCCATATCCTGGCCCACGTCCTGGTCGTACGAGGCGGTGTCGTAGTCCTCCGACGCACCGCCATCGGCCGCCTGGCTGTCGTCCTGCGCCATCGCCTGCTGCTGCTGCGCGTCGGGAACGGCGCCCGGCTGGGCCAACGCGGTCTGCTGGCCGAACGGATTGCTTCCCATCATGCTGCGGATACCCTCGAACAGCAGGGCGCCGCCGGCAACGCCGGCCGCCGTCGCCATCGCCGTGCGCAGGAAGCTGCCGCCGGCGGGCTGGGGCGCCACGGCGGCCTGCAATGGCGAGCGCGTCGAAGACACCAGGGACGGTCGCGCCGCCCGTGGTGCGCCCCATGGGCTCAGCTTCGGTGCAGTGCCCAGGAAACTGCCCGCCGCGGTCGGCGCGGCATTGGCCCCGGCCTCGAGTTCAGCGATGCGCTCCTGCGCCACCTTCAAG
>MEMN01000230.1:0-1664 GCA_001767945.1 Alphaproteobacteria bacterium RIFCSPHIGHO2_12_FULL_66_14 | reverse complement strand
TTGCTGCATCCGTCCGAACAGGCCGGATATGAGGTCGCGCTCTTGGCCTTGCATGACACTGCCTCCCGCCCCTCCCTACCACATGGGGCCTCGCCAACGTGGTTGTCCGTCAGCGGAGCGTCAAGGGCCGGTCATCACCGCACAACGGATGCGGTCTGGCCGAACAGGACCTTGCGCTGTTCCTCGGTGTTGATGCCCGGCGTCTGACGCAACTCGGCGCCGGCGGCCTGGCCCTTCACCACCGCGGGACGCTTGCCGGTTTCCCGGAACCACTTCTCCAGGTTGGGGAAATCCTCGAGCTTCTGTCCGAAATTCTTGTAACTCACGATCCATGGCCAGATCGCCATGTCGGCGATCGAGTAGTCGCCGGCCACGAACGGCCGGTCGGCCAGACGCTTGTTCAGAACGCCGAACAGGCGGTTGACCTCGTTGCTGTAGCGGGCCTGGCCGTAGGTGAGTTGCTCGGGCGGATTGAACTGCGGCGCATACATGTTGAAGTGGTTGGCCTGTCCCGCCATCGGACCGAGACCACCCATCTGCCAGTTGACCCATTGCAGCACCTCGTATTTGCCGCGCAGGTCCTTCGGGAGAAACTTGGCCGTTTTCTCGGCGAGGTACTGCAGGATCGCGCCCGACTCGAAGACCGCGACCGGCGCTCCGCCGCCCGGCGGATCGTCGTCGACGATGGCGGGCATGCGGTTGTTGGGGCTGATTTTTAGGAACTCGGGCTTGAACTGCTCGCCCGTGCCGATGTTCACCGGCACCAGCTTGTAGGGCAGGCCGCATTCCTCGAGCATGATGGAAATCTTCCAGCCGTTCGGCGTCGGCCAGTAGTGAAGGTCGATCATGAAGGTGCCTCCTGGAGCGGATGTGGATTGGCGCGGAGACTAGACCAGCCGGCGCGTCGCGCGAAATGGGGAAGCGCTAATGCCCTCATGAGGAAATGGTTGCTTCGCGACCGTTGCCGATGAAAGTATCCACCAAAGGGAGGACTTCCATCATGGCCGTTTCACTCTACGACCTGAGCGTCACCAATTATCTGCAGACACTGGGCGGCATGGAAAGCTTCCTCGCTCGCGGCCTCACGCACTTGCAGGAAAACAAGATCGATCCCAATGAGATCGTCGAGACACGCCTCTACCCCGACATGCTGCCGTTCCGCTTCCAGGTGCTGGCCGTCGCACACCATTCGATGGGAGCGATGAGCGGCATAAAGGCGGGCCTGTTCGCACCGCCCGTCCAGTTGCCGCCACTCGACTATGCCGGCCTCCAGAAGGCGGTGACGGAGGCGCGCGAGGCCTTGCAAAAGCTGACGCCCGCCGACGTGAACGCGCTCGAGGGCAAGGACGTCACCTTCCAGATCCGCGACACCAAGATACCCTTCACGGCGGAGAGCTTCGTCCAGTCCTTCTCCCTGCCGAACTTCTACTTTCACGCCACCACCGCCTACGACATCCTGCGCTCGAAGGGCGTTCCCCTCAGCAAGCGCGACTTTCTGGGCAGGATGCGCCTGAAGACATGACGGAATCAAAACACATCGGCATCGTGGCCTGTTCTGCCGAGGGCGCGTCCCTCTGCTACAGGACGATCTGCGTCGAGGGTGCCGGGCTGCTGGGCCCGCACGCGCATCCCGAAGTTTCCATGCATACGCCCTCGCTCGCCGA
>MEMN01000229.1:16428-17031 GCA_001767945.1 Alphaproteobacteria bacterium RIFCSPHIGHO2_12_FULL_66_14 | reverse complement strand
TGGAACGGCGTCGGCCCGGGCTTCCTGCCCTACACCAAGGGCTCGTTCGGCCATGTCGACGAGATGAAGGAGGCGGGCTTCGTGTGGGACAGCACTCCCGGCGCCACGCCGCGGCCGACCACGCCGGAGCTGCGCATCGCCGATCTCGACCGCGACGGGCTCGAGAAGGAGATCATCTACGGCTGCCTGATGGTGAACGACCTGATCGACGACGCCGAGCTCCGCATCTGGACCAACGCGCGCTACAACGACTGGGCGGCCGACTTCGCCAGGCGTTCCGATCCCAACCGCGTCTTTCCGCTCGCCATCATTCCCAACACCAGCCCGGCCGCCGCCGCGGCCGAGGTGCGGCGCTGCGCGAAGATGGGATTGAAGGGCGGAGATCTCGCCTTCAAGCGCATGAGCCTGCCGATGTGGCATCGCGACTGGTACGTGCTGTGGGAGGCGGCGGCGGAGTGCAGGTTCCCGATCTCGTTCCACTCGACCGGCTTCAAGGCGCTGCGCGCACCCGACACGCCCGAGATGGAGAAGGAATATTCGGTCCAGCACCGGCTGGTGCGCTCGGCCCTGTTCCAGCTCGACACGATGGAAGTGCTGGTCTCG
>MEMN01000229.1:5073-16414 GCA_001767945.1 Alphaproteobacteria bacterium RIFCSPHIGHO2_12_FULL_66_14 | reverse complement strand
CGCCTGCGAGAAATACCCGGAGTTCAATTTCGTCCTGGGCGAGTCGGGGGTCACCTGGCTGCCCTACGTGTTCGACCGGCTCGACACCGAATATCATGACCGCGCCCGCAGCCTCGGCTTCAAGCTGAAGCCCAGCGACTACTTCAGGCGCCAGGGCTATGTGACCTACCAGCAGGACAAGTACCTGGAGCCGATCGTGCCGCTGATCGGCGAGGACAACATCATCTGGGGTGCCGACTATCCCCATCCCGATTGCATCTGGCCGAACTCGCGCGAGACCCTGACCAAGAACCTCGCAAGTTTCTCCGACAGCGTGCAGAAGAAGATCGTCCACGACAATGTCGCGCGCCTCTACGGGCTGAACTGATCCTTGGCCCAAACAAAAACCCCCGGGGATACCGGGGGTCGTCGTTCGGTTTTTTGAAGAAGAGGGGGAGGGCTAGTAGCCCTCGCGCTCCATGCGCTTGCGCATCAGCTTGCGCGTCCGGCGGATGGCCTCGGCGCGCTCGCGGGCGCGACGCTCGGAGGGCTTCTCGTAATTGCGGCGGAGCTTCATCTCGCGGAAGATGCCTTCGCGCTGCATTTTCTTCTTCAGGACGCGCAGCGCCTGATCGACATTGTTTTCACGAACGAGAACCTGCACTTCGATCGCTTCCTTCCAAACGGTAAGGGGCCCGGGAAAGCGTTCCAGGGCCGAATGAGAGGCGCGGTTGGTATCACAGGGGGGGACCCTTGGGAAGCCCTCGCCGGGGGCCTATATTCACCCCCATGGAAGACTCGAATAGCCCGGAAAGCCAGCCGTCCGGTCCTGACGCCGATCCCGACGCCGGCCTGCGCGACCGCCTGGTCGATGCCGTGGCGGCCGAGGCCGCCTTCGAAGGCTGGACCCGGACCGCGCTGGCCGCCGGGGCGCGGCGGCTCGACCTGCCGCCCGGCGAGGCCGACCGGCTGTTTCCCGGCGGTCCGGTCCAGGTCCTGACCCATCTCATCGGGCGCGCTGATCTCCGCACCGTCGAGGACATGGAGAAGGAGGGCGTCGCCGGGATGAAGATCCGCGACCGCATCAAGAGCGCCGTCCGCATTCGCCTCGAGCGGCACGCCGGCGAGCGCGAGGCGGTGCGGCGGGCGCTGGCGGTGCTGGCGCTGCCCTTCAATGCCGGGCTGGCGCTGAAGCTTCTGTACAAGACGGTCGATGCCATGTGGTACGCCGCCGGCGACACCAGCATCGATTTCAATTTCTACACCAAGCGCGCCACCCTGGCGGGCGTCTATTCCTCGACCCTGCTCTACTGGCTGAACGACCGCTCGCCCGGCGCCGAGGCGACATGGTCGTTCCTCGACCGGCGGATCGACGACGTGATGAAGATCGAGAAGCTGAAGTCCCAGGTCAGGTCGTGGGGATCCGGGAAGACCAGGACGCGGTCCGTCTAGCCGGCTAACGGGCCGGCTGCGGTTCGTCCGACGGCACGAGCGGCGCGTTGGCGGTTTGCCGCTCCCGCCAGCGAGTCAACGCAGCCGCGACCTTCTTGTCGCTGAGGCCCAGGATCGCCGCGGCGAACAGGGCGGCGTTGACGGCGCCAGCCCGGCCGATGGCGAGCGTGCCGACCGGAACGCCGGCCGGCATCTGAACCATCGAGAGAAGGCTGTCGAGGCCTCCCAGCGAAGCGCTGTGCATGGGCACGCCAAGCACCGGCAGCTGCGTCAGCGCCGCCGTCACGCCGGCCAGATGGGCCGCGCCGCCGGCGGCGGCAACGATGATCTTGAGGCCGCGTCCCTGTGCTTCGCTGGCATAGGTATCCAGCCGCTTGGGCGTGCGGTGGGCGGAGATGATGAGAGCCTCATGGGCGATGCCCAGCGCCTCGAGCGTCTCGGCGGTGTGGCGCATGACCGGCCAGTCCGACTGGCTGCCCATGATGATGCCGACGACCGGCTTGCCCGGCGGACGGCGTTTGGTGGTTTTCTTGGCCATGCTTTTCTCAGGCGATGATATCGGGAATGAGCTGACTTTCCAGCTTCAGGATCTGGTCCTTGAGCCCGAGCTTGCGCTTTTTCAGGCGCTGGAGCTGGAGTTGGTCGAAGGGCGGCTTTTCGATCAGGCGGTCAATGACCTCGTCGAGGTCGCGATGTTCGCTCTTCAAGGCCTCCAGCTTGGCCTTGATTGCCTCGGCGTCCAGCGGATCCGACGTTGTGTCGTTCATACTCGGCGCACTCGTCTCCGGCAGGCTAGCCACGTCGCTCTGCGCCGTGTACCCCTTCGGCCGCCCGAAGGGAAGCGCCCAAGGGAAGCAGGCATGTCCGATTTTCTCCCCCATCCGTTCTGGAATTTCTCGCTGGAAATCTACAGCGGCGAGGGCGTGGCCGAGGCCTGTCTCGACCTCCAGGAGCGCCGCGGCTGCGACGTGAACATATTGCTGTTTTGTTGCTGGCTGGGCGCCTCGGGCCGGCCGACGCTGACGGCCGACCGGCTGCGCGCCATCCTGAAGGTGAGCGACGCCTGGCAGGCCGAGGTCGTGCAGCCGCTGCGCCGCGTGCGCCGGCTGCTGAAGGACAGACCCTGGCCGGAGGCCCTGCCCGAAACCCTGGACGCCGTGCGCCGCCGCGTCGCCGACGCCGAACTGGCGGCCGAGCATGCCGAGCAGATCAAGCTCGCCAGCCTCCATACGCCGCCGGCCGACCGCGACCGGCCGGTCGAGAAGCGGCTGCGGGCCGCGGTCGGCAATCTTGGCGTCTATGCCGTGTGCCTTGGCGTCGCGCCCGACGCAAAGGATCGCGCCGCCGTGGCCGCCCTGATGGCCGCGACCTTTCCCATGCTGAGCGCCGGCGAGATTGTCCGCGCGGTCGGGCCGGCGCCGTCGGCCGCCTAGGACCAGCGCTTTACCTTGCCGGTGTCGAGATCGAACAGGTCGAGCACGCGGCCGACGGTGTGGTCGATCACGTCGTCGAGTGTCTTCGGCCGGTTGTAGAAGGCCGGCACCGGCGGCGCGATGATGGCGCCCATGTCGGCCAGCGTCGCCATGTTGCGGAGATGAATCGCGTGCAGCGGCGTCTCGCGCACCAGCAGCACGAGCTTGCGGCGCTCCTTCAGCACGACGTCGGCGGCGCGGGTCAAGAGGTTGGTCGAGATGCCGGCCGCGATCTCGCCCAGGCTGCGCATCGAGCAAGGCGCCACGATCATGCCCAGCGTCCGAAACGAGCCGCTCGACACCGCCGCCGCCAGATCGTCGACGCCGTGGGCGACATCGGCCAGCTTCCGCACGGCGGCCACCTTCAAATCCGTCTCATGTGCAAGCGTCACCTCGGCGGTGCGCGTCATCACCAGATGGGTTTCCACAGGCAGCGGTTTCAGCGCCTCGAGCAAGCGGACGCCGTAGATCACGCCGGAGGCGCCGGAAATGCCGATGACGAGCCGTTTTGGTTCAGACATGCGAACCACCTTACAGGGTTATGCACAGGCCGGGCAGAGCGCTTGATTCAGCGTGACTCGGCCATAAGTCGGAGTCAGAGTTTCTTGTCCGCAACCTTCTCGGAGGACGCCAGTGAGCAGCGTGGACCACATCGAAGCGCTCAAGGCCAAGCACGCTTCCCTTGAGCAAGCGATCACACAGGAAGTCAAACGGCCGCATCCCGACGATGATGTCGTGTGCAGCCTCAAGAAGCGAAAGCTTCAGATCAAAGACGAGATCAACCGACTGAGTTCGCCGACCTCGCACTGAGGGCGCTCACCGCAGCTTGTGCAGATTGACCGTCCAGGTCGTCGGGCCGAAGGTGCCGCCGCGCGAACTGCCGCTGCATTGCGCCACGTTGTCGGCGCCGCGCTGGCAGGTGAGCTGGTCGGCATACCAGTGCGAGCCGTCGTTGCAAGTCGTGTCGGCGTCGCGCAGGCGCAGCACGGCTCCCTCGAAGCGCCCTTGGGCGCGCGTGCGGCAGGCGGTCCGGCCGCGTCGCCATTCGAGCTGGCCGTTGCCGTTGGCATCGAAGCAGTAGGATGATACGCCGGCCTGCGGCTGGTTGCGCTCGTGACGGAACGGATCGGTGCGCCAGCAGCCCTCGAGGAACGACATGTTGCCGGTCGGATTTTGCGGCAAGCGCAGGCGATCGTCTCCGGGCCTCCGGGTCGGGGCCGGCGGTGGCGTGGGTGCGACCGCCTTCGGGCGCGCGGGCGGCGGCGCGGCAGCGACCTGTGGCGGCTTGGGCGGCGGCTTCGGCGCTTCGGGTGACTTGCAGTCGGCGATGCGCCTCTTGAGTTCGGCCTCGACCAGCGACAGTTCGACCTGAAGGACCTTGCCGCGCGACGCTTCGGTGGCGAGCGAGATCTTCAGCACGGGCAAGGGGTTGGGGGGAGCGGGCAACGGCGGAGGCGCGGGTGGTCCCTCGCGCGTGACGAGAGTCAACGCAGGATCGTCCGGCAGGCAGCCGCGCAACAGCCACGCGCCACCCAGGACAAGAAGAAGGAGTGGCAGGGCGGCGGCCAGCGAGCGTGCCCAGGGAATGACCGCGGTCGCGGGTCGCAGCGCCGGGAGCGATGACGGTGCAGGTGGTGGTGCGGGCGGCGGCTCGAGGACCGAGCGGCGTTGCGGCACCTGCGCGGTGGCAATCGGCAGCAGTGCGGCGGCAGCCTCCTTCTCGTAGCCCCAGGCCACGATCACCGGCCGGTCGCCGACCAGGAAGATGAAGGCGGGCGAGGGCGCCCGGGCGGCAAGCTTCAGCGAGAGACCGATCAGGCCGGAGTCCTCGCGCGGTCCGGTGGACGCGAGCGCATCCCCCAGACGGCGGATTTCGGCCAGGGTGCGCTCGACCTCGGCCAGGACTTCGCCACGCCGTGCCGGCTCGAGCTCATCGACCGGGCGGACGGCGCCCGACCAGCCGGCATGCCAGTCGATCCCCTTGCCGTCCTCGTGCGGCTGCGGATCGGCCAGCAGGTCGGCGGCGACGTCGCCCAGCCGTCGACGCACCACCCGGCGCAACTGCGGCGCGGCGTTGTGCAGCGGCTCTCCGCGCACGCCCAGGGGGCGCACGCCGCTTCTTGTCGTGACAACGAGGGTTGAATCGCCGGGCATTAAGGCCGCGAAAGTAGCCCGGGGATTATGGCGGGGCGATGGTGCCGATCAGACCGCCTTGGCCCATTCACGCAGCACGAATTTCTGCACCTTGCCGGTCGAGGTCATGGGCAGGTCGCGGAACACGATATGGCGCGGGCACTTGTACGAGGCGAGGTTGGCGCGGCAGTGGGCCACGATCTCCTCCACGGTGGCCGTGGCGCCCGGTTTCAGCACCACGAAGGCGCAGGGCGTCTCGCCCCATTTCTCGTCGGGCTTGGCCACCACCGCCACGTTGGCGACCGCCGGATGCTCCATGATCGCACCCTCGACCTCGATGGTCGAGATGTTCTCGCCGCCCGAGATGATGATGTCCTTGGAGCGGTCGCGCAGCTCGATGTAGCCGTCCTCGTGCAGCACGCCGAGGTCGCCGGAGTGGAACCAGCCGTGCTCGAAGGCCTCCTTTGTCGCCTTGGAGTTCTTGAGATAGCCCTTCATCACCAGATTGCCGCGGAACATCACCTCGCCCATGGTGGCGCCGTCGCGCGGCACTTCCTTCATGTTGATGGGGTCCATCACCGTGACGCCGTCCTCGGCGGTGTAGCGGACGCCCTGGCGCGCCTTCAGCCGCGCCCGCTCGTGCGAGGGCAGTGCATCCCAGGCTTCGTGCCACGAGCAGATCGTGGCCGGGCCGTACACCTCGGTGAGGCCGTAGACGTGGGTGACGCGGAAGTTCTCTTTCTCCAGCGCTTCGAGCACGGCGGCGGGCGGTGGCGCGGCGGCGGTCATGAACTCGACCTTGCGGCTGAGCGGGCGTCGTTCAGCCGGCGTGGCACCGATGATGAACTGCATGATGACGGGCGCGCCACACATGTGTGTGACGCCGTGGTCGGCCAGGGCATCGAAGATCGTCTTGGCAGCGGCGCGACGCAGGCAGACGCTGGTGCCGGCCACCAGCGCCAGCGTCCAGGGGAAGCACCAGCCGTTGCAGTGGAACATCGGCAGCGTCCAGAGATAGACCGGATGCAGGCCGATCGGCCATTGAGTGGCGTTGCCGTAGGCCGAAAGGGCGGCGCCGCGGTGGCTGAAGACGACACCCTTGGGGTTGCCGGTGGTGCCTGACGTATAGTTGAGGGAGATAGAGTTCCATTCGTCGGCGGGATAGGACCAGGCGTACTCCGGATCGCCCGTGGCGATGAATTCCTCCCAGGTCGTGTCGCCGATCTGGGCGCGGTCGTCGCAGGCCGGATCGTCGATGTCGACGACCAGCGGCTGGACCTTGGCGATCACCAGTGCCTCGGTGATCACGCGATGATACTCGCGGTCGACCAGCAGCACCTTGGTCTCGCTGTGGTCGAGGATGAAGGCCAGCATCGCCGCATCGAGCCGCGTGTTGAGCGAGTTCAGCACCGCGCCCGTCATCGGCACGCCGAAATGCGCCTCGTACATCTCGGGAATGTTGGGCGCCATGATCGCCACCGTGTCGCCGACGCCGATGCCGACCCGCTCCAGCGCCGAGGCGAGGCGGCGGCAGCGCGTATAAGTCTCGGCCCAGCTCTGGCGGCGCTGGCCATGCACGATCGCCACGTGATCGGGATAGACGCTGGCGGTACGCTCGATGAACTGCAGCGGCGTGAGGGCGGCGTGGTTGGCTGCAGTCTTGTCGAGATCGCGTTCGTAGATGTTGTGCGACAGCAGGGGCGCCTTGTGCGGGGCGGGGCGCGCTCCGGGCATGTGGGCCACGGACGCGCGGCCCTTGACGGACCGGCGCACCGAGATCCGCGCCAGCAGCGTGGGCGACAGCGGCTTTTTTGTCGCGGGTTTCGCGGCGCGGCGCGACGGCTTGCGGTCGGTCGCGGACTTTGCCTTCGCGGATTTGGTCTTTGTCGACTTGGCCTTTGCGGATCTGGCCGGCGGACGCTTGCCCTTGCCGGTGCCTTTCCTGGACGTGCCTTTGGCCATGCTTGCTTCCCGTCGGTGCTCTTGTCAGTTGGCTAATCCTAGCGCATCAAACGGCCAAGCGACAGAAACTGCGGAGGAAACGATGGCCGTGGGGAACAAGTATCGGGCGCTGCATGCGCGCTCGCTGGCCGACCCCGAAGGGTTCTGGGCCGAGCAGGCCGCGGCGATCGACTGGACGAAGCGCTGGGACAAGGTGCTCGACGCCACCAATCCGCCCTTCTATCGCTGGTTCGCAGGCGGCGAGCTCAACGCCTGCCACAATGCGCTCGACCGCCATGTGGAGGGCGCCAAAGAGAACAATAGAGCCGACCAGACGGCGCTGATCTACGATTCGCCCGTCACCAACACCAAGAAGAGTTACACCTATCGCGAGCTACGCGACCAGGTGGCGCGGATCGCCGGCATGATCGCGGCCCAAAGCGTGGCGAAGGGTGACCGCGTCATCCTCTACATGCCGATGATCCCCGAAGCGGTGATGGCGATGTTGGCCTGCGCGCGGCTGGGCGCTGTGCATTCCGTGGTGTTCGGCGGCTTCGCGGCCAAGGAGCTTTCCAGCCGCATCGACGATTGCGCCCCCAAGCTGATCCTGACGGCCTCGTGCGGCATCGAGCCCACGCGCATCGTGCAGTACAAGCCGCTGATCGACCAGGCGATCGAGCAGGCCAGGCACAAGGTGCCGCGCGTGATCGTGCTGCAGCGGCCGCAGGCCGAAGCAGCTATGGTGAAGGGCCGCGATCTCGACTGGAACGAGGCGCTGGCGGCGGCCAAGCCGGCGCCCTGCGTGCCAGTGAAGGCGACTGATCCGCTCTACATTCTTTATACATCCGGCACGACGGGGCAGCCCAAGGGCGTGGTGCGCGACACCGGCGGCTACTGTGTGGCCTTGGCCTGGTCGATGAAGAACCTCTACGGTGTGGAACCCGGCGAGGTCTACTGGTGCGCCTCGGACGTGGGCTGGGTCGTGGGCCACAGCTACATCGTCTACGGGCCGCTGATCCACGGCGCGACCTCGATCCTCTACGAGGGCAAGCCGGTCGGTACGCCCGACGCCGGCGCCTTCTGGCGCGTGATCTCCGAGCACAAGGCGATGGCGCTGTTCACCGCGCCCACCGCGTTCCGCGCGATCAAGCGCGAGGATCCCGACGGCAAGCTCTTGAAGAGCTACGACCTCTCGAAGTTCCGCACGCTCTTCCTCGCGGGCGAGCGCGGCGATCCGCCGACCGTCGACTGGGCGCAGAAACTGTTGGGCGTGCCGGTGGTCGATCACTGGTGGCAGACCGAGACCGGCTGGGCGATCTGCGGCAACTTCCAGGGCCTCGAGCCGATGCCGGTGAAGCTGGGGTCGTGCTCGGTGCCGGCACCGGGCTGGCATCTCGACGTGCTGGACGAGAACGGCAGGAAGATGATGAAGCCGGGCGAAGTGGGTGCGCTCGCGGGCAAACTGCCGCTGCCGCCGGGCACCTTCCCGACCCTGTGGAACGCCGACGATCGCTATAAGCAGAGCTACATGAGCGAGTTCCCCGGCTACTATAAAACCGGCGACGCGGGCTTCATCGATGAAGACGGCTACGTCTCGGTGATGACCAGGGTCGATGACGTGATCAACGTCGCGGGCCATCGCCTCTCGACCGGCCAGATCGAGGAAGTGCTGGGCGCGCACAACGACGTCGCCGAATGCGCGGTGATCGGCGTCGCCGACGAACTCAAGGGCCAGGTGCCGCTGGGCTTCCTGGTGCTGAAGGCGGGCGTCAACCGGCCGCCTATGGAGATCACCAACGAAGTCGTCCAGATGGTGCGCGACCGCATCGGCCCCGTCGCCTTCTTCAAGAGCGCGCTGGTGGTGCAGCGCCTGCCCAAGACGCGCTCCGGCAAGATCCTGCGCGGCACCATGCAGAAGATGGCCGACAACCAGCCCTGGACTTTGCCCGCCACCATAGAAGATCCGGCCGTGCTCGACGAAATCAACGACGGCCTCAAGATGGCCGGCTTCGCCAACAAGTAGGAGTTGCAATGACTCTCGATGTGAACCGCCCCGATCTCACCGTGGGCGTCGTGGGAACCGGCGCCATGGGCCGCGGCATCGCGCAGGTGACGGCGCAGGGTGGCATGAAAGCGGTGATGTTCGATGCTGCCCCCGGCGGCGCGGCCAAGGCCAAGGTGGCGATCCTGGAGACGCTGAAGGGGCTGGTCGCCAAGGGGCGGCTGACTGATGCCGATTTCGCCAAGGTCGATGCCAACCTCGGTGTCGCCGAGAGCATGGCCGATCTCAAGCCCTGCCACATCGTGGTCGAGGCGGTGTTCGAGAATCTCGAAGTGAAGCAGAAGCTGTTCGGTGAGCTCGAGGCCGTGCTGGCGCCCGACGCGATCCTGGCGTCGAACACGTCGTCGATCCGCATCGCCTCGATCGCGCGCGCGCTGAAGAACCGCGACCGCGTCTGCGGCATGCACTATTTCAATCCCGTGCCCTTGATGAAACTGGTCGAGGTCATCCGCGCCGCCGACACCTCGCAGGCCACGGTCGATGCCATGGTGGCGCTGGGCAAGCGCCAGACCCGCGTGCCTGTCATTGTCGGCGATACGCCGGGCTTCCTGGTCAATCTCGGCGGCACGGCGATCGGCACCGAGGGTCTCAGGATCTATCAGGAAGGTCGGGCGAGCCCGAGCCAGGTCGACGCCGTGATGCGCGACAGCTGCGGCTTCCGCATGGGGCCGTTCGAGCTGATGGACCTCACCGGCATCGACGTGAACTTCCCGGCGCGCAAGATCATCTACGAAGGCTTCTTCCACGACCGGCGCATGACGCCCAGCCCCTATCATGAGAGCCTTTATGCAGCGGGCCGACTCGGCCGCAAGACCGGCGGCGGCTGGTACAGCTACGATGCCAAGGGTGCCAAGGTCGATCCTGGCGCCGACCACCCGACCTCGGTGGTGCCGGCCTCGAGCGTCGTCATCATGGACACGCACAACAAGAAGCTGGTGGGCCTGATCGCGGGCGACGGCGCCAAGATGCTGGGCGCCGACGACGGCAAGAGTCCGATCCTGGTGGCGCCGATCGGCAAGGATTGCACCACGACGGCGATCGAGCTCGGCCTCGATCCCAAGCGCACCATCGCCGTCGATCTCACCGGCGATACGGCCAAGCGCCTCACGGTGATGACCGCGCCCGGCGCCGACGCGGGCGTGCGCGACGCCGCGGTCGCGCTGCTCGCCAAATCAGGCGCCAAGATCACGGTGATAAAGGACTCGCCCGGCTTCATCGCCCAGCGCATGTGCGCGATGATCGCCAACCTCGGCTGCGAGATGGCGATGATCGGCATCGCCTCGGCCGCCGACGTCGACACGGCGATGACCCTCGGCCTCAACTATCCGCGCGGACCTTTGGCGCTGGCCGACTGGATGGGCGTCAAGGAGTGCCACGAGATCCTGGTCCAGATGCAGGCCATCACCGGCGATGACCGCTATCGGCCGAGCCAGTGGCTGCGCCGCCGCGCGATGCTGGGGATGAGTGCGACGACGGTGGAGTAGGACGACGTACGATGGCAATCCGTTACTGCTTGTCGACGATTGCGTTTGCCTCGTTGCTCTGCCTCGGAGCCGCCGCGCACGGCCAGCTCAAGAACGAGAATCTGCTGGTCGGGTTGCCGCAAGGCTTCAAGGTCGGTTTCAACGAGTCGCGCAACGGCATGAACATGCAGGAATGGGTGCCGGTGAACGAGACGGTGCAGAATTGGACCGAGATGGTCACGGTGCAGATTTTCCTTAGTCGCAAGGACCTCGATCCGGTGCGGTTTCTGGCGACGATGGAGAAGCGATGGGCAGGCGCCTGCAAGGGGAGCACGGCGACGCCGGCGGCGACAGGCAAGACGAACGGCTACGCCTCGGCGACAACGCTGCTGCGGTGTCCGTTGCTTGGCTCGTCGGGCAAGCCCGAGACGACGATGATGAAGGCGATCAAGGGTAACGACAGCTTCTATCTCGTGCAGCGCGCCGTCCGTGGCGTCCCGACTTCGGCGCAGCTGGAGCGAACGAAGCAGTATCTCGATGGCATCAGCGTCTGCGACACCCGCCTGTCGGCACATCCCTGCAAAATGTGAGGTATGCCTGAGGTTGACGTTTACGTAAAGGTAAACTACATCCCGGGCGCTGGCGGACCAACCGTCGGCGGCCCACAGTTCCCATAAGAAGACTGAGCATCGATCGTTGGAGGACGACGCTAGTGACCGCTTTGGCCGCGCATATCACGCCTGAACACGAGATGTTCCGCGACACCTGCCGGCGGTTCTTCGAGAAGGAAGTCACGCCCTTCCATATGAAGTGGGAGGAGGAAGGCATCGTGCCGCGCG
>MEMN01000229.1:4813-5059 GCA_001767945.1 Alphaproteobacteria bacterium RIFCSPHIGHO2_12_FULL_66_14 | reverse complement strand
GGGCGAGCAGGGGCTTCTGGGCATGACCATGCCCGAGGCCTACGGCGGCGCCGGCGCCGACTTTCTCTACAGCGCCATCCTGATCGAGGAGCAGGGCCGGGCGCTCGCCTCGGGTCCGGCCTTCTCGCTGCACAACGACATCGTCGTGCCCTACCTGCTCCACTACGGCACCGAGGAGCAGAAGAAGAAGTGGATTCCCAAGGCCTGCTCGGGCGAGCTGGTGACGGCCATCGCCATGACCGAGCC
>MEMN01000229.1:4477-4731 GCA_001767945.1 Alphaproteobacteria bacterium RIFCSPHIGHO2_12_FULL_66_14 | reverse complement strand
TTCATTTCCAACGGCCAGCTCGCCGACCTCGTCATCGTGGTCGCCAAGACCGATCCCAAATTGGGGGCGAAAGGCACGTCGCTGATTGCGGTCGAGACCACGGCCGAGGGCTTCAAGCGCGGCCGCAATCTCGAGAAGATCGGCATGAAGGCGCAGGACACGTCGGAGCTGTTCTTCCAGGACGTGCGCGTGCCGGCCGACCATCTGCTCGGCGGGCCCGGCATGGGCTTCGTGCAACTCATGCAGCAGCTGCC
>MEMN01000229.1:4110-4460 GCA_001767945.1 Alphaproteobacteria bacterium RIFCSPHIGHO2_12_FULL_66_14 | reverse complement strand
TCGCCATCCAGGCCATTGCCGCCATCGAGGCGGCGATGACGCACACCATCGCCTATGTCAAAGAGCGCAAGGCCTTCGGCAAGCAGATCATCGATTTCCAGAACACCCGCTTCAAGCTCGCCGAACTCAAGACCAAGGCCCATGTCGCGCGCGTCTTCGTCGACGACTGCGTCGCGCGGCATTTGAAGGGCGAACTCGATGTCGCCACCGCCGCCATGGCCAAGTACTGGACCACCGACCTGCAGTGCGAGGTCGTGGACGAGTGCCTGCAGTTCCACGGCGGCTACGGCTACATGTGGGAATTCCCGATCGCGCGCCTCTACGCCGACGCACGCGTGCAGAAGATCTAC
>MEMN01000229.1:3951-4051 GCA_001767945.1 Alphaproteobacteria bacterium RIFCSPHIGHO2_12_FULL_66_14 | reverse complement strand
CGAGACGAGGAGACCTGCCATGACCGACGCATACATTTTCGACGCCGTCCGCACGCCGCGCGGCAAGGGCCGCAAGGACGGCTCCCTGCACGAGGTGACT
>MEMN01000229.1:2264-3745 GCA_001767945.1 Alphaproteobacteria bacterium RIFCSPHIGHO2_12_FULL_66_14 | reverse complement strand
GCCGCGGCCCAGGTCATGTCGGGTCAGGCGCAGGCCATGATCGGCGGCGGTGTCGAATCGATGTCGCGCGTGCCGATGGGTTCCGACGGCGGTGCCTGGGCGATCGATCCCGCCGTGGCGATTCCGATGTACTTCGTGCCGCAGGGCGTGTCGGCCGACCTGATCGCCACCAAGTACGGCATCAGCCGCGACGACGTCGACGCCTATGCCGTCGAATCGCAGAAGCGCGCCAAGGCCGCCTGGGACAAGGGCTACTTCAAGAAGTCGATCATTCCGGTCAAGGACCAGAACGGCGTAGAACTGCTGGCGCACGACGAATACATGCGGCCGGCCACGACCATGCAGACGCTGGCGGCGCTCGAGCCCAGCTTCAAGATGCAGGGCGAGGTCATGCCGGGTTTCGATGCGGTGGCGCAGCAGCGCTATCCCGAGGTCGAGAAGCTGATCCATGTCCATCACGCCGGCAATTCGTCCGGTATCGTCGATGGCGCCGCCGCCATCCTGGTCGGCAGCAAGGAGTTCGGCGAGCGCGCTGGGCTGAAGGCGCGCGCGAAAATCCGGTCCTTCGCCTCGATCGGGTCGGAACCGGCGATCATGCTGACGGGTCCGGCGCCGGCGTCGGAGAAGGCGCTGAAGCTGGCCGGCATGAAGGTGGGCGACATCGACCTGTTTGAGCTCAACGAGGCCTTTGCCGCCGTCGTGCTGCGCTACATGCAGATCCTGAAAATGCCGCACGACAAGATGAACGTGAACGGCGGCTCGATCGCCATGGGCCATCCTCTGGGTGCCACCGGCGCCATGATCCTGGGCACCGTGCTCGACGAGCTCGAGCGCCGCAACCTCTCGACCGGCCTCGCCACGCTCTGCGTCGGCGGCGGCATGGGCACCGCCACCATCATCGAGCGCGTGTAAGCGCAGCCAGGGAAGACCACCATGATCAACTACAACGTCGACGGCGACGGCATCGCCACCATCACCTGGGACATGCCGAACCGCAGCATGAACGTGCTGAACGAGGCCTCGATCACCGCCTATGCCGGCGCGCTCGAGACGGCGATGAAGGATGCCAAGGTCAAGGGCATCATCATCACCTCGGCCAAGGACTCCTTCATCGCCGGCGCCGATCTCGAAATGCTGCTGGCGGTCGACACGTCGGACGCGGCCAAGCTGATGGAGCAGTTCAGCCAGCTGCAGAAGCTGTTTCGCAGCCAGGAGACCGGCGGCAAGCCGGTGGTGGCCGCGATCAACGGCACGGCGCTGGGCGGCGGCTTCGAGATCTGTCTCGCCAGCCACTACCGCATCGCGGCGGCCAATCCCAAGACCAAGGTCGGCCAGCCCGAGGTCAAGATCGGCCTGCTGCCGGGCGGCGGCGGCACGCAGCGCATCCCGCGCCTGATCGGCGTGCAGAACGCAGCACCCATCCTGCTCGAGGGCAAGGATCTCACGGTCGATGCCGCCAAGGGCCTCGGCCTCATCCACGA
>MEMN01000229.1:1368-2239 GCA_001767945.1 Alphaproteobacteria bacterium RIFCSPHIGHO2_12_FULL_66_14 | reverse complement strand
GCCAAGGCCAAGGCGTGGCTGATGGCGCCGGCCAGCGAACAGGTCGTGCCGGAATTCGGCGGCAAGGGAGCCAAGGCGATCGACGGCCGCGCCGTGCAGCCGTGGGACCGCAAGGGTTTCAAGGTGCCGGGCTTCCCCGGCGGCCAGGTGTGGAGCCCGCCGGGCGTCATGACCTTCATCGGCGGCAGCGCCATGATTGCGGCCAAGACCAACGGCGTCTATCCGGCGCCCAAGGCGATCATGAGCTGTGTCTTCGAGGGACTGCAGCTGCCGTTCGATGCCGGCCTGCGTGTCGAGACGCGCTATTTCGTGTCGCTGCTGCGCGATCCCGTGGCCAAGAGCATGATCCGCACGCTGTTCTTCGGCCTGCAGGAAGCCAACAAGCTGGTGCGCCGGCCCAAGGGCGTGCCGAAGCAGGAGTACAAGAAGATCGGCGTGCTGGGCGCCGGCCTGATGGGCGCCGGCATCGCCACCGTCTCGGTGCAGGCCGGCCTCGACATCGTGCTGGTCGACCGCGACCAGGCCGCGGCCGACAAGGGCAAGGCGCACATCGCGGCCGAACTCGACAAGCTGGTGAAGCGCGGCCGTCTCGACCAGGCCAAGCGCGACGCCATGCTGGCCAAGGTCAATGCGACGCCCGATTTCGGCGCACTGAAGGATTGCCAGATCGTGATCGAGGCGGTGTTCGAGAACCGCGAGGTCAAGGCAGAGGCCACGAAGAAGGCCGAGGCGTCGCTGCCGGCCGACGCGGTCTTCGCCTCCAACACTTCTACGCTTCCGATCACCGGCCTGGCCGAGGCCTCGTCGCGGCCGGCCAACTTCATCGGCCTGCACTTCTTCTCGCCGGTCGAGAAGATGCCGCTGGTCGAGA
>MEMN01000229.1:0-1328 GCA_001767945.1 Alphaproteobacteria bacterium RIFCSPHIGHO2_12_FULL_66_14 | reverse complement strand
CGCCATGGACCTGGTGCAGAAGATCCGCAAGACGCCGATCGTGGTCAACGACAGCCGCGGCTTCTTCACCTCCCGCGTCTGCGGCGCCTTCATCAGCGAGGGCCACCGCATGCTGAAGGAGGGCATCCCGGCCGCCATGATCGAGAACTGCGCGCGCTACGCCGGCATGCCGGTGGGCCCGCTGTCGCTCAACGACGAGGTCGCGATCGATCTTTCGTGGAAGATCATGGACCAGGCGCGCAAGGACGCCGCGGCCTCGGGCCAGAAGTACGAACCGACCGGCACCGAGGACGTGCTCGAGCTGATGCACACCAAGCTCGAGCGCTACGGCCGCAAGAACGGCAAGGGCTTCTACGAGTATCCCGCCGACGGCAAGAAGCGCCTGTGGCCGGAACTGGCGACGTACTTCCCGGCCGATCCCAAGCTGCTCTACGGCGAGGGCGAGGACAAGCGCGCCAAGGAGGACGAGATCAAGAAGCGCCTGCTCTACGTGCAGTCGATCGACACCGTGCGCTGCCTCGAGTCGAAGGTGCTGACCGATCCGCAGGACGGCGACGTCGGCTCGATCATGGGGCTGGGTTTCGCGCCGCAGACCGGCGGCGCCGTCAGCCTGATCGACCAGGTCGGCGTCAAGAAGTTCGTCGCCGAATGCGATGCCTTCGCCAAGAAGTACGGCAACCAGTTCGCGGTGCCGAAGCTCCTGCGCGACATGGCAGCCAAGGGCGAGAGCTTCTACGGCAAGTACCACGCGGCGAAAGCGGCCTGATCCTTTTTGCTCCCCGCACCCGCCCGCTGAGGGTAGGGTGCGGGCGGGACAAAAAGGGAGACGCGCGTGGACGCCAAGGAAATCGCCGCACTGGCCGAGAAGATCGCCGAGGGCAGGCGCTCGAGGAAGCCGATGGACATCGTCCAGGCCACGGCCGGCCTTTCGGAGGCCGATGCCTACAAGGTGCAGTTCGCCGTCCATGACCTTTACGCTGCCGCCGGCGACAAATTCGCCGGCTGGAAGGTGGCGCTGACGCTGCCGCAGCAATACGAGCCGCTGAAACTCTCGGGTCCGGTTTTTGCCGGCGTCTACCAGAGCGGGTTGCGCGAGAGCGGGGCGGTGTTCGAGAAGGGCTGGCCGCTGAAACCCGGCATCGAGCCCGAGCTGTTGGCGCGCATTTCCAGGGACGCGCCGGCCGGCGGCGCGCCGCACACCGCCGAGAGCATCCGCGCCCATGTCGCCAACCTCTATTGCGGCATGGAACTGGTCGATAACCGCTACCTCGACGTCACCAAGATGAGCGGCCCCGCGCGCATCGCCGACAACGTGCTGCAGGCCGCCC
>MEMN01000228.1:7457-12236 GCA_001767945.1 Alphaproteobacteria bacterium RIFCSPHIGHO2_12_FULL_66_14 | reverse complement strand
AATTGACGGGCTGGGGCCCGCACACGCTCGGCACGCGCTTCGCCGACAAGGTGCTGATGCCGGGCCTGGTCGAAGGCCACAGCCATGTGAGCGAGGGCACCTTCTGGCGCTATCTCTATCTCGGCCGCTTCGACCGCATGGATCCCGACGGCAAGCTCTGGCCGGGCGCGGCTTCGGTCGAGGAGGTGGTGGCGCGGCTGCAGGCGGGCGACGCCAGGCTGGGCGCGGGGGCCGAGCCGCTGTCGGGCTGGGGCCTCGATCCGATCTACTACGGCGCGCGGCGGGTCACGCGACAGGACTTCGACAAGGTGTCGACGGTGCGGGCGGTGGGCGTGATGCATGCGAGCGGCCACATCTTCAACGTCAACAGCCGCGCCCTCGAGCTGGCGGGACTGCTGCGGCCGGGCGTCAATCATCCCGGCGTGCCCTTGGGCGCCGACGGCCTGCCGACCGGCGAGCTCAAGGGGCCGGACGCGATGACGCTGGTCGGCAAGCACATCGGCTTCGACCGCGAGGTGCTGGCCAACGACGAGCCCGGCCTGCGCCAGTTCGCCCGGCTCTGCGTGCGCCAGGGCGTGACCACGGCGACCGATCTCGCCAACCTGCTGCCCGACGATGCCGTCGCCATGATGACGCGCGTCACCGGCGAGCCCGGGTTTCCGGTGCGCATCATGCCGTTCCGCCGCTTCCAGGGCATCACCGCCCAGCAGGCGGTCGAGCATGTGCTGGCCTTGCGCGAAAAATCGACGGCGATGCTGCGGCTGGGCCAGATCAAACTGTTCGTCGACGGCTCGATCCAGGGCTTCTCGGCCCGGCTGCGCTGGCCGGGCTATTACAACGGCGCGCCCAACGGCCTCTGGTACACGCCGCCGGAATCGATCCGCGACCTCTACCGCCTCGCGCTGGCGGCGGGCGTGCTGGTGCACAGCCACACCAACGGCGACCAGGCGACCGAGATGGCGCTCGACTGCCTGGAAGGCGCGCTGCTGGAGAAGCCCGCGCGTGATCATCGATTCACCTTGCAGCATTGCCAGCTGGCCGACAGGGCGCAGTTCCGCCGCATGAAGGCGCTGGGCATGTGCGTGAACCTGTTCCCCAACCATCATTTCTACTGGGGCGACCAGCATTACGAAACGACGGTCGGGCCGGAACGGGCGATGCGCATGAACGCCTGCGCGACGGCACTGGCCACCGGCGTGCCGATGGCCATCCATTCCGACGCGCCGGTGACGCCGCTGGGGCCGCTGTTCACCGCCTGGGCTGCCGTCAACCGGCGCACGGCGTCGGGCCGGACGCTCGGCACCGAGGAGTGCATCGGTGTCGCCGATGCGCTGCGCACCATCACGCTGGGCGCGGCCTACACGCTCCGGCTCGACGGCGAGATCGGCTCGATCGAGGCGGGCAAGCGCGCCGACTTCGCGGTGCTGGAAGACGATCCGCTGGAGATCGGGGCGGAGCGCCTCAAGGACGTCCGCATCTGGGGCACGGTGCAGGGCGGCCGCGTCTTTGCCGCCGGCGAGGCGTGAGCGCACCGATACCCGTGACGGTGATCGGCGGCTACCTCGGCGCCGGCAAGACGACCCTGGTCAATCATCTGCTGCGCACCGCCGAGGGGCTGCGCCTCGCGGTGCTGGTGAACGACTTCGGCGCGCTGCCGATCGACCGCGACCTCATCGTCGGCAGCGATGGTGACGATGGCGGCGACACGCTGGAGATTTCCGGCGGCTGCATCTGCTGCAGCTACGGCAGCGACCTCATGGAGGCGCTGCTCGAGCTGCCGCGGCGGCGGCCCGGCATCGACCGCGTGCTGATCGAGACCTCGGGCGTGGCGCTGCCGGGCATGGTGGCGAGCGCCGTCGGCCTGCTGCAGGGCTATGCGCTCGACGGCACCGTGGTGCTGGCCGATGCCGAGACGGTACGCCGCCAAGCGGCCGACGCCTATCTCGGCGACACCATCACCCGCCAGCTCGCCGCCGCCGAGCTGGTGATCCTGAACCGCTGCGACCTGGTGGGCGACGCGGCGCGGGACGAGACGGCGCGCTGGGCGGAAGATCAGGCGCCGAACGGCCGCGTGGTGCCGGCGGAGCGCTCCGTGGTGCCGGCCGAACTGGTCCTGGGGTTGGGTGGCGGCGCGGGTGAGCGTCTATCGAGCCTCCTGCGCACACCGGGCGGAGTCGCGGCCTCGGTGCTCTACGAGTCCCTCGAATTGACACTCGATCGCGCCGTCGATGTCGGGCAGTTGGCCCGCGCGCTCACGGCGCCCGACGCCGGCGTTCTGCGCGCCAAGGGCTGCCTCCGCGACACGACCGGCCGGCTGGCGATCCTGCAGGTCGTCGGCCGCCGCTTCGAGATCGCCGACGCGCCCGCCGGGGCGACGCCGGGCACGCTGGTGGTCATCGGCCTCCGCGGCCAACTCGATCGGGCGTGTGTCGAACGTGCCGCCTACTTCAGCTCGTACTGATCGATCAGCCAGGGCTCGTTCTTCGCCGCGTCGACCCATTCCTTGACCGCGGGATGGGCCAGCACGGCGGTGGCGTAGGCCTCCGAATCGGCGTCGAGCGGCACGCCGTAGGTGCGGAAACGGGTGACGACCGGGGCATACATGGCGTCGGCGGCGCCGAAGGTGCCGAACAGGAAGCCGTCGTCCTTGTCGGCGGCGCCGGCAAAGCGCTTGCGGCAGTCGCGCCACATCGAGGTGATGCGCTCGATATCGGCGCGGACACCGGGGGTCATGCCCTTGCCGGGAAAGGAGGCGCGGATGTTCATCGGCATGTTGGTGCGCAGGTCCATGAAGCCTGCGTGCATCTCGGTCGCGATCGAGCGGGCATGGGCCCGCGCCGCCACGGCGGCCGGCCACAGGGCCGCTTCGGGTTTGATGTCGTTCAGATATTCGGCGATGGCCAGCGACTCCCAGACGGCGAGGCCGCGGTGCAGCAGCACCGGGACGCGGCCCGACGGCGAATGCTTGCGGATCGCGGCCTGCGTCTCGGGCAGGTCGAGCGGGATCACGATTTCGTCGACCTCGATGCCGGCGATGCGCACCATCAGCCCGCCGCGCATCGACCACGACGAGTAGTTCTTGTTGCCGACCACCAGGGTGAAATCCGCCATACGCCCTCCTTGCCAGCCGTACAGTTTGGCCGGCACTCTTGAATGGATCATTACAGAATGGTGAGCATGGCCATGTCGTTGCCTTTCGTCGACCGCTCTTCTTCTTCTCTTCCTGTGCAGTTTGTCAGCCAGCCGAAGTGGCGGGCCTGGCTCAGGGAGCAGTCCGCGGCGCGGCGCGGCTGGATCGAATCGACGGGCGTGTCGGGGTCCGGCGGCGACGTCGCCGTGCTGCCGGGCCGCGACGGCAAGGCGGCGGGTGCCGTGCTGGTCGTTCCGGCCACACCGACCTTGTGGGATTTCGGCGGGCTCACGTCGAAGCTGCCGGCCGCGGTCTGGAAGTTCGTGTCGGACTCGGCGCCGGTCGCCATGACCGACGTGATGGTGGCGCTCGGCCTCGGCGCCTGGAGGTTCGACCGCTACAAGGCGAAGAAGGCCAAGCCGGGGCCGCGCTTCGTGTGGCCGGCGGCGGCAGACAAGGCGCGCGCGACGGCTGCGATCGAGGCGATCTCGATGGCGCGGGATCTCATCACCACGCCGTCGTCCGACATGGGGCCGGCCGAGCTTGCGGCAGCGGCGCAGGAATTGGGCAAGGCGCACAAGGCCAAAGTGAAGGTGATCGTGGGCGACGATCTCCTGAAGCAGAATTATCCGATGATCCATGCCGTCGGTCGCGCCAGCACGCGGGCGCCGCGGCTGATCGATCTGGTGTGGGGCAAGGAGAGCGATCCCAAGGTGACGCTGGTGGGCAAGGGCGTGTGTTTCGACACCGGTGGGCTCGATCTCAAGGCCGCGGCCGGCATGCTCAACATGAAGAAGGACATGGGCGGGGCGGCCACGGTGCTGGCGGTGGCCTCGATGGTGATGGCGGCGAAACTTCCGGTGCGTCTGCGGGTGCTGGTGCCGGCGGTCGAGAACAGCGTCGCGGGCAACGCCTTCCGGCCGCTCGACGTGGTGCCGACGCGCAAGGGGCTGTCGGTCGAGATCGGCAACACCGACGCCGAGGGCCGTTTGATCCTCTGCGACGCGCTGCACGAGGGCGCGTCGGAGAAGCCCGCCATGATGGTCGATTGCGCGACCTTGACCGGCGCGGCGCGGGTGGCGCTGGGCACCGACCTGCCGGCGCTGTTCTGCAACGACGACGATCTGGCCGACGATCTCCTGGCGTCGGGCCGGGAAGTGACCGATCCGATGTGGCGGATGCCGCTGTTCCAGGGTTATCGGCGCCTGCTCGACAGCCGGGTGGCGGATCTCAACAACGTCTCGGCCGGCGGCTTCGGCGGCGCCATCACGGCGGCGCTCTATCTCCAGGCCTTCGTGCCCGACGACGTGCCGTGGGCGCATTTCGACATGATGGCCTGGAACAACACCAGCCGGCCCGGCCGGCCCGAGGGCGGCGAGGCCCAGGCGGCGCGCGCGATCTTCCGGACAATCGAGGACAGATTCGAAAAATAGGCGTTCGAGTGTCAGAAGTTGTCCGGTTCAGTAGCCGGATTTGGCGTCGACCGTGTGGATCAGCGGCTTGCCGGCCTTGAGTCGCCGGATGTTCTCGATCACCCCCGGCGATGCCGTGCGCGGGTTGGTGGCGCCCGCGATATGCGGCGTCACCTGCACCTTGGGATGCGTCCAGTAGCGGTGCTCCGGCGGCAGCGGCTCGGTGTTGAACACGTC
>MEMN01000228.1:7278-7449 GCA_001767945.1 Alphaproteobacteria bacterium RIFCSPHIGHO2_12_FULL_66_14 | reverse complement strand
CGCCGCTCAAGTGGCCTGAATCGAGCGCCGCCAGCAGCGCCTCGTCGACCACGTGCCCGCCGCGCGCCATGTTGATGACGTAGGCTCCCTTGGGCAGCGCCGCGAAGGCCTCCGCGTCCAGGATGCCGCGCGTCTCGCGGGTGAGCGGCAGCACGTTGACCAGGATGTCGC
>MEMN01000228.1:0-7248 GCA_001767945.1 Alphaproteobacteria bacterium RIFCSPHIGHO2_12_FULL_66_14 | reverse complement strand
GACCGTGGAAGGTCTCGATGCCGGGCAGCGACTTCTGCGTCCGGCTCCAGCCCGCCGTCGGGAAACCCAGCGCCGCGAACTTGTTCGCGGTGTCCTGGCCGATCGTGCCCAGGCCCAGGATGCCGATGCGGCGATGGATGGTGTCGACGAAGTCCTCGGGCTTCCACTGCTTCGCCCGCTGGCTCGCCGCATATTTGTCGATGTCGCGGTGGTGCCGGAGCGCCCAGTAGATCGCGTACTCGCTCATCTGGCCCACGAGGCCATCGTCCATGATGCGGGTGATCGGCACGCCCTCGGGCAATTGGTCGTCGGCCAGCAGATGGTCGACGCCCATGCCCAGCGACACGATCATCTTCACGTTGGGCAAGGACGCGATCAGCCCGCGCGGCGGCTTCCACGCCAGCGCCACCTCGATGTCGGCCTTGTCGCCGAGAGCGTCGAGGGTGCGGAAATCGACCGGCCCGAACGCGGCTTCGAGCGCCTTCTTCCAGAGTACGCCGTCAGTGTCGCGGCTGATGTAGGCAATAGCGCCGGCCATTGAAATCCTTCTACTTCGGCAGCCTACTTCGGCAGGGTCGCCGGATCGAGCTTGACGCCCTTCTCCTTGTAATAGCGCACCGCGCCGGGATGGAAAGGCAGAAACGCATTGCGCGTGGCATTGGCCGCGATGGTTTCCCTGGCGGCCGGGTGGCCCTTGGTCAGCCGCGCGCTGTTCTCGAGCACGGTCCTGGTGATTGTGTAGGCGACGTTGTCGGCCATGCCCTTGTGGGCGAGGGCGAAATTGTAGAGGCCGACGGTCTTCTGGTCCGCGGTCTGCTGCTTGTAGGTCCTCTTCGGGACCAGCGATTCGGAAAATTCGGTGATCTTGCCGCGGATCGCGGCGATGTCGGCGTCGGTCCAGGTGAAGAAGACGACATCCTTCTCGGCATCGAGCTGGCTGAAGATCGGAATCGGCGTGCCGGCGCCGAAGCAGAAGGCGTCGAGAATACCGTCGCTGAGCTGGTTGCCCATATCGCCGCCCTGGCCGTAGCGGACCATCGCCTTCATGCCGAGCGCGTCGAAGATCAGGGGAAAGTAGGTCCCGGCCGTGCCGGCTTTGGGCCCGGCGCCGACCGTCTTGCCGTCGAGCTGCCGGAAGCTCGCGATGCCGGACTTCTTGAGCGCCACGCACTGCAGGGGCGTATCGTACATCGGAAACAGGGCACGAATGTTCTCGTACTTCCTTCCCTTGGTCCAGGCGGCGGAGCCCTGCAACGCCTGGAGCGCCACGCCCATCGTCGTCATGCCGAGTTCGATCTTCTTTTCGTCCACCAGGATCACGTTCTGGTTCGGACCCTGGGTCTGCCGCGTCGTGACCGGAATGCCGGCCTTGCTGGTCAGCAGGTCGGCGACGAGGCCGCCATAGACGAAATAGGTTCCGCCGACCGACGCCGTGCCGAGTGTCATCGTGACGGGCTGCGCGCCGGCAGAGGTCATGGCCGCGAAGGCGATGGCGGCGGCCAACAGGCCGCGACGGAATCCGGTCATCCGAGGACTCCTCCCAATGTGCTTCGTCAGGGGTCCGATGTCGGTGTCTTCCCGACTTGGCCGCTAGACTTGCCGCTATCGGTGGCCAAGTCTACCGCTAGCCGATGCACAGCTGAAAGACCTCAGACGGCAACCGCCTGGCCTTCGGCGCCGATGGCTTCGAGATCGAACGCGGCGGCGATCAACGCCTGTGTATAGGGCGTCTGGGGTGCCTCGAAGACCTGCTTGGCCGTGCCGCGTTCGACGACCTTGCCATGGCGCAATACGACGACCTCGTCGGCAAGCGCCCGCACGACCTTTAGATCATGGCTTATGAAAAGATATGCCAGCCCGTGCCGGGTCTGCAGGTCACGCAGCAGATCGACGATCTGGGCCTGCACGCTCATGTCCAATGCCGATGTCGGTTCGTCGAGCACGATGAAGCGCGGCTTCAGCACCAGGGCACGGGCGATCGCGATGCGCTGGCGCTGGCCGCCCGAGAATTCATGCGGGTAGCGTTCGCGGGCCGCCACTTCCAGTCCGACCTCGCCGAGCGCCTGGTCGATCGCCCGGCTGCGCTCGGCCGCGGTGCCGATGCGGTGGACCTCCAGGCCCTCGCCCACGATCTCGCCGACCGACATGCGCGGGCTGAGCGAACTGAAGGGATCCTGGAAGACGATCTGCATCTGCCGGCGCAGCGCGCGCAATTCGCGCGAACCGAGCTTCTGCAGATCCTGGCCGTCGAACCGGATGCCGCCTTCGCTCTTCTCGAGCCGCAGCAGGGCGAGGCCGAGCGTCGTCTTGCCCGATCCGGACTCGCCCACCAGGCCGATCGTGTGGCCTTGGCGCAGGGTGATGCTGACGCCATCGACCGCCTTCACATACCCGATCGTGCGGCGCAGCAGGCCGCGCTTGATCGGGAAGTGCACCTTGACGTCGTCGAGGCGCAGGATCTCGGGAGCGGCGGGATCGGCAACGGCCGGCCGCCCCTTGGGCTCCGCCGACAACAGGTGCTGCGTGTAGCTGTGCTGCGGGTCGTCGAAGACCTGGGCCACTGGGCCCTGCTCCACGATCCTGCCCTGGGTCATGACGCACACGCGGTCGGCCATCTTGCGGACGATGCCGAGGTCGTGGGTGATGAACAGCAGCGCCATGCCGTAACGCGCCTGCAGGGCTTTTAGCAGCTTCAGGATCTGCGCCTGGATGGTGACGTCGAGCGCCGTCGTGGGCTCGTCGGCGATCAGCAGGTCGGGCTCGTTGGCGAGCGCCATGGCGATCATCACCCGCTGGCGCTGGCCGCCCGAAAGCTGGTGCGGATAGGCGTCGAGCCGCTTGGCGGCCTCGGGAATGCCGACCTGGTCCAGCAGTTCGAGCGTGCGCTGGCGCGCGGCGCCCTGCGACAGGCCCTTGTGCAGGATCAGGACCTCGTTCACCTGCCGCTCGATCGTGTGCAGCGGATTGAGCGAGGTCATCGGCTCCTGGAAGATCATCGACACGCGGTTGCCGCGCACGGCCAGCAGTTCGCGCGCCGGGGCCCCCACCAGTTCGCGGCCCTGGAAGCGGATGCTGCCCGTGGGGTGCCTGGCCATCGGATAGGGCAGCAGCTGCAGGATCGAGAGCGCCGTCACCGACTTGCCTGAGCCGGACTCGCCGACCAGCGCCAGGGTCTCGCCGCGGTGAATGTCGAAGCTGACGCCGCGCACCGCGCGCACGGCGCTGTCGCCGGCGCCGAATGTCACCGACAGGTCGTGGATCTGGAGCAGGGCAGGGTTGCTCACGCCAGCACCTTGCGCGGATTGAACGCGTCGCGCACCGCTTCGCCGATGAACACAAGCAGCGACAGCATGAGCGCGATGATGAAGAACCCAGTGAAGGCCAGCCACGGCGCGTTGAGGTTGTTCTTGCCCTGAAGGAGCAGCTCGCCCAGCGACGGCGAGCCCACCGGAAGGCCGAACCCCAGGAAATCGAGCGACGTCAGGGTGGTGACGGAGCCGGCCAGGATGAAAGGCAGGAAGGTGAGGCTCGCGGTCATGGCGTTGGGCAGGATGTGCCGGAACATGATGCGGACGTCCAGCATGCCCAGCGCCCGGGCGGCCCGCACATAGTCGAAATTGCGTCCGCGCAGGAACTCCGCCCGCACCAGGCCGACCAGCGCCATCCAGCTGAACAGCAGCATGATGCCGAGCAGCACCCAGAAGCTGGGTTCGATGAAGCTCGCCAGGATGATGAGCAGGTAGAGGGTCGGCATGCTCGACCAGATCTCGAGGAAGCGCTGGAAGACCAGGTCGACCAGGCCGCCGAAATAGCCCTGAAAGGCGCCGGCGGCGATGCCGACGATCGAACTCAGGAGGGTGAGGGCGAGGCCGAACAGGACCGAGATGCGGAAACCATAGATCAGGCGGGCGAGAACGTCGCGGGCCTGGTCGTCGGTGCCGAGCGGATGCGCCCACGACGGCGGCAGGAGGGCCTTCCGGCCGTCGCCCTTGAGGACCGTGTCGTAGCTGTAGGGGATGGGTGGCCACAGGATCCAGCCCTTGTCGTGGATCAGCTTCTGCACCTCGTCGTCGGTGTAGACCGTATTGGTCGGGAACTCGCCGCCGAACGTCGTCTCGGGATAGTCCCTGAGCATGGGGACGTAGAACGCCCCGTCGTAGCGGATCAGGATCGGCTTGTTGTTGGCGAGAAGCTCGGCGAACAACGACACGAAGAAGAGAAGACCGAAGACGACGAGCGAGACCATGCCGCGCCGGCTGGCGCGAAAGGCGGCAAGGCGCCGGCGGCTGAGCGGACTCATCAGGAACGCGCCTCGAAGTCGATGCGCGGATCGACGACGGTGTACATGAGGTCGCCCAGGATGCCCATGACGAGGCCGATCAGCCCGAAGAAGTAGAGCGTTCCGAACATGACCGGATAGTCGCGGTTGAGCGCCGCCTCGAAACCGAGCAGGCCGATGCCGTCGAGCGAGAAGATCACCTCGATCAGCAGGGAGCCCGTGAACAGGATGCCGACGAAGGCGGCGGGAAAGCCCGCGATCACGATCAGCATGGCGTTGCGGAAGACGTGACCGTAGAGCACGCGGCGCTCGACCAGCCCCTTGGCGCGGGCGGTCAGCACGTACTGCTTGTTGATCTCCTCGAGAAACGAATTCTTGGTGAGGAACGTCAGGGTCGCGAACCCGCCGATCACCATGGCGCCAATCGGCAGGGCCATGTGCCAGAAATAGTCGAGAACCTTGTCGACCAGGCCGAGCGAACTCCAGTCGTCCGACACCAGACCGCGCAACGGAAACCACTTGAAGTAGCTGCCGCCTGCGAACACCACGACGAGCAGCAGCGCGAACAGGAATCCGGGGATCGCGTTCAGCATGATCAGGGTGGTGGACGTCGATACGTCGAAGCGCGAGCCGTCGCGAACCGCCTTGGCGATGCCGAGCGGGATCGACACGAGATAGATCAGCAGCGTGGTCCACAGGCCGAGCGAGATCGACACCGGCATCTTCTCGATCACCAGGTCGACGACGCGCCTGTTGCGGAAGAAACTCTCGCCGAAATCGAACACGAGATAGTTCTTCATCATCAGCAGGAACCGCTCGTAGACCGGCTTGTCGAAGCCGTACATCTTCTCGATGCGCTCGATCAACTCCCTGGGCAGGCCGCGAGCGCCACGGTAGCCGCCGGCGCCGCTGCCCGGGTCGGTCTGCGGGCGCTGTACCGTCTCGCCGCCCGAGGCGCTGCCCGAGAACCGCTCGGTGGCACCCACCGACGTCCCCTGTATCTGAGCCAGCATCTGCTCGACCGGGCCGCCGGGAGCCGCCTGGATGATGATGAAATTGACCACCATGATGCCGAGCAGGGTCGGCACCACCAGCATCAGACGACGCAGGATGTAGGCGAGCATGGGCTGTCGGCCGCCTACTTCCTCTCGCCGCGTTGCAGGGCTCGGTCCTTCGCCTCGTCGATCCACCAGGTGTCGAAGGCGACGGGGGCGTAGCGGGCGCTCTTTGCCGGCAGCCCGAAGCGGTTCCAGTAGGCGACGTAGGCCGTGTTGCTATGCCAGTTGGGGACCACGAAGTGGCTCCACAGCAGCACGCGATCGAGCGCGCGCGTGACGTTGATCAGGCTTTCGCGATCGGGAGCGGCGATGAGGGTGTCGATCAGGCTGTCGATCGCGGCGTCCCTGATGCCGACCGTGTTGCGGCCGCCCTTGCTGTCGGCTGCCTTCGAGCCCCAGAAATCGCGCTGTTCGTTGCCCGGCGACAGCGACTGACCGAAGCTGTCGACGATCATGTCGAAGTCGAATTCGTCCTCGCGGCGCTTGAACTGCGCCGTGTCGACGGTGCGCACGTTCATGTCGATGCCGATGCGCTCGAGGCCCTGCTTGTAGGGCAGGACGACGCGCTCGAAGCTGGCATCGCTCAGCAGCATCTCGAACGCAAGCTTCCTGCCGGTCTTCGTCTCCGTCATCTTGCCGTCCTTGATCTCCCAGCCGGCCCGCTTGAGGAGCGCCAGCGCCCGGCGCGCCAGGTCGCGGATGTTGCCGGTTCCGTCCAGCTCCGGAGGCTTGAACTCCTTGGTGAAGACTTCGTCGGGGATCTTGCCGCGCAACGGTTCGAGGTACTTGAGCTCGGCGGGGGTCGGCAGACCGGACGAGGCGAGCTCCGAATTGCCGAAGAACGAGATGTTGCGCTTGTACATCCCGTAGAACAGATTCTTGTTGGTCCAGGCGAAGTCGAACATCGTGGCGATCGCCTCGCGCACGCGACGATCCTTGAAATAGTCGCGGCGGGTGTTGAAGGCGAAGCACTGCATGCCGGTCGGCAATTCGTGCGGGATCACGGCCCGCTGGATGCGGCCGTCGCGCACCGGCGGTATGTCGTAGGCGGTGGCCCAGTTGCGGGCGATGTTCTCCTGCCGGATATCGAGATCGCCACCCTTGAAGGCCTCGAACTGCACCGTGACGTCGCGGTAGTATTCGTAGCGGATGACCTCGAAGTTGTTGCGGCCGCGGTTCATCCAGAGGTCCTTCGCCCACCAGTCGTCGACCCGGCGGTAGGCGATCGAGCGCCCGACGTCGAACGTGTCGACGCGGTAGGCGCTGCTGCCCAGCGGGATCTCGAGCGAAACCTTCTCGAAGTCGCGGCTGGCCCACCATTTGGACGGCAGGATGGGGAGCTGCCCGATGATCAGCGGCAGTTCCTTGTTGCTGCTGTCGCGGAAGGTGAACAGGACTTTGCGCTCGCCCGTTTTTTCGGCCTTGAGCACGTCATGATAGTAGAAGGCGAAGTTGGGCGACCCCTTGGCCTTCAGGATGTCGAGGGTGAAGATCACGTCCTCGACGGTGATCGGGCTGCCGTCGTGCCATCGCGCCTGCGGGCGGAGCGTGAACGCCACCCAGGAGCGGTCTTCCGGCCATTCGATGGTTTCGGCGATCAGCCCGTACTCGGTCGACGCTTCGTCGCGTGAGTTCCAGCATAGCGTGTCCCAGATCGACGTGATGCCCGCCGCCGGCACGCTTTTCACGATGAACGGGTGTAGCGAGTCGTACGTTCCGCGTGCGCCCAGCCTGACCGCACCGCCCTTCGGGGCATCGGGGTTGAGATAGTCGGGCGGGCCGGCGTCGGCGGCATACTTCGGCACGCCGTGCATGGCGAAGCCATGGCTCACGTTCACTTTGGGAGAGGTCTGCGCCCGCAGGATCGCCGGTCCGCCGACCCCCGACCCACCTGCCCAGAGGGCTGCGCCG